>NZ_JBEOOX010000001.1:0-449179 GCF_040309565.1 Psychrobacter sp. 16-MNA-CIBAN-0192
TTAACAGAGAATCTAAGGCTGAAGATAGATTTTTGACATCTATTCTTGGAATTTGACATTAATTGTTGGAATTGACAGACGGCGAGTAAATAAGGCTCAGATGTCTTGTTTGCTTGCTGTTTTAGTGTGGGAAAGTCATGGGTGCTGGGCATGTTGCCAAATTTTTTTAACAGTAGTTTTTTAACAATGTTTAAGTGCTTTTTAAGAATTGTTCTGAAGTAAGCCCTGATAATCAGTCACTTATTTTTTAGTTTAGCCACAATTATTTGATAAGGAGGTCTTTATGACAGCCGCACAATTTACTAACGTGACAGTCAATGCGCAGGCCACGATTACTTATGATGGTCGCTGTTCTAGCCATACCATTATGTTTGAAGACGGTCGCCATAAGACATTAGGCGTCATTTTACCCTGTGATAGCAGTGTTGAATATTACCAGTTCAGTACCAATACGTCCGAGCGTATCGAGTTCATCAGCGGCGAGTGCGAAGTCAAAATCGATGGCGAAGAAGACTACAGCTATTACCGCGCGGGTCAATCGTTTGTGGTTGAAGGCAATAGTGGCTTTAGCTTACGTACTGAAGAAATTGTCCAATATGTCTGTCATTTAGAAGGTTAGGCAGTTGGGCAAGTAGTCTATAGTCCATACTCTAGCGCAGTATCTACCTCCTATCGCATGAGCGGTAGTCCTTTTTTAATCAGCAGGCATGTTATGGCAAAACCTACTTATTTTTACGGCATTCATGCTATTGAAGCGTTACTTGCATATCGCCCGACCGATGCGCTCAGCCTTTTTGTGCAACAAGGGCGCGAGACGGACAGTCATGTACAAGAAATCATGGCGCAAGCTCAAGCACAGGGCATCAGTTTACAGCCCACGCAAAAAGAAAAGCTGACCCAATTATGCGGCAGCCCGCAGCATCAAGGGGTGGTGATGCATGCTCGTCCCTTGGGCTTTGCAAATGAGGCGGTGTTAGATACCATCATTGCGCGTGACCAGTGTTTATTGTTGGTATTGGATCAGATTACCGATGCGCATAATTTTGGTGCTTGTTTGCGTACTGCTGTGGCAATGGGTGTTGATGCGGTTATTTGTCCCAAGCATCATGCCGCAAGCTTGACGCCAACCGTTGCTAAAGTATCGGTCGGCGCGGCTGAGATGATGCCGATTATTAGTGTGACCAATTTAGCACGAGCATTAGCGCATATTAAAGATGCTGGAGTTTTTGTATTTGGCACCGCGCTTAATGCCGATGCCAAGCCAATACATGCGGCTGACTTGACCGGCAAAACGGCACTGATTATGGGTTCAGAAGGCGAGGGTATGCGTAGGCTCACCCTAGAGAGCTGTGATGAGCTGGTTTATATTCCGATGTCAGGCAACGAGCACGGCAATTTGCAAAGCCTAAACGTCAGCGTCGCTACCGGTATGGCACTGTATGAGGTTAATCGGCAGCGTACGCTAGCTGCTGCGCAAGGGTAAGATAGCTTTGATGCAGCGGTGCTAACTGAGCGTGTAGCGCCGCCACATCCCCTTCATTAATAATGACATCATCAGCATGGCGATTGCGTGCCGCGCGGTCCAATTGATTCGCCATAATCGCTTTAATCTTGGTCATGCTTTGATCGTCACGCAAACTCGCTCGCGCAAGCTGAGTGTCTTCAGCGACATCCATGACCAAAATACGCTGGCATAAATTTGCCAATCCAGCTTCTGCGCCTTCAATTAATAGCGGCGCTGATAGTACGATATACGGTGAAGTGCAAATAAGTAATTGTTCTTTTGCCGCCTCACGTATTGCTGGATGAGTGATAGATTCAAGCTCTATTAGTGCTTCAGGATGGCTAAACACGTGATTGCGCACCGCTGCTCGATCCATCTCCCCTACTGGATTTAATACCCAGTCACCGAATTTTTTCTGAATTTTGTGCAAGGTCTCACTGCCTTTTGCGACCACTTCATGCGCAATCACATCGGCATCAATAATATCAATCCCTTGCTGGGCAAACCAGTCACTTGCTGCGGATTTACCGCTACCGATACCACCAGTCAAACCGACTACCAGCGTCTTTTTTAACGCCGTATGGTCATTTTTGCTATTGTCTTGTTGAGGTATCATACTGGCATTATCAACCACGTGCTGAGGCGTTTTACTATAGTTTGTTGACATAGAAGTGACTTATTTGAATGATAGAATAGGGTGAGGAGAGTGGATAAAGAATAAGTTATGGAGACAGGCTCAACTAATCTCAATCTCAAACTCAAACTATAACGATAAAGAATCTAGCCTTAAAGTGACTGGCGTTAGACTGACTCGGTAGTTCAAGATATTAGGCGTTCAGGATGTTAGGGCGACTACGGATACATGCCCAAATAGCCATTCACGATATCTGTGCCGTATAATAAGGCAATGATGCCCGCAATAGCAATATAAGGTCCAAAGGCAAACGGGCGGCTTTCCCCTTGTTTTTTAAGCAAAATAATACCGACGATAGAGCCAATTAAAGAGGATAATAAGATAATTAACGGCAACATCATCGGTCCAAGCCATGCCCCTAATACCGCCAATAATTTAAAGTCGCCTTGCCCCATCCCATGTTTTTTCGTAATCAAATAAAATACTTTTACCACCACCCACAGTGATAAAAAGCCTAATAATAAGCCCCAAATCGATTGAGTTGGACTCACAAACCAGCCTTGTGAATTTACTGCCAGCCCTAATCCTGCTAGCGGAAAGGTTAAGCGATCCGGCAACAACTGAGTATCAAAATCAATCCCCGTCAGCGCAATCAGCGTCCATACTAAGACCAAGGCGGACAATCCAGTAGCATTCACCCCGAAATGATAAATGACCAATGCTGACAATAGGGCGGTGACCAATTCAACAATAGGATAACGCACGCTAATACGGGCTTTACAGTTAGAGCAGCGTCCGCGTAATAGCAACCAGCTGACCAGCGGAATGTTTTCAGTCCAACTGATTTTATGAGCACAATGTGGGCAGCGCGATGCTGGTTTACTTAAAGTGATAGGTATATCAGTTGCCACAATATCAGTCAGCTCCTTAGCCGGTTCAGCAGGCATATCGGCTTGCTGCGCTAAAAACTGACTGCACTCTTGGCGCCAAGCGTAATGCATCATTAGCGGTATACGGTGAATCACCACATTTAAAAAGCTGCCCACGCAAAGCCCAAGCAACGCAAATACTAAGAGCGCAACGCCCATATTATCTTGTAATAATGCTATCAATTCCATCCGCTGACTGCCCTATAATTAGTCGTTAACCTACTACCGCACCCATTTGGAAAATGGGTAAATACATGGCGATGACCAAGCCACCGACCAACACCCCAAGCACCGCCATAATCAGCGGCTCCATCAAGCTGGTCAAGCCATCAACGGCATTATCTACCTCGTTTTCATAATATACCGCCACCTTATCGAGCATCTCCTCCAAGCTACCAGATTCCTCACCGATACCCACCATCTGAATCGCCAGACTTGGAAATAGATTGGTACTACGCATGGAAAACTGTAATTGCTGACCCGTCGACACATCGTTTTTGATTTGCTGGGTGGCATTGTAAAACACCACATTATTGGTCGCGCCAGCCGTAGAATCCAACGCATCAATTAACGGCACGCCAGCGGCAAAGGTAGTCGCTAAGGTACGAGAAAAACGGGCAATAATGGCTTGATAAGCGATATTGCCAAATATCGGCACTTTTAAGGTTAAACGGTCTAAGAAATCGCGAAATTTTTTGCTGCGTTTTTTCGCCTCAGAAAAGCCAATAATCGCGCCGCCAATCAGCACAATTAATACAAACCACCATGCCTGCATCCACTCGGACATGGTGACTACCATTTGCGTAAACGCGGGCAGCTCAGCACCAAAGGACTCAAACAAACCTGAAAATACGGGCACGACTTTAATCAGAAGAATAATGGTCACAATAACCGCTACGACAATAACAGCGATGGGGTATTTTAACGCCTTTTTAATTTTAGCCTTTAGCAACTCACTTTTTTCTTTATAAGTGGCAACGCGCTCTAGCATGGTTTCAAGCGCACCTGACTGCTCACCTGAGTCAACAAGAGAGCAGAATAAATCATCAAAGTAACGCGGATGACGGCGCAGCGCTGAGGCAAAGGTGCCACCTGCTTCGATATCCGTTTTGATTTGTAGCACCAATTCTTTCATGCTTGGATTATCGAGTGCGTCCGCAACAATCTCAAACGATTGGGTCAGCGGTACGCCCGCTTTCATCATGGTCGCTAATTGACGGGCAAAAATAGCAATATCAATGGGTTTGATGGCTTTTTTAAAGGTATATAAAGGTTTTGATTTCTTTTTGATGGATTTAACCGTAATACCTTGTTTGCGCAGGGTGGCTTTTGCAAGCTCCAAGCTACGGCTGGTGGTCTCTCCCTTTACCTTTTGACCGCGTCGATTGACCCCGTCATACACGAAGTCTAACAGACTGTCAGTCTTTGCTTTTGCCATAATAGCACCTCAAATTTTGGCGATGTTGCCAGATAAATCAGCATCATAGAGTGGTATACGCCTGTGACAGCGCCACTCTAAAATAAAAAATAACAGACTTGAGATTGATCTGATGATTAACCGGTAAAACTATACATTTTTAGTCAACACTATTCTAGTCTAAGATGATAAGTATTGCTCATGGTTACCATTGCTTATTCAGAAGTCACGCGCATCATCTCCTGAATACTGGTCACCCCTTGTAATACCTTTAAAATACCGGAGCGGCGCAAATCACGGAAGCCGTTCTTTAGCGCGGCATCTTTGATATCGATAGCGTTACCACCTTCCATGATAATACGCGAGATATCAGGGCTGATTTTCATCACCTCATAAATACCCACGCGACCTTTATAACCATCACGGCATTCGCTACAGCCAATTGGCTTATAAATAGTATGGTCAGGATTATCTAAGTCGGTAGCCGTGAATCCTAATTCTAGAAGGCTGTTTTTTGGTATATCGATTGGTTTCTTACAGCTTTTGCAAAGGCGTCGCGCCAGTCGTTGCGCGATAACCAAATTCACTGAAGTGGCAATATTAAAGGAGGCAACACCCATATTACTAAGGCGTGTTAAGGTTTCAGGCGCGGAGTTGGTGTGCAAGGTTGAGAGCACCATATGTCCAGTTTGCGCCGCTTTAATCGCAATCTCTGCCGTTTCAAGGTCACGAATTTCTCCAACCATCACAATATCAGGGTCTTGACGCAAAAAAGACTTTAGTGCGTTTGAAAAGGTTAAGCCGACTTTTGGATTGACGTTGACCTGATTGATACCTTCAAGGTTGATCTCTACCGGGTCTTCAGCGGTAGAGATATTAGTATCGCCGGTATTTAAGATATTAATACCGGTATATAACGAGACCGTTTTACCAGAACCTGTGGGTCCAGTAATCAGTAGCATGCCTTGCGGTTTATGTAAGGCTTCCAAAAACATCTCTTTTTGATCCGGCTCATAGCCCAGCGCTTCAATACCGAGCATTGCTGATGAAGGATCTAAGATACGCAGCACGATTTTTTCACCAAACAGCGTGGGCAACGAGTTTACCCGAAAATCAATGGCTTTGGACTTTGATAATTTTAACTTAATACGTCCATCTTGTGGCACGCGTCGCTCAGAAATATCCATTTGCGACATCACTTTGAGGCGCGCCGCTATTTTTTGCGCCAACTGTACGGGTGGATTTGCCATTTTTTGCATGACCCCATCGACTCGAAAGCGTACGCGGTAGGTTTTCTCATAAGGCTCAAAATGTAAGTCGGACGCGCCCATACGAATAGCATCAACCAGCATTTTATTCACAAACTTCACGACCGGCGCCTCATCAACACCATCATTTAATGTGGTTTCATTATCCGCTTCTACCCCATCTTCAAAATCAACATGCAAATCGCTATTAGAAAAGCTATCCATACTTTGCATGGTATTGGCATACAAATTTTCGATACGCTGTTTTAGCTTGTCTTCCTCAACCACCACCGTTTCTACCGGCAATCTTGAGTTAAACGCAATAGCATCAATAGCATCGATGCGGGTGGGGTCGCTAAGGGCTACAAATAAGCGTTGACCACGCTTAAAGATAGGTAATGCATTGAATTTGCGTACAATTTTCTCATCGACCAAATCTTTAGGAATGTGCTCATTGTTGAGTGCATTGAGATCAAAATAGGGATTGTCAAATGCTTTTGATAACAGCTGAGCTAAGAGGGATGCACTCACCATCTTATTGTCTACCAAGTAAGGAACCAGCCCGACTTGTTGCTGCTTTGCCTCTACTTGTGCTGATTTTAAGAGGGGTTCGCTCAGAATACCCTCATTAATTAAATGCTGTGGCAAACCAACAAACTTACTGTTTATAGTAGACATAAAGTCTGCTCCTTAATCCTAATATATACAAAAAAACGGCAAAGATAGTCAAAATAGATGCAAGAATCATGACAGTTATATAATGCTAAAAAGTATGGTTTTATGCCAGTCAATCATAGCCAACTAAAAAACCAGATATTAACATGGGCATAATAGTTGACTGTAATAGCTCATCCTAATAATAGGTAGAATCAAATTGATAAGAGAATATGACCTATACTATAGCAGTTGACAAATATTTGTTATACTTGCGCGCATATCAGCCGCATCGGCACGACAATAGATACAAGGTAGATGAATAATGCAAGCTTGGGTAATTGGTAATTGGAAACAAAATCCGGCAACGAATCATGACGCGATGGCACTTGCGGATGCATTGTTAAGCGCCACCGCCAAAGAATTTGACAAAAAAACCTGCCAATTAATGGTTGCGCCCAGCTGTATTCATTTGGCAACGGTAAGCGCTCGCTTGCAAGATTCATCGCTGTTGTGCGCCGCGCAAGATATCAGCACTCATAGCGCAAGTATTGGCGCATATACCGGTGATTGCTCTGCTGAACAAATAGCAGATGCTGGCGCGACATGGACACTATTAGGTCACTCAGAACGCAGACAGTATCATAAAGAATGTAACGATATCCTCGTACAAAAAATGCGCAATGCCCTTACACAAGATTTAGGCATTGTTTTTTGTGTTGGTGAAACCCAAGCCCAGTATGATGCTAAGCAAACGCTTGACGTGTTAACAGAACAATTGGCAGTGATACCAACACTATTACAACAAGCAGAGCAAACTGCTGACTGTGCTGACATTCTTGCTAAGCGCTTGATTATCGCCTACGAGCCGGTATGGGCAATTGGTACGGGTAAAGTACCTACGGTTGCCGAAGTCAGCGCGACTCACGAATATATTAAGCAAACCGTGGCTAGTTTTGCCGCCCCGCTTGCTGATATCAACGTCTTATATGGCGGTAGTGTTAATGCTGCTAATGCCGATAATTTTGCAGCAAGTCCAATGATTAATGGTGCCTTAGTTGGTGGCGCGGCTTTAAATGCTGAGAGCTTTCTAACTATTGCCGATGCTTTCGCCCGTGCTAAAGCTTAGTAGCTACTCTATTAACGATTAATGCCAATATAGAAAAATAGATAAAGCTGCCTCGCAACTTTTGCTATTGCTATTAATACTATGACAGCTATATGAATGGTTGGTTATAAATTATGACAAGTCACTTTAATAGTGACCTTGCAATCGTGTACAATGCGCCTTATTTAATATTCTCAATTTAATAGCATCAGTTAAGCGCATTGTCCTTTATCGTCATTGTTGCAACTGTAAGATTTCACTACCGTTATCCGTCGTTATTACGCGGCACAAGAGGACACCATGTATACATTTATATTAGCCCTGCACATTATTGTGGCGATTGCCATGATCGGCTTGATTTTGATACAGCATGGTAAAGGGGCAGATGCTGGGGCTTCTTTTGGTGCCGGTTCCTCAGGTACCGTATTTGGTGCAGCGGGTACGGCCAACTTTTTAACTCGTGCCACTGCCGTATTGACTGCCATCTTCTTTGTGACCAGTATGACGCTAGCCGTACAAGCCCGGAAGCAAGCTGATGACCAGTTTCGTTTAGATGCGCCGGTATCAGTGCCACAAACCCCGCGTCCATTAACTGGTAATAGTCAGTAACTTATTAATGTTACTCATTGTACTCATTCAATGATTAATACTGCACAATTTATGTTGATAGTTTTAAATATTGCAGAGTACTAGGCAGTGTAACAGACGCATTTTTATGAGCTGCCCTTGCAATTTGTATAAGTTAGTTTTACAATGCTTGCCTGCTTTTAGCGCAGTTTACTGATGATAATCGTCCTCATGGTTATTAATATAAGCAGCATATAAGTAAAAAGCAGCATGATTAAGTAGCTAGATAAGCGATTGTGGTGGAATGGTAGACACGCCATCTTGAGGGGGTGGTGGCGCAAGCTGTGGGGGTTCAAGTCCCCCCAATCGCACCAAGTTTGTGACACGCAGCACCGCGTGGGGTTAGAGATTGTAGCAACGAGATTTTTAATTTAAGTTATTTTAAAATAAAGATTGACAGTTGTATCAAACCTACCTATAATGTGCGTTCTAGATTGATGCGGGGTGGAGCAGTCTGGTAGCTCGTCGGGCTCATAACCCGAAGGTCGTTGGTTCAAATCCAGCCCCCGCTACCACTTTTTATACTGATGTTTTGTAACCTAAATTTGTCAGTAACAATCAGCCCACCATAATGTTTGTGGGTTTTTTTGTATCTAACGGTTGGTGTTATCTCGGTATTTGTCATATATATGCTAAGCTTTTGATTTACAGCGTCCAGCAATCGCCACCTCTTAGCTTATCATGATGAAGGCTATGTTCTTTTATCCCTATTTCCTATGATGAATGTCTGTATTAGCTTTTTATGGCGTGCTAATTATTTAGCCTTATATATATAAGGGTTATAATAGAATAAAATTAGGTCATAGCAACATTGAGCTTGATAGCAACAACAATACTTATATCAACTTCGTCAGACACACTGAAAATTAACTATATTAAAGTAATCTTACCTAACTCTTTAAAAAAACATACCCACCCATTATATAATTCACTTAATATAATAACTAAGTGATTAGGAAGATATAAACAGATTATGAAACTTTCGACCAAAGTAACAGAATTGACCGCGATTATTGCCCCAGCCGTTGCTGCTTGTGACGTGGCGTTGTGGGGTGTTGAATTTGTACCGCAAGGTCAACGCTCATTATTGCGTATCTATATTGAAGCATTGCCAGAAGAGCAAGCTCAAGGTACACAGGTAACCATCGAAAACTGCGCAGCGGTTAATCATCAGGTTAGCGGTATATTAGAGGTGCATGACCCTATTGCTGGCGAATTTATCTTAGAAGTCTCGTCACCCGGATTTGATCGTGCTTTTTTCTCTGATGAGCAGATGCATGATTATGTTGGACAGACAGTAAGCTTACGTTTGATTCAAGCAATTGGTGAAGGCGATAAAAAACGCCGCAAAGTGACTGGTATTTTAAACAGTATTGATGCTACAAACTTGACTTTGACCGCAACAGACGGCGAGCAGTTTGACATTGCATTGAGCAATATCGATAAAGCTAATTTAATATATGAAGACGCTTAGTTATTACTTACTTAATCATTGCTGACTCAGTCATGGTCTAAAAAATTACTTTAGAGGCGTTGGCGTAACAGCTTTGTTATAAAGGTATTAGCGTATAGCTATAACAGATAAGTATCTAACCGTAACTTTCGAAATAGTAAGTCGCTGAACATAGTTATAAGCTATTGATTCAGCACTGACAACATTGAAGCCAATTATAAAATGATAGGACAGGTATAGCATGAGTCGTGAAATCTTAACGGTAGTTGAAACCGTCAGTAATGAAAAAGGCTTAAATCCTGAAGACATCTTTGAAGCTATAGAAGACGCTTTGGTGGTTTCGACCAAGAAAAAAGTTTATACCGATCAGCCGGAAGTAGAAGTGCGCGTGGCAATTAATCGTGAAACAGGCGATTATGATACCTATCGTTACTGGACTGTTGTGGCTGATGAAGACCATGAAATGCCTGCTTGCCAGTTGGCAATTACCGATCTTGACCAAGAAGAGTGGTCTATCGGTGATATTAAGGAAGAGCAGATCGAATCGATTGAATTCGGTCGCATTGCTGCCACGCAAGCGAAACAAGTCATTATCCAAAAAATTCGTGAAGCAGAGCGTGCGCTTGTTGCCGATGCTTTTGAGCCGCGCGTTGGTGAGATGATGTATGGCGAAATCAAAAAACAGACCCGTGATGGTTATATCGTTGATTTAGGTGATAATACCGAAGGCTATTTGTCACGTGATCAGATGTTGCCACGTGAGCAATTACGAGCAAAATCACGTATCAATGCTATCTTATACCATGTGAACCGTGAGAATCGTGGCGCGCAAATATTATTATCGCGTACACGTCCTGAGATGCTATCTGCATTGATGCAAAAAGAAGTGCCAGAAATTGCCGAGCAAATCATTGAGATTCGTAATGTTGCTCGTCTGCCAGGTACTCGTGCTAAAATAGCGGTTAAAACCAATGATCATCGTATCGATCCGGTTGGCGCTTGTATTGGTATGCGCGGTACGCGTATTCAAGCGGTTCAGCAAGAGCTCGATGGCGAACGCATTGATGTCGTCGTATGGTCAGATGATCCTGCGCAATATATTATCAGCTCGCTTGAACCTGCTGATGTAAGCAGTATCATTCTAGATGAAGATACTAAGACAGCTGATATCGTATTTGCTACCAATGATCAATTGGCACGTGCTATTGGTTCACAAGGTCAAAACGTACGCTTAGCGTCAGAGTTGACTGGTTATAAGCTTAACATGATGCTAGAAGAAGAATATCAGCAGCGCCAAGAAAATGAATCAAAAGTCTATATTAAGCTTTTTTATGAGCGCTTAGAGGTGGATCAAGATTTGGCGCAAGCGCTGGTTGATATTGGTTTTACCAGTATCGAAGAAGTGGCGTATGTGCCTGCCGATACCTTTTATGATATTGAAGGCTTAGATGATGAAGCCATTGATATGATTCAAGAGCGTGCGAAAGAAGTTGTGATCGCGGATGAATTGGTAAAACAACAAAATATGAAAGAGCCGAGTCAAGAGCTGCAAGATCTAGAGGGTATGACGGTCAGTTGGGCTTATAAAATGGCACAAAACGACATCATTACCGTTGATGATTTGGCTGAACAAGCAGTATTTGATTTGGAAGATATCGAAGGCTTAGATGCTGAAACAGCAGGACAGCTGATTATGAAGGCTCGGGAATCTTGGTTCGATGAATAGGCGTTAACTGCATATCGCTGTCTTTTGGTGATATGCTAGCGACATAAAATGCGGATAATTGAGTTTATAAACAGCCAGTTATTCCTTTTAACGCAATCATTTGTAGCCAATAATTGAATTGAACATATAGCAAACAATAGACAGTAGGTGATAATCAATGGCAGATAAGACCGTCAAAGAACTGGCAGATATGGTAGGCAAAGCCGCAAGTGCTGTACAGCAGCAATTGCTAGATGCTGGGCTGCCTGCTCGTAGTGAGGATGACTTAGTCACCGAACTTGAGCAAGAAAAGTTGGTGACGTATTTAAAACAAAGTCATGGTCAGCAAGAAAAGCGCCGTATTAGCCTAAAATCTAAGACGACCAGCACTGCTCGCGTGACCGGCTCTTCAGGTAAATCAAAGAGTGTCAATGTTGAAGTGCGTAAAAAGAAAACCTTTGAGAAGCCAAATCCTGAACAGATGGCTGAAGAATTGGCAGCACGTGAGCAGGCTTTAGTTGAAGCCCAAGCCCGTACCGCAAAAGAAGCTGAGGAACGTGCAGAAACTAAGAAAAAAGCTGAAGAACGTCAAGCAGCAACCTTAGCTGCGATGCGTACCAGTTTTGGCTCAAGTAAAAGCTCTGATGGCAAAAGTGCGAAAGTTGCTAACTCTTCAGTGGTGGTCAAAAAAGGTGGCAAAAATGCTGCCGTTGAAATCATTGTAAAAGAAAAAGAGAAAGCGAAGAAAAAAGTTGCAGCAACCAAGCCTAAAGTTGAAACGGCTGCTGAACGCAAAGTTCGCGAAGCGCGTGAAGTAGAAGAAGAACGCCTCCGTCAAATCGAAGCAAAAACGCGTCGCGCCCAAGCTGAAGAAGCGCAAAAGCGTACGCTTGAACAAATGCGTAAAATGGCAGGTCAGTATACGGATCAGCCAGTAACTGAAGTACGTAAAGATGAACCATTGGCTGAAGGTCTAGTCGGTGATGCATTAGAAGAATCATTTGAGAAAGAACGTCGCGAAATAAAGCGCGGTGCTAGCAGTACTGGTACGCGTGGTCGTCGTCGTAAGAATCAAGATGAGCGTGAAATTAAAAACCGTAATAGTGGTTTACGCTCAGCACAAGCATCGCAGCATAAGTTCGAAAAGCCTGTTGAAAAAATCATTTATGATGTTGAGATTAGCGAGCAAATCACCGTTTCAGATTTGGCACAACGTATGGCTGTTAAAGCTCGCGAAGTGACTAAATTGCTCATGAAAATGGGTGAATTGGCAAGCGAATCAGATATCATCGATCAGGCAACAGCCAGCTTAATTGTTGAAGAAATGGGTCACAATCCAGTACCTGTTAGTGATACTAAAGTTGAAGATGACCTGCATGACGCCGTTGATGAGCGTAGCAGTAATGTGCAAGCACGCCCACCAGTGGTTACCATCATGGGTCACGTTGACCATGGTAAGACATCATTACTTGATAAAATCCGTGAAACGAAAGTTGCGACTGGCGAAGCTGGCGGTATTACCCAGCATATCGGTGCTTATCATGTGAAAACTGCCCGTGGTGTTATCACCTTCCTTGATACACCAGGTCACGCCGCCTTTAGTGCCATGCGTTCACGTGGTGCTCAAGCGACAGATATCGTGGTATTAGTAGTGGCTGCTGATGATGGTATGATGCCACAAACGGCAGAAGCTATTGACCATGCTCGTGCAGCGGGTACGCCAATTATTGTTGCTATCAATAAAATGGATAAGCCAAGTGCCGATCCAGATCGTGTATTGAATGAATTGACTGCTAAGCAGGTTATCTCGGAAGAATGGGGCGGCGATACGCCAATGGCACGTATCTCAGCCAAAACTGGTGAAGGTATTGATGAGCTGCTCGAGTATATCAGCCTGCAAGCAGAGCTAATGGAGTTAGAAGCCCCGTTAGACGGCGCTGCTCAAGGCGTGGTTATTGAGTCAAGACTTGAAAAAGGTCGTGGTCCTGTTGCTACTGTCTTGGTTAAAAAAGGCACGTTGAAACAAGGCGACTTGGTATTAGCCGGTGAACATTATGGTAAAGTTCGTGCCATGATTGATGAGCATGGTAAGCGTATTCAATCAGCAGGTCCTTCTATTCCTGTTGAGATTTTAGGTTTACCTGAAACACCAGCGTCTGGTAGTGAATTCTTAGTCGTTAGTGATGAGAAAAAAGCCCGCGAAGTGGCAGAATTTAGAGCCAGTCGTGAGCGTGAGCAGCAGCTTGAACGTCAAAATACCATGCGCTTAGAAAGCTTATTCGAGCAAATGGAACAAGGCGATGTCTCATTCTTAAACATCGTGCTTAAAACAGACGTTCGTGGTTCACTCGAAGCCTTGCTTGCTGCATTAAATGAGTTATCAACGGATGAAGTTAAAGTTCGTGTGATCAGCTCAGGTGTTGGTCCGATTTCTGAATCTGACGTTACCCTTGCTGAATCTAGTGAAGCAGTATTGCTCGGCTTTAACGTTCGTGCGGATGCTACAGCGCGCCGTAAAGCAGACGCAGCTGATATGGATATTCGTTATTACAGCGTTATTTATGGTCTAATTGATGATGTGAAAGCGGCAATGAGCGGTATGCTAGCGCCTGAACATCGCGAGAAGATTTTAGGTATTGCTGACGTGCGTGAAGTATTCCGCTCTAGTAAGTTTGGCGCGGCTGCCGGTTGTATGGTGGTTGAAGGTACAATCTTCCGTAATAAGCCTATTCGTGTCTTGCGTGATGACAAGGTTATCTTTACTGGTCAATTGCAGTCACTACGTCGTTATAAAGAAGACGTCAACGAAGTGCGTACTGGCATGGAATGTGGTCTTGCTGTTCGTGGCTATGATGTTGAAGCCGGTGATAAAATCGAAGTGTTTGAGATTCAGCAGTTTGAGCGTACCATCTAAATCAATGTATGCTTTAGACAGACGATACGCCTAACCAGCTGCGCATCTTTTTAGCATTGCTGACGGATATTGTGCTGTAATTAGGTCTAACAGGTCCATCCTGGTAGACCTTTTTTATTATATAATCGTCGCTATTTTATAAAAAACAGGATAATAATATGAACCAACGTTTACAACGCCTATCTGATCAGATTCAGCGCGAACTTGCAGTACTGATACGTGATGCCGTCAACGACCCACGTTTGACTGGTTTTGTGACCATCTCTACTGTTAAAGTCAGCCCTGATTTGGGTTATGCGGATATTTATGTCACCATCATGGAGCCTGAGCTTAATGATGAGATGGTTAAAACCAATCATGAGCAAAGCGTAAATGTCCTAAATAAAGCGGCTGGATTCTTGCGTACTGAGCTTAGTCACAGTTTAAAAACACGCACCACACCGCGCTTGCGTTTTCATTATGACGAAGTTACCGCCCGCGGCAACTATATGATGGACTTGATCAATCAGGCAGTAACCAAAACTGAGCAAAACGAAACTGAAGTGCAAGAAGTAGACAAGTAAATGACTATTATGGCTACAGCGTCAAAACTGGCAGTAAAGGAAAAGGTCTCAGGGGTTATCTTAATAGATAAGCCCATTGGTATGACCTCACAGCAAGTAGTATCTAAGGTTAAATACTTGTTTAAGTCACCGATACATGACAGCAAAAAGGCAGGTCATACGGGGACACTTGACCCAATGGCAACAGGATTGCTGCCTATTTGCTTGGGTGAAGCGACCAAATTCAGCCATTATCAGCTTGATGCAGACAAATCATATCAGGCTACGATATTGTTAGGCAGTCAGACGGATACTGGTGATGCTGATGGGCAAGTTACTGCCCAAGCTAACATACCAATACTGACCGCAGACTTATTGCAGCAGACTGCTCAGCGCTTTATGGGTGCACAGCAGCAAATGCCGCCGATGTACTCTGCGCTAAAAAAAGATGGCAAAAAGCTGTATGAGTATGCGCGAGCTGGTATTGAGATTGAGCGTCCATTAAGGGATATTGAGATTAAAGCGCTGAGTTTGGAGCTACTGACTGAGCAGGAAATACAGCTGACTGTGACTTGTACCAAAGGTACTTACGTACGCGTACTTGGCGAAGATATTGCTAAGCGTTTAGGAACGCTTGGTCACTTGGTTGCTTTACGCCGTATCCAAGTGGGCAAATTTCGCCTAAGTGATGCTATTACCATTGAGCAATTAGAGCAGCAAGATACCAGTGCCCGCTTGACCCAGCTCTTACCTATAGATGCTTGCGTCAATATTAGCGCCACGTTAATGTTAAATGGCGCACAATGCGAGCGTATACATATGGGGCAACGCCTAAATGTGCTTGAACAACTGACGCCTGAGCTAAATGCATATATTAGCGCTAATATCCCGAGTGAGGCGGCAAATTCTAGCGCTACCGATATCCCTATGGAATATGAGTTGCCTGTTGATATTCGTCTGATAGATGAAGCAGGACAGTTTTTAGGTTTGGGCGCTGTCAGCCTTAATGGACGATTGCAGCCGAAAAAATTAATCCAGCGTTAGATAGTTTTTACCCAATTTACGTACAAAATACATTAATCACATACTGTCACATTTAATTGCAGGTTTCACCTATAGTGAAACCTGCTTTTTTTATACACTAGTTTTTGTTAGATAATATTATCCGTTAACAAAAGCGATACTGATAATTATCAAGATAAAAATAAGAAATAAGAAAACTATTAACTAATAAAACAACTAGTAGAAAAAATTGATTGCTAAGAAAAAAATATCGTAAGAAAATTTATATAAGTATCAAGTTTAAATCGTGAGCTATTTTAACCATCAAGAAGGAGTACATAATGTCACAACCGAATCCAAACGATAAACCATTCGAGCAACAACGTTCTGATGCTGCTAGAGCTGCGTTAGAAAGTCAGACGAAAAAAGACAGTGAAAATAGTGATGAAAGTAAGACAGAAAATACTGCTGATAATGAAAGCGACTCTGAATAAGTAAGACTTTGAATAAGTAAACAGTAAGCTAAATTATACTGAATAAGGGGTTTTTCTTAATTCTTATTTTATAAATTTTATTTTTAAAAGTGCCAAACATCAACAAGGTTTGGCACTTTTATTTTCTAGTATTGGGATTATTATTTACATGGGATATAGAAGGGAGAGATAATATGGATAAATCTAAACAAACACTGCATACAGAAGAACAAAAAATAAAACAGTTAGCGGATGATATCAATCCTAAAGACAAAGAGCCTGAAAGTCTGGCTGAAGCAACAACGGCACCATTAGCCGACGATGCGCTCGGTGGTCACGCAACGCAAGCAGATATTAAACACAACACAAAAGAGTAAGTTACTAAAGAATGAGTTATCGTTAAACGATAATGGGTTTACTAAAAACAATTAAGCTAGCAGCAAAATAAGCTGTTAGTTTGATTGTTTTTTGCTATAATTGCGCCACATTCAAACATTGCGTTTGCTTATGACTAGGTCAACTCTAGTAATGCAGGGTTGTCCTGAATGATAAGCAGACTATTTTTTTATCCTATTCTATTGTTCCATTTTGCTTAATCTAATTAAGTATTCTTGGTTCTTTTAGCATTGCCGGAGTAAGTTATGTTAACTAATACTGATCGTGAACAAATTATCGCCCAATACCAACGTGGCGAAAATGACACGGGTTCCCCTGAAGTGCAAGTTGCTTTATTAAGCGCACGCATCAACGATTTACAAAACCATTTTAAAGCACACAAAGGCGATCATCATAGCCGTCGCGGTCTTATCCGTATGGTTAACACCCGTCGTAAATTGCTTGATTACTTAAAAGGTAAAGATCTTGGTCGTTATACGACATTGATCAGCCAATTGGGTCTACGTCGTTAATTCAACGCCAAATACTCAAATAGTAGCAATATTAAAGCGGTGTGAAATAGTTTCACACCGCTTTTTTTATATTTATAGCAGGTAAATTGTCGGTTGATAAGTATAAAAACCGGTATGAAGTAGGCTAGCTATTCATAAAAATAGTGATAGCGTGCGGTGCTAAAATCTGTTGAGGCGTAAAATAAAAAGACTGCTGTAATAAATTGGTCAATGCTGGCAAATCACTGTAAAATGATGCACTGCAATTTTATATCTGTGTCTATATATAACAGACGCTATATAACAATGCTAAATATATATAGAATAATGCTAAACAAATTATATGAGCCTTTCTTAATTGATAACGGCTGATATAACCCTGAATTTGAAGTAGCAGAATCTAGTAGTATTGCCGTAAGAAGTACGTTGATAGCCGTACTGACGGTAGGTTCTGTCATATCAACATCAACGCTTGCCAATAAAGCGCTATAACCAAAGTTTCTAGTGATCAGCATCAGTGATATATAGTGCTGATACTATCTTCTTCATTCATTATTAGGAAAAAATTTATATGACAAATCAGAGTATGTTCAACACCATTAAACGTGAATTCCAATACGGTGACCAGCAAGTAGTCATCGAAACGGGTCGTATCGCGCGCCAAGCCCATTCTATTTTGGTGCACATGGGCGGCGTTTCTGTACTCGTTGCCGCAGTTGTAAAAGCCGATGCTAAAGAAGGTCAAAACTTTTTTCCATTGACGGTTAACTATCAAGAAAAAATGTACGCTGCGGGTAAAATTCCCGGTGCTTATGGCAAACGTGAAGGTCGTGCGAGCGAGTCTGAAACCTTAACCTCACGCTTAATTGACCGTCCAATTCGTCCGTTATTCCCTGAAGGCTACGTCAACGAAATCCAAATCACAGCAACGGTTGTGTCCTCTGACAAAACCCAATCAGCAGATATCGCAGCATTAATTGGTGCTTCAGCCGCGCTAGCTATTTCTGATGCACCATTCAATGGTCCTGTTGCTGCCGCGCGCGTTGGCTTTATCAATGGCGAATACGTGCTTAACCCAACGCTTGAGCAGTTAAAAGAAAGTGATCTTGATTTGGTTGTAGCTGGTACAAAGTCTGCGGTATTGATGGTTGAATCTGAAGCAGCAGAGCTATCAGAAGACCAAATGCTAGGCGCTGTATTGTACGGTCATCAGCAGCAGCAAATTGTTATCGATAACATTGTCTCGTTAGCCGAAGAAGTGGGCACAGCAAAGCAGCAATATACTGCGCCAAAACGCGATGAAGCGTTAGAAGCTGGTATGAAAGAGCAGTTTGGCGCGCAAGTGTCTGACGCTTATACGGTTACTGATAAGCAAGCTCGTTACGCGAAACTTGACGAAATCAAAGACGCCGCTATTGCAGCGCTTGCTGGTGATGCTGAATCAGAAGCCTATAGCAATAACGTTGCTGAGCTTAAAGAAATCTATAATGAGCTAAAATATCGTACGGTTCGTGACAATATTTTGTCAGGCAAGCCACGTATTGACGGTCGTGATTTAGAAACGGTTCGTGCGCTTGATGTGCAAGTGGGCGTATTGCCATTTACTCATGGTTCAGCGCTATTTACTCGTGGTGAAACCCAAGCCTTAGTAACAACTACGCTCGGTAATACTCGTGACGTCAATATGATTGACTCACTAGCCGGTACGATTCGTGACCATTTCATGTTGCATTATAACTTCCCTCATTTCTCAGTAGGTGAGACGGGTCGTGAAGGCGTGCCAAAACGTCGCGAAATCGGTCATGGTCGTCTAGCACGCCGCGGTGTGCAAGCGATGCTGCCTGATAGCGACCGCTTCCCGTACGTCATCCGTGTGGTATCAGAGATTACTGAATCAAACGGTTCATCGTCAATGGCGTCAGTTTGCGGTGCAAGCTTGGCATTGATGGACGCAGGCGTACCAATTAAAGCACCTGTTGCTGGTATTGCCATGGGTCTGGTTAAAGAAGGTGAGCGTTTTGCGGTATTGTCTGACATCCTAGGTGATGAAGATCATCTTGGCGACATGGACTTTAAAGTTGCTGGCTCTAAAGACGGTATTACTGCCCTACAAATGGACATTAAAATCGAAGGTATTACTCCAGATATCATGGAGCAAGCGCTAAAACAAGCCCATGCTGGTCGTATTCATATTTTAGACGCGATGAATAAAGTGTTGCCAGAGAGCCGTACTGAAATCAATGCGCATGCTCCTAACTATGCCGTTATTGCTATCAATCCAGACAAGATTCGTGACGTTATTGGTAAAGGTGGCGCAACCATTCGTCAGCTAACCGAAGAAACCGGTGCGGTTATTGATATCGATGATGCGGGTAATATTCGTATCTTTGGTGAAAATAAAGCAGCAACAAAAGCCGCTATTGGCAAAATCGAAGCTTTGACCGCTGAAGTTGAAGTGGGCAAAACTTATGAAGGTACGGTTGCTCGTATTGTTGACTTTGGTGCATTCATTAACGTATTGCCAAATACTGATGGTCTAGTCCACATCTCACAAATCTCTGATGAGCGCGTAGAAAGCGTTTCTGATTACTTGACTGAAGGTCAAATTGTGAAAGTACTGGTACAAGATGTTGATAACCGTGGTCGCATCAAACTAACCATGAAAGGTGTTGAGCAAAACTAAGCTATTACTTTAATAATGTAATAGGTTTTAGTGTAAAAAAAACCGCTTTGAGTCACTTATGATGAGTGCTCAAGGCGGTTTTTTTATGCATATTTATAATGTGTTATTTAATCTCAATATATCGCCATTAATGCTAATCGTGCTTTCTTAATATTTTGACTTCTGAATTTAATGGGTTTATTCAGTCAGAAGCGTGACGCAATGCTGGGAAACGTTGAATCATAAATATCATCAATAATAGCGCAAGACCTGCGATAACCGCGCCCACATAACCCACGCTTGAGAGTGAAATATGAGTAACCGCATAGCCGCCAAGAAACGCGCCAGTGCCAATGCCTAAGTTGATAATACCTGAAAACATTGACATCACCATATCTTGCGCATTGACATCAATCATAATGACTTTGACCTGTATACATAGCAGTAATAACATCATAGCCGTGCCCCAAATAACGGTATTGAGGCTCAGCAACCACAGGGACGAGACTGACCATAACATCGTCACCATGCATAACAATATAAGTATAGTAGATATTAATAGTAAATTGGTCGTGGATTTCTCGCCCCAACGACTGAACATAACGCTACCAATTAACCCTGCACCGCCAAACAATAATAGAATAAAGGTGACTAAATTCTCACTGATAGCACCAACGTCGCGCATAAAAGGTTCAATGTAAGAGTAAGCGGCATAATCAGCAGTAAACGCTAAAAAGCAGAACAAGTATAAGCATACCAATAAGGGGTTGGTCAGTAACTCCGGAACTTTTCTAAATGAACCCTCAAACATACTGGGCAAAGTCGGCAACAGCTTTGCTTGTAGCATAAAGATAATAAAGGCAATGACCCCGATACCGCCAAACGTCGTGCGCCATCCAAACCATTGACCAACCACGCGTCCTATCGGCACACCCAGCACCATCGCTAAGGACGTACCGGTAGCAAGGATACTAAGTGCCAGTGCTTTTTTACCGACAGGCGCCACACGTAGCGCAATCGCTGCGGTAATCGACCAGAATATTGCATGCGATAAGGCAATACCGACCCGACTAATCAGTAAAACTTGGAAGCTCCATGCAAACACCGATAGCACATGGCTAGCAATAAAAACGACAAATACAAATAACAGTAAGCGCTTTCGCTCCAATTTACTAGTGAATAGCATGAGCGGTAAAGACATTGCCGCCACAATCCACGCATAGAGCGTCACCATCCAGCCGGTTTCTGCTGGCGTAATAGCGAAATCTTGCGCAATATCGCTTAATAAAGCCACAGGGACAAATTCTGTGGTGTTGACGACAAATGCGCTGACACCCATAAGAATCATGCGAGAATATTGGGTTCGGCGGGAAACTTCAGCGGTTTCGAGAGAATGTGTCATAATTTTTAATCAAAAAAAGGTGCCAATATAGCACCATCAGCCCGAAAGTGGGATAGCATTTGGTAAGGGTATTTACTCATAAGGATACGATTTGGTATACATAATTTACTTTAACCATGCTCTTATTTTAAACCCGTAAAGCTATTTAGAATAAAGTCATCGTCCTGTCATCCTATTAGCACTTTCTTATAGTATAAGGTAGAAGGGGATACTTATAGTATTAATATGAAGGATAGCTATTTTATCTAATTCTAAAGGAATGTACTTTTATCCGGAAATTGATACGCTCTATCTGAAAATTAAGAAAATGCTTGAATGTAGCTGATACTTATCAGAGTATACAAAGAGCGCATCACATATATGACAAGGAGGAGTTATGAAATTCCCTACCATCATTCAGAGCCTATTTAGCAGTAGTAGCGAGCAAATAGAGAGAAAATTCGAACCTAATAGTTTAGCAAGGCAAAATGCTAATCTTTTAAAAAATACTGCTATGATTTGTCATTGTGGCGGTATTGCTCCTCCCACAGGGGAAACAGGTTACACCTATAAATGTATTCGATGCAGTAAAACGTCACGTAGTATTGATTATAATCTAGGAAATAGAACGCTTACAGATGGTTCTATGGTTGCTCCTAAAGCACCTAGTCAAATACTTAATATGGAATACTATGATGAAGCAATTAGGTTATTGAGATTAGAGTAAAAACGCTAGTATTACTTATTAGTTGACACTAGTAACTATTTATAACTCTCGCCATTGCAGCCAAAGGCGAGTGTCGAGCTCAAACTGATGATAACTTGGTTCCATATGACAACACAATTGATAAAAGGCTTTGTTATGCTCTTTTTCTTTAAAATGAGCAAGCTCATGCACCACAATCATCCGTAAAAATTCCAACGGCGCTTCTTTAAATAAGCTGGCAACCGTGATGCTATTATGCGCTTTTAACTTACTGCCTTGTACCCGTGATTGATAGGTATGAATGCCCAATGCACGCTGCAATACTTGCAGTTTACTATTATAGCTGACTTGCGATAATGAGCTGCTTTTGCGCATGTACTGATTTTTTATCTCATTAATATACTGATATAAGGCTTTATCGCTTTGTATCTCATGCTTAGTTGGATAGTTTTTGTCAATATATTCGCCCAGCCGCCCACTGCTTATCAATGTGGCGGCTTGGGTTTGAATGTGCTCAGGGTAGTGGGCGATATAATTTAATGTGGTCAAGAGGAATGCCTTTTCAACTATATAATTTTGAATGATATAAACCGTATTTAAGGTTTAAACTTCACCGTACCACTTGTGCCCGTTGCCGTTTCCGTCATTAGGGCGTCACGAATAAGTTGGTCTTCGGCGTGGTTTTTGGCGCTAATGGTATCGGGATCAGGTCGATGTTCACGATGCCCGCATTGGTTACATTCGATATATTCATCGGGCGTTGGTATGACAATATTGACCTGTACCACAGTATCCATTTCCTGACATTTGGGACAGCTCACGCCTGCCAAAAAGCGCCGTTTTGGCGCATCTGATTGATAGCGCATCAGCTTGCCTCATGTTTAGTGTCAGCATTGATTGCTGTTTCACTATTAAAGCCACTATGGCGTAATAACGCATCAATACTGGCGCTACGACCACGGAAATTCTCAAAGTTGGTTTTTGCAGGTAAGCTACCGCCAACGGATAAAATAGTCTCACGGAACGCTTTGCCGATAATTGGATTAAAAATACCTTCTTCTTCAAACTTACTAAAGGCATCAGCGGATAATAATTCTGCCCATTTATAAGAATAATAACCTGCCGCATAGCCGCCAGCAAAGATATGACTAAAGCCATTGGCAAAGCGGTTATAATCTGGCGTCTTCATAATGGCAATATCATCACGCACACTATCTAACGTGCTTAAGATACTGGCATAATCTAGCGCTGGCGTCTGCGAATGTATCAATAAATCAAATAAGGCAAATTCGATTTGACGTAACGTCTGCATGCCACTTTGGAAGTTTTTCGCCGCCAGCAACGCATCGAGCTTGTCTTTTGGCAGTGGTTCTCCAGTCTCTACATGGCTACTAATCAAGGCAATGCCTTCTGCATCCCACGCCCAGTTTTCCATAAATTGACTGGGCAACTCAACGGCATCCCACTCAACGCCATTGACACCCGCCACATCGCCGACCGTGACTTGCGTTAATAGGTGATGCAAACCATGTCCAAATTCATGAAATAAAGTAATGACTTCATCATGAGTTAATAGGCTAGGTTTGCCATCCAATGCTGGGGTAAAATTGCCTACCATAAAGCAGACAGGCAACTGCTGATAGCCAGCTTCTTCATGATGATAGCGTGACTGAAAGCCACTCATCCACGCGCCGCCACGTTTGCCACTACGGGCAAATAAATCAAAGTAAAAGCCACCAACTAAGCTGCCGTCAGCATCGAACAATTGATAAAAACGCACATCATCATGCCAGCGCGATACTTTATTTACTTGCGCATTATCCATTTGTGCCATGTTTTGGGTATCATCTAATTTTTGCTCCTCTACCGTGATGCCATATAAGCGCTCAACAATGGCAAATAAGCCGTCAATTACGGTAGGCAATGGGAAGTAAGGACGGATTTCCTCTTGCGATAAACTAAATTTGCTTTGCTTTACCTTTTCGGCAATATAAGCGCTGTCCCACGCTTGTAGCGCATCAATGCCATAAGCTTTAGCACTGTCTTGCAATTGTGCCAAATCCTGCTTGGCAGTGGGCGTTGCTTGCACCGCTAGACTGCGCAAAAAGGCTTCAACTTCTGCTACGTTATCCGCCATTTTAGTCGACAACGACACTTCAGCATAATTAGCAAAGCCTAATAGTTGGGCTTTTTGCTCACGTAATTGTAAAATTTGACCCATGATATCCGCGTTATTAAGCGACTCGCCCTTAGCATTAGTATGCGTATCAAACTCTGAAGCGCGGGTCACATAAGCGCGATATAAGGTCTTACGTAGTTCGCGATTATCGGCATACGTCATCACGGCTAAATAGACCGGAATATTTAAGGTTGCCACATAATAAGGCTCAGGTAGCGCGGCGATATCGGTGGACGTGAGTGACCCATTTTTTAGCGCTGTTGCTTTATATTGCTTACCTGCATCCGCTAGTAGTGCCAAGCCACTATCGGTCAATCCGGCTAACTGTTCTTGCTTAAGAGGCAGCGCATAAGCTTGGGTGGCATCCAAAATATTGTCTGAAAAGGTAGCGGACAGCGTGGATAACTGACTTTGAATCGCTGCAAATTTCTCTTGCTCGGTTTTGGGCAATGCCACACCGGATAACTCAAAACGCTGTAATGACAGCTCGATAGCACGCGCACGTGCTGGCTCAAGCGCGGCAAAAAACGCAGCATCTTGAACAATGGCTTGATAGCAGCTAAAGAGCGGCTGATGTTGCCCAACCCGTGTGCCATAAGCGGATAATTGCGGCAATAGCTCATGATGCACATGGCGAATTTCATCATTACTCATCACACTATTTAAGTGTGACAAAATGCCCCAGCTGCGATCCAATGCCAAATTGATATGGTCAAAAGCAATGATATCCGCTAGTGCTTGTTCTGCGTTCATGCTGCCGTTGTTGGTACGAGCGGTTAGCGTATCTAAAAAAGCATTGGCTTGCGCAATCGCTGCCGTCACTTGGGTCTGTAAATCGTCAGCAGAAGCAGCGCTAAAATCGACAAGGTGTAAATCTGTAGTCAGAGCAGGTATAAGAGTAGGCATAAAAGGTATCCAAATTAAATAAGGCGTATGAATAAAATGTTGTTAATAAGGGTCTTGTTAATAAGAGTTTCGTTAATAAAAGCCGTGCTATAAGAAGTAGGGCATTCACTATTGCTTTTATAATTTTTTAGATAAAGTTTGCTTTGCTATATCATCAAATAGCAATACCTAAAAGATGGGTATGATTGCAGAAGAATGCAAGCCAAGCACTTAGTCCATTTCTTAACTAAGTAATATAAGGAATAAGCGGTAACTAGAAGATTTATCAATGTCTATGCTTACTTACAAACTGTCATCATTTCCTTGCAAAGTCACCGTATAGTGCTATCAACGAACTTGCTATGGTTAAAGACGATAAGCTTCGAATAAAACTGATAGTACAAGATGCAAGACAAAACTTTAGAACAAAATTAAAATAAAGATGTGCTTCAAATAAAACCCACTTTTACCATTATAAAGTTAATGACTATCAAACTTAATGATAATAAAATAAGGAAAAGTATTTATGAAAGCGACACTCAAAAGTCTTCGTGAAACCAAAGCCAATCCAGCGGTCAGTATTTTTGTAAAAACCCATCGTGCCCATCCTGCCAATGACCAAGATCCTATTGCTCTAAAAAATCAATTAAAAGTGGTGGAAGAGCGCCTGACCAATGAGTATGACAAACGTACTGCCACTACGATTCTGGATAAAATTCATGCTGAAACACAAGAGCTGAATCATAATTATAATCTCGATACCTTGGCTATTTTCGCAAGTACTGACGATGTCCAAGTCATTCGTATGCCGATTGATACCGTTGAGCGTGTGGTTATCTCTGATCGCTTTGCAACTCGTGATCTAGTGCGTGATATGGCAAGTGCCGTGCACTATTATACTGTCGTATTGACCCGTGATAAGGCGCGTCTGATTGAAGCGGCAAACGATCGCGTCGTTAGAGAGTTTGATAACGACAGTATTCAGCAAAACAATATGGAAAATATCCCGTTCCCTATCGATAATAATGGACTCTATACCACGGGCGATGGTGGTTCTGATCGTTCTGCCAATAATGAAAACAGCTATCTAAAAGAGTTCTTTAATCAAGTTGATAAGAGCGTGCAAGAGCTGTGGGGCGAGCATAAAATGCCGCTGGTTGTTGTCGGCGATACCAAAAATATCGGCTACTATAAAGATGTCTGTGATCGTCCTGAAAATATCATTGCAACGGTATCAAATTTGACTGACCTTGATAGTGGTAATGCCCAGCATATTATTGATGGTGTGCAAGAAGCAGTAGAAGGCTACCGTACTTCTTTACACGAAGCCGCGCTTGGCGAGATTGATAAAGCGCGCGGCGCTAATGCGTTAAGCACGGATTTACAAGATGTATACCGTGCCGCCTATCAAGGCGCAGGCGAGACGTTATACGTGCGCCGCGGCTACGTGCAATCGGCTAAAATAGATGAAGATGCCCAAACACTGAGCGTCACTGATGAGACAACAGGAAGCGCGGATGTGACGGATGATGTCATCGGGCTTATCATTGAGCATGTGATTCATAATGGCGGCAAGGCAGTCTTTATGCCACAAGATATTATGAGTGCTGACCAACCTATTGCCTTGGTAACCCGTTATTAATCATTAACTGTTTATTTATTAAAACATAGCTATTAACGAAAACAGGTTTGATAGAAAGTCAGATTTTTAATAAAAAGAGCATTGGTTCAGTTGAGCCGGTGCTTTTTTTATTTATTGGGTATTCAAGCTTTATTCAGCATTGTTTATTAAGCATTATGTTATTTACTGCATCGTTTTAGATACCGATGGTTTATGATGGTTTAATACTTATCACAAAATACGGCACGTTAGCAGGTAAAAAATGGTTTCTTGAATGCGTATTGATAATCACCGTATGCATTGCTAACCGTGCTGAATCCTGCTAATAATAATGTTACTTCTAATAGATGACGATAGAATCCATGACACCTAAAAACTCTTTTGTCCTGACCAGCTACAATATTCATAAAGGCATGTCGCCATTAAATCGACAAGTTAAAATGCAAGGCATTGCCAAAGCGCTAGAAGATGTGGGTTCAGATGTCTTATGTCTACAAGAGGTGCAAGGGCAAAACCTCAAACGCAATATGCAATACAATGAGTATCCTGACCAGTCGCAACACGAATGGTTCGGGGAGTTTTTGCAGCTGGAAAACAGCTATGGTAAAAATTCAGAATACGACAATGGTCATCATGGCAATGCCGTACTTAGCCGTTTTCCGCTCGACCCCAAACATAATGTGAATATCACGGTCAATAAGTTGGAACAGCGCGGTGTCTTGCATTGCGAAGTGCAACCTGTAGGATGGGAGATGCCGGTGGTGATTTTGTGCGCCCACCTTAATTTATTTGAGCGCGACCGCATTAAGCAGTATCAAGCCATCAGCGACTATGTGCGTCATGCCATTGCCCCTGACCAGCCGCTGGTACTGGCAGGTGATTTTAACGATTGGAAAAAAATGTCTTGTGATCGGCTCGCAATCAGTCTCGGTATGACCGAAGCTTTTAAAAGCTGTCATGGTAAATTGTCAGCAACCTTTCCTGCAAAATTACCGGTATTAAGCTTGGATCGAATTTATGTGCGTAACTTAGTCGTCAAAGATGCGTGGGTACATACGGGCAAGCCGTGGTCAAAACTGTCAGATCATCTGCCGATAAGTGCAGAATTGGCATTAGCGTAGCTAAATGCTCAAAACATAATAATAAATAATCTACTGCTCATAAAACCAATAATTATGATTGAATAATAACCAACATTAAATAAGGATATTTAAAATGTCTCAACAAGAACTGACTCATAGCCAACATGCCGTACTTATCAGCGCATTTGGTGAACCTAACGTCATGAATTATCAAGCAGGCGTTGCTATTCCTGAGCTTGACGCAGGACAAGTTTTAGTAAAAGTCGCTTACGCTGGAATTAATCCGGTCGATTATAAAACCCGTCAAGGTAAAGGCTGGGGCGCTGCCAATATTCAAAAAGATAAATTTGATCATGATCAACCCGCAATTTTAGGTTTCGATGTTGCTGGCGAAGTTGTTGCTAGTCATAGTGAGAAATTTGCGATTGGTGATAAGGTTGCCGCCTTAAGTTTTGCCAGCGGCTGCTATGCAGAATACGTAGCCGTAGATGCCAATTTGTTAGCCATTGTGCCGGACAACGTCACACTAAAACAAGCGGGCGCGTTGCCGTGTGCTGGTCAAACTGCATTACAGTTCCTAGCATTTTCTGATATTGAAGATGGCGAGCATGTGGTGATGAACGCGCCAGCAGGCGGCGTTGGTCACTTATTGATTCAAATGCTTATGGATAAAATTACTGAAAATAATATTAAGCTTACCGTGATTTGCTCAGCAGAGAAGTACGCCAAGCTGGATAGCTTAATTGATAAATCACAGCTGACGGGCTGGATTGACTATACCAAAGATGATAATTTCCCTGATTTGCAAGCCGATATATTGTTAGATTTGGTCGGTGATGAAGCTGGCGTGCGCGCCCTAAATGTACTTAAGTCTGGCGGACGAGTTAAAGTATTGCCGTCTATTTGGGTGGATAAATTAAAAGAGGCAGGAAGCGATAAGAATCTAAGTATTGATGGCTATGCCGTGCAGCCAAATGGTGAAGATATGGCACGGGTGCTACAACAAGTGGCAGATGGTAAATTAACCTTAGTAGTAGCGCACAGCTATCCCTTATCCGAAGTTATTACTGCCCATAATGAGCTACAAAAAGGCGATACTTTTGGCAAAATCGTCTTACAAACTTCGGAAGTTTAATAAAGAACTTGGGTAAGTAACCGATAAAAGCGATGACGAAAAGGTGGATTTTAAGAGTGAGTTTTCACCTTAAGCGCGTTACTGTTGTATGTGCCGAAACGTTAGGCTGATACGCCCCTCATGCACCGCTGTGGTTTTGGTGATACTGTGTTTCCAAAAGGTTTGCGTATTACCACACATGACAATCAGTTGACCGGACTCAAGATAAAGCGCCACTTTATCTTGAGTTTTTTTATGTTTAAACACAAACTTGCGCGTGGCACCAAGCGATAAAGAGGCGATAATCGGCTGCACGCCAAGCTCTTTTTCATCATCGGCATGATAACCCATACCATCCTCGCCAGAAGGATAATAATTAAGCAAGCACGAGTTAAAATTCGCCTCAATCCCAATCTCTAACAATTGCTGTTCTACATGCTGTTTGATAGACAGTATGGTGTTTGTCCAAGGGATGGTTCGCCGCATATGACCAGAATATTGATAGCCAATATCGCTATCGCCCATCCATACGATTTGCCGCGTGGTGGTATGCGTTTTGCCAAATAAAGTAACCATATCCGCCTGCCAAGGTAGCTCAGTCACTAGGTTATAAAATAAGGGACTGGGATAATCAATAATAATCCCGAGATCATGAGCCTGACCATCATAAGGCAATAGGTTATCCGTGGGCGCATGGGAGAAAAGGTCAGTCATAGCGTTGCTTATTTACCGTTTTGATAATGGTCAATGATGATTTGAGCACAACGTTCAGGCGCTTCCATAGGCAGGAGATGCCCATACTTTGGCAAGGATATGATACGTTCATTAGGGATAAATTTCGCCCAATTTTTTCTGACTTTATCGCTGATAAATAAAGTCGGCTTACCCGTAATCAAGGTATAAGGACAGCGTAATTGTTTAAGTGCCTCATCAATATAAGGCGTACCAAAATAATTCGCCAGCTCTTGCTCGGGGATAAATATTAACTGATAACTGCCATCTTGCTGCTGCTCTAAGCTTTGTCCGGCGAATACTTGCAAATGCTTGTCACTAATACGGCGATAAGCGCGTTGGGCGCGTAGATGCTCATAAAATTCTGCGACGCTTGCCCATGTAGCTTGTTTTGTTAACGTACTTTTAAAAGGTTCACGGGTAAGCTTTAGCGCGCGCGGGGTCAAGTTATAAAGTCGCGTTTGCGCTTTGGTAAAGGTGACCGGTTCTATTAAATACAATTGTGAAAACAGGTCAGGACGCTTTGCCGCTGCAATAGCAGTAGCCGTTGCCCCTTGCGAATGACCCATGCCAATAATAGGCGCGTCTTGCGTTTTTTCTAAAAACTCAATCAGCATCTCAGCATCTTGCGCGCGTGTTAGGCATTTACTGTTTGGCTTATCGTACCAATAACCGCGCATGGCAAGTGCGCTTACCTCAAGATTTGCGCTAAGCGCCTTTAGTAATGGTGTGTAGCTGCCGACAGTAAAGCCATTACCACCATAAAAATGAGCGCGTGGGCGTGTTTGCTGTTCTTGATTTGCTATCGAGCTCAGCAGACTTAAATCGTAATAGCGGGCAGCTTGTCTTTTTATTATCATACGCTTTGCAAACGCTTCCATCTTAAGCCCCTTCATTTATGATTGAGTCGCTCATTTATTCCTGCTCGCTATCTTCACCTAAGAATCCACCACTTTGACGCTGCCATAAGCGCGCATAGACGCCATGCGCTGCCAGTAATTCGTCATGACTGCCTTGCTCAATAATGCGTCCTTTATCCATGACGACCAATCTATCAAGTGCCGCAATGGTTGATAAACGGTGGGCAATAGCAATCACTGTTTTGCCAGTCATAATGTCATTTAGACTTTCAGTAATGGCAAATTCGATTTCAGAATCAAGGGCACTGGTCGCTTCATCAAGTAGTAAAATCGGTGCATTTTTGAGCATGACTCGTGAGATGGCAATACGCTGACGTTGCCCGCCAGAGAGTTTGACACCGCGCTCGCCAACTTGGGTATCGAGTCCCGTATTGCCTTTATCATCATATAAATCTTTGATAAAGCCCCACGCTTGCGCTTGTTTTGCTGCCGTAATAATCGCCTCATCACTGGCATCAGGGCGTCCATAAGCGATATTTTCACGTACTGTACGATGTAACAATGACGTATCTTGAGTCACCATGCCGATCTGCTGTCGTAAAGACTCTTGAGTGACTTCATCAATGGCTTGCCCATCGATATATATTTTTCCATTGTCCACATCAAAAAAGCGTAGCAGCAGATTCACCAACGTAGATTTACCAGCGCCGGAACGCCCAACCAAGCCAATTTTTTCACCCGGTTTGATGTCTAAATGAAAATCATCTAAGAGTTTTACTCGCGAAGCGGTGAGCGCTGTATCCACTTCATCAAGATGCTTGCCTTCAAGCTCGGCATGATTTGCCTTATCAGTAACCGCACTAGTGACCTTATTATCGCTTTCATAACTAAAATCAACATGATCAAAGACGATTCTACCGTCAGTAACTGTTAATGTTGGCGCGTTAGGCTTATCAATAATGGTTTGCGGCGCAGATAAGGTGCGCATACCATCTTGCACCGTGCCGATACTTTCAAATAAGCTTGCGGTTTGCCACATAATCCAGCGGGTCAAACCATTTAAACGCAGTGCCATCGCAGTTGCAGCAGCAATTGCCCCGACACCAATCGCGCCTTGTTGCCATAGATAGAAGCCGATCGTCGCTGTCGAGCCAATCAAAATCACGCTGATAGTATGATTGGCTACTTCTAAATAGCTAACCCAGCGCATTTGGGCGTGTACTGTACCCAAAAATTGCCCCATTGCATTCTTGGCATAACCCAGCTCGCGGCGTGAATGACTAAATAGCTTGACCGTCATAATATTGGCATAAGCATCGGTAATACGCCCAACCATCAGCGCGCGCGCATCGGCTTGCACAATGGCAGTGATTTTAAGTTTTGGTATGAAATACCACATTGTTAAGCCAAAAAGCACAAACCAAATGGCAAATGGGATCAATAATAGACTATCAAGATTAAATAAAATGACACCGGTGGTAATAAAATAAACCGTGACATACATCACCATATCGGTAACGGTCATCACCGTATCCCGTACCGCCAGCGCCGTTTGCATTACCTTGGCAGAAACTCGACCCGAGAACTCATCTTGATAAAACTGCATCGATTGCCCCAGCATCCGCTGGTGAAAGCGCCAGCGCATCTGCATGGGAAATACCCCTTGAATCACCTGAAAGTGAATCAACGAAGATAAGGTAATCCAAAATGGGCTAATAATCAGCACCGCCAGCATCAATAGCAGCATGTCGCCTTTTTCTGCCCACAGCATATCGGGCGTATACGCGCCCAGCCAATCGACCAAATTACCAATCCACGCAAACAGTAGCGCTTCATAAACGCCGACCCCAGCGGAGAGAATCATAAACAGCAGTAGCCAGCCGCGCAGACCTTTGGTACACGCCCACAAAAATTTTAGCAACCCATCACGGGGCAGTGGCATTGGGGTATCAGGAAAGGCGGACAGACGGGTTTCAAAAAAGCGAAATAGAGCATTCATAGGCAGTAGCAATAGGTCAATAACAGTAGGTCAAGATAGGCGTCAGTCAACGTCATCCTGTACTGTGATTTATGTTAGTAAAATAGCACTCTATTTTAGCAAAACTTCGCAATCAGCCTTGCAGCGTAATTGTAATTTGAACGCATCAGACACCTTTCACGGCAGCGTTCATCAGATGTAGTAAATTAAAAATAGATTGCTGCCATTGACATAACTTGTTACCTTCTAAGCCGTTCTTCATACGCTGTCGGTTTAATAGCTATGTTCAATGGAACTTGTAACCATGATAATAATAAAACACGATAATAATAAAAAAGGTCGTTATTTATGCTGTATTTACTGCTGGCGGTGCTGTGTAGCGTTGCGGTTTCTGTGCTTCTTAAAATATTACGACAACAAGAGTTAGATATTCGCCAAACCATCGTTGCTGGGTATCCGGTTGCATTATTATTAACATGGCTATTGCTTAAGCCTGATATCACAGGCATTGATAAACTTGGCGGCTCATGGGGCATTATTATCGCCCTTGGTATTTTATTACCGACCGTATTTGTAATATTGGGTCGTGCTATTGCAGCAGTGGGCATGGTCGCTACCGATGCCGCTCAGCGCTTATCATTAATCATTCCAATAATTGCGGCTTTTTTATTATTTGGCGAAGTCGTTACCGGCACGCGTATTTTTGGTTTATTGCTTGGGTTATTGGCATTAGGCGCATTGATTTATCGTCCGCAGCCGTTAGAGCGTCATAATAATACGGTTGATGTTCAGGACGATAAAACGGATATTTCCCAATCGAAAAACGCGTTACGTACGCCGCTTTGGTTATTTGGCGTGTGGGCTGGTTATGGCGTTATTGATATTTTGTTTAAGCAAGTTGCAAAACAAGGTGCCGCATTTCCATTAACTTTGCTAATAAGTTTTGGGTTTGCCGGCTTGTTATTGTTTGGCTATTTATTAGTGGTACGTGTGCGCTGGCACAGTCGCGCGCTGGCGGCTGGCGTGTTACTGGGTGCACTCAATATCGGTAATATTTACGCCTATATCCGCGCCCATCAAGTATTGTCTGAGTCGCCAAGCATCGTCTTTACTGGTATGAATGTAGGCGTTATTGCCGTTGCTACTATTATTGGCATCGGTATCTTTAAAGAATCACTCAACCGTATAAATATGCTAGGGCTATTATTAGCCATTGCTTGTGTGGCGGTGTTATTTTTAGCTTAGAACTGTTTTGGTTTAAAGCTGTTTTGATTTAAAAAGGTTATGAATTAAAGCAGTTTGGCTTAAATTCAATTTTCAATTAAAAATAATTTTCGTTTATCTATTATTATAATTGACTATTGTTTATTTTTATCTTGGATTTGCACGCTTTTAACCCAACTGTATTAGGCACATCGCGCGACCTATGGTAAGGTTATCCAAAAACGGTACGCGGATAATTTTCGTTACCAGCCGTTTATCTCGTTCGCTTTTTACCTTTAACTAGACACCATGCACTTATAACACCTTCACTTATAACACCTTCACTTATAACAACAGGATGCTCTTTCCATGGAATATCAAAACCAATATAACAAACAGCTACAACGTATCAAAAATGGTTCAGGATTTATCGCAGCGCTTGACCAAAGTGGCGGCAGCACGCCAAAAGCATTAGAAAATTACGGGGTTATGGGCGATGCTTATGACAATGATGAAGCGATGTTTGACCAAGTCCATGAGATGCGTGCGCGTATCATGACGTGCGACTGCTTTGATAATGAGCGAGTAATTGGTGCAATTTTGTTCGAAGATACCATGGAGCGCGCGGTCAATGGCAAGCCCACGGCTAATTATCTATGGGAAGACAAGCAAATCGTTCCATTTTTAAAGGTCGATAAAGGCTTGGCAGAACGTATGAATGGCGTACAAGTCATGCGCCCAATGCCAAATCTAGATTTATTATTGGACAAAGCAAAGAACTATCCAGTATTTGGTACTAAAATGCGCTCTGTGGTTTATGAGCCAAGTGTTGATGGTATTGAGCTGGTCGTACAACAGCAGTTTGACGTGGCAAAGCAAATCTTATCAAAGGGTTTAATGCCAATCGTTGAGCCAGAAGTAGATATCAATAGCGAGAAGAAGCATGAGTGTGAGCTGATTCTTAAAACCAGTATTTTGCATAATCTTGAGCGCTTAAATGATGAGCAACAAGTGATGCTTAAACTGACCTTGCCTGAAGAAGCTGGATTTTATCAAGAATTGATTGACCATCCAAAAGTACTCAAAGTCGTGGCGTTATCGGGTGGTTATAGCCGCACGGATGCCTGTGCAGAATTGAAGCAAAATCCGGGTATGATTGCCAGCTTCTCACGTGCCTTTACTGAAGGCTTGAGCAAACAGCAAAGCGATAAAGAATTTGCCGATACCATTAATACCTCGATTGATGAGATTTATCAGGCGTCGAAGGTTTAATATTAAAAAATTAATGTACGCATAAAAAAGCCCCTGCGATATTCACAGGGGCTTTTTTATACTTTAATAACAGGTAATCTCTATAGCTTTATACCTCTTTATATAGTTGACGACCTTCCTTGTGATATTTCTCAGTCATCTCTGCCATCCCTTGATGAATCTCTTCAGCGCTTGCCGAGCCAACTTGCTCGACCAATTGCGTATCTACCTTTTTAATCAAATGCTCAGCATCATTGAGCGCACCTGATTGCGGCGTCACGCTATTTTTCGTATCGGCTAAGGTTTTAAGTCCAGCAGCATAATCACGGACATTTTGGGTGATTTTCATTGAACAAAACTTAGGACCACACATCGAGCAAAAGTGCGCTGATTTATGGGCGTCTTTTGGCAGCGTTTCATCATGAAACTCGCGCGCAGTGTCTGGGTCAAGTGCTAGGTTAAATTGATCGTCCCAACGAAACTCAAAACGGGCTTTAGATAAGGCATTATCACGCGCTTGTGCGCCCGGATGACCTTTTGCCAAATCAGCGGCGTGGGCAGCGATTTTATAAGTGATAATACCGTCTTTGACATCCTTTTTATTCGGCAGACCTAAATGCTCTTTAGGGGTCACATAACAGAGCATGGCGGTGCCGAACCAGCCAATCATCGCTGCGCCAATGGCACTGGTAATATGGTCGTAACCCGGTGCGATATCCGTGGTTAAGGGTCCTAAGGTATAAAAAGGCGCGTCCGCACAGACTTCTAATTGCAAGTCCATATTTTCTTTAATACGGTTCATTGCCACGTGCCCTGGACCTTCAATCATCACCTGTACATCATGCTTCCAAGCGACTTGGGTCAGCTCACCAAGGGTACGCAGCTCGCCAAATTGAGCTTCATCATTGGCATCTTGTAAACAGCCCGGACGCAAGCCATCGCCTAAACTAAAGGCTACGTCGTACTGCTTCATAATCTCGCAGATATCTTCAAAATGGGTATATAAAAAGCTTTCTTTATGATGGGCGAGGCACCACTGCGCCATAATAGAGCCACCACGAGAGACGATACCGGTCAAGCGATTGGCGGTCAGCGGTACATAACGCAGCAGTACACCAGCATGAATGGTAAAGTAATCCACACCTTGCTCGGCTTGCTCTATCAAGGTATCACGAAAGATTTCCCACGTTAAATCTTCTGCAACGCCATCGACTTTTTCTAACGCTTGATAAATTGGCACGGTACCAATTGGCACTGGCGAGTTACGAATCAGCCATTCGCGGGTTTCATGAATATGATTACCTGTTGATAAATCCATGATGTTATCCGCACCCCAACGCGTCGCCCACGTCATTTTGGATACTTCTTCATCAATAGAAGAGCCGAGCGCTGAGTTTCCGATATTGGCGTTAATCTTGACCAAGAAATTACGCCCGATAATCATCGGCTCAGATTCAGGATGGTTGATGTTGTTTGGAATAATAGCGCGACCGGCAGCCACTTCACTGCGGACAAATTCAGGCGTAATAATCGCTGGCGTGTGCGCACCAAACGTTTCACCTTCATGTTGACGCATGTCGGTCAGCTCGTGCTGTTTTTGGGTTTCACGAATGGCGATAAATTCCATTTCAGGCGTGATAATACCTTGGCGCGCGTAATGCAATTGCGTGACGTTCTGTCCTTTTTTAGCACGGCGCGGTTTGTCGATATGAGCAAAGCGTAGATTAGCAGTGCTGATATCACGCGCACGTGCTAGCCCATAATCGCTTGATAAGCCGCTTAATTGTTCGGTATCGCCACGCTCTTTAATCCAATCTTCGCGCAGTTTAGGCAAACCTTTGGTCAAATCAATGGTGGCATTAGGATCGGTATAAACGCCTGAGGTGTCATACACATAAAACGGTGGGTTTTGCTCCCATTCGGACTCGGACACGCCTTGAATCGGGGTTGGGTCAAGGGTAATCTCGCGCATCGGTACTTGAATATCAGGGCGTGAACCTTCAATATAAACCTTGCGCGAGGCAGGTAAAATGCGATGTAAGTCGCGCGCGTCTTCTTCAAAACGGGCATCTTTTTCGCTGCGATGGGCGGGAGTTTTTAACGCGTCTGCTTTAGCAGTTACTTTTGACGGGGTATGCTTGGTGGCTTGTGAGCCAATATCTGAAGTAGTCATATGCTGTCCTAGCGTGTTGTCCAGTGGTAAAGGCAACACCGCCAGTAGCTGCGGGGCAAGACTATTTTATACCGACAAATTCAATCGCAATATAATAGCTTATCAACATAAACCTTGATAAGTCATTTCTAAAGGATTGGTGGGCATCATTTTTATTAAAACAGCATTTAGCAGTCTAAAGTTCTACTCAATGTTGGCAATAATAAAAAAGGCATTTCTGCGCGCCCTTTGTACGATACAACATAGGCTTAAGACTTCCCTGCGTCGGTACTAACCGCATCAGGTTCGGCGGGTGGTTTCTCAGCGACCATACGTTAACTGCCTATTAAGCAGTCAATATATATCGCACCCCGAGTCTGTCAGTGTTGTAAATCTTCCTTATACTAGCAAACTTCGCCAGCAAGTCCCAGCCCTTTAGCCGCTTTATTTTTTAGCATGATATTGCTATCGGTAAGATTAAAGAGTTGCTTAGCCTTTACTCTCTGGCGTCCAACCTTGTGCGCGCTCATAATCTTCATTATCCAAAAATTTATCACGCTGATCGGTTAAAAATTTCTTAGCTTCAGGATCAAGCATACTAAGATGATTTTCATTAATCAGCATCGTTTGCTGCTCAAGCCACTCTTTCCAAGCCTTTTCAGAGACCGTTTCTTGTAGCGCTTGACCCGCTTTGTTAGGAAAAGGCGGATGCGGCATTTTTGGTAACTCTTGCTGATATTTACGGCAAAAAACGGTATTGGCTTGTGGGTTAAACGTTTCGGTCATGAAAGACTCCTGATTTATAAAGGTTTTTTTAATGGCTTTTTTAATGATGTTAAGAATAAATGAGATTGCCTAGTACTGTACCTGATTCTGCTCAAAAAAACACCCGCAACAATGGCGGGCGTTTTTAAGTGAAGTATTTAAACAATTAAAAGTATCAGTCTAGGCAAAGACTTCCAAGCGAGTACGACCACGGCTAATCGCTTGTTTGACTTGATTGGGTGCAGTACCGCCTAAATGGTCACGCGCAGCAAGTGAGCCTTCTAACGTCAAATACTCAAACACATCATCGCCAATCGCATCGCTAAACTGCTGCAATTGCGCCAAAGATAAATCGCTCAAATCAACGCCTTCTTTAATACCTAACGCAACGGCATTACCAACGACTTCATGAGCATCACGGAACGCTACGCCATTACGCACCAGATAATCAGCTAAGTCAGTAGCAGTAGCATAGCCTTTCATGGTGGCGGCGCGCATATTTTCTTTATTAGGGGTGATGTTTGGCAGCATATCAGCAAATGCCAATAGCGAACCAGTCAAGGTATCGACGCAATCAAAAAGTGGTTCTTTGTCTTCTTGATTGTCTTTATTATAGGCAAGCGGCTGACTTTTCATTAGACTTAATAAAGTCATCAATTGCCCAAACACACGCGCAGCTTTCCCACGAACCAATTCTGGCACGTCAGGATTTTTCTTTTGCGGCATGATAGAAGAGCCGGTACAAAAGCGATCAGGAATCTGTACAAAGTTAAATTGCGCAGACATCCAAAGAATAATTTCTTCGCTCATGCGTGACATATGCATCATTAAAATAGAAGCTGCCGAGGTAAATTCAATGGCAAAATCACGGTCTGATACGGCATCAAGCGAGTTTTGGCAAATACCTTCGAAACCTAATAATTCAGCGGTAATAGTGCGGTCGATTGGGAACGTCGTACCTGCAAGGGCAGCACTACCAAGCGGCATCTGATTGATACGGCGACGCGCATCAACCAAGCGTTCGGTATCGCGATACAACATCTCAAACCATGCCATCACATGATGACCAAAGCTCACAGGCTGTGCAGTTTGCAAATGCGTGAAGCCCGGCATAATGGTATCGGTATGCTGCTCAGCCAAATCTAACAAGCCACTTTGCAAACGTACGAGTAGGGCGATAATGTTATCGACTTCCTCACGTAACCAAAGACGAATATCGGTCGCCACTTGGTCATTACGGCTACGACCGGTATGCAACTTTTTGCCCACTGCACCGACGATATCTGTCAGGCGTGATTCGACGTTCATGTGTACATCTTCTAGCGCAATCGACCAGTTAAACTCACCGGCTTCGATTTCACGTAGCACTTGCTGCAGACCATCAATGATGGTTGCAACTTCACTGGCTTCCAAAATATCGCATTCTTTGAGCATGGTTGCATGGGCGATTGAGCCCTCGATATCGTGGCGGGCAAAGCGTTGGTCAAAGCCAACAGATGCGGTAAAGGCAGCAACGAAGCTGTCAGTGGCTTCGCTAAAACGTCCGCCCCACATCTGTTGACCTTTACCGCTGCCTTCACTTGTAGGTGCAGATACGCTTTGGCTATTCGCAAGAGAAACATCTGTGCTAGAATCAGATGCATGTGAATTATTATTTTGCTCAGGATTACTATTATTTGAAAAATTGGCGTTCATATCGGTCTAAGACAAGTCAGGAGAATAAGGACTTAAGTATAGCAAAGGATGAGGTTGCCTTACTAGCGGAGCGCTTAGAGTTTTTTGTCCCCAAGCTCATGGAGATGATGAGACCTTGGCAGTGGATACTGTATATCTTTTTTTGGTCATTATTTGTCACTATTATCAATCGACAAGATTTAGCAACGTGGTCAGACTTTTTAATCAAATTTGCCAGCCGTATTGTTCAAAATGTGGCAACGATTCTTCCAGCGCTCTACCTTATTGACTATATGCGTCCTACTTTCCGACATGAGAATGTGGTAAAGGTCAGTCTACGTATTTTATTATTGCTGACGATAGGCTCTGCTGTATCTGTCACCCTCATTATGCTGATAATGATTAATGCGGGCTGGATTGAATACAATAGCCAAGTTTTTTTAAATAACGTTTTGTTTAATGTTTTAATTACTGGCGGCTTTACGTTTGTATTTTTGTTGTACTTTTTGCGTCGTCATCGCGAGTTAATGATACTAAAACAGTCATTTGAAGATAAGCTCACTGCCCAAAACGACATTATGAAATCGCGTATCTCACCGCATTTCTTTTTTAATATCATTAATAGTTTAGCATCGTTGACTGAAACCGAACCTGCGCGTGCTGCTATATTACTGCAACATATTTCCGCCTTATTTCGTGCCAGTTTTGATGGGGCGCGTGAGATTAGCTTTGAAGAAGAGGTGGCACTATGCGAGCATTATTTAGCTATTGAAGCGTGTCGGTTAGCAGATAAGCTGGTAGTCAGATGGCAGTTGCCAGAAGAAGATGTGATGTACGATATGATCATTACGGCGCTGACCTTACAGATGGTGCTCGAAAAAATGTTACTCAATGTGGTTGAGAGAACCACTGAAACCATTACTATTGATATCGTTGTAACATGGCAGTCGCACCGCGTAATCATCACAGTCACGGTACAGTTACCAGATAAGACCTTTATGGTAGCGCATGAGCTACGCCAACAAATTAACTTTAATATACAAGCAGAGCGGCTTCGTGCTCACTTTGGTCAAGATGCTGATATTAAAAGTACCATCACCAACACCCAAGTAATCACCATAATTGACTACCCATTACAAGATGTGGGACTATAAAGAAGGTGCATTGTAGGTGCAACATAGCCTCAAAATTAGCAGGTATTAGCTTTTTAAGCCTGATATACATCACCGTGATAGATAAGATATTTATGTGCTTTTAGCGTGTGTCATTAAGATTAACAGTGGCTTATTTTTATCTTCTCTCTACTTTATAACCACCTTATCACTATTCCTTTATTCTGTTATCTGCTCTTACAATGGCATGATTGTTGCACCATTATTTTATGGATGATTGCTATCATGCCAACAGCTACCAAAAAAGCACCTAATTTGAACGGGTGTTGTCTATTTTCTATTAGGCATAATGTCTATTATTCAGTTAAAAATGTCGCTAATAATAGCCTGCTAGAATCAGCCACGGGTACAAAGCACGCGCATCGGCTTCTTTGCCGTCATTACCTTGTTATATTATATAGTTAATCAAAATAAAGGCGGTCAAATAGGGATACTTTACGGGTTGCTAATTTGTCCTTTGCTTTAAAGCAAATTGGCGTACTATGGAAGTAGGTTAAGAGAGATTTAGTTGTTTTAAGGGCGTTCGATGGGTAGGGATTGGCATGCATACGGTTTAATAACGCCATAATCATTTATTATTGTTTATTCAGTGGTCAAAGAGGGAAATACATGCGCATTATAGTTTGTGATGATGAACCATTAGCCCGTGAGCGTTTGACTAGGATTGTGCAAGAGTCAGGGCATGAGGTAGTCGCACAGGTGCTAACGGGCGCTGATGCTATTGCTGCAGTAAAGACGCATCAACCTGATGTCATACTACTGGATATTCGGATGCCTGAGATGGATGGGGTGCGCTGTGCTACGCTGTTGCACGAATTTGAGCGTCCACCTGCTATTATTTTTGTCACCGCTTATGATCATTATGCCATTGCTGCATTCAAAGCCAACGCTGTCGGCTATCTGTTAAAGCCTGCCAATAAAGATGAGCTGCTTGAAGCGTTAAATAAAGCCAAGCAATTGAATGCAGCGCAATTAAATGAGATGCGCAAACTAGAAGATCCTACCGCAAAGCCATTACGCGAGCATATTACCGCTCGTACCCATCGCGGGGTTGAGTTAATCAAACTTAGTGATGTTTATTATTGCACAGCAGATCAAAAATATGTCAAGGTTCGTCATAAAAATGGCGTGGTATTAATTGATGATACCTTAAAAGATTTGGAAGAAGAGTTTGGCGATCAGCTATTCCGTGTCCACCGTAATGCCATTATCAATCTCAGCTACCTTGATTTTTTGGAAACAGTCGATTCAGGTCAATATCAGGTGCGTTTTAAAGGTGTTGATGAGACTCTCGCGGTGAGCCGTCGTCATTTGCCGTCATTGCGAGAAAAGATACATAGCATGTAAGGGAAAGGTAGACAAAAATAAGGTATGTCAATACAAAGGTTACATAGAGGGTAAAAGTATAACTTATTTCATTCTCAAGCCTCTAATAAACGCCCCATATCATCCAACCCTTATTTATGCTTAAATAGGGGTATTTTTTTGCATCACTACATCACCAATTTATAGCATCACTTTTATCGAGGTTCCCTATGAGCAGCACGTTTCAACCGACTGTTACCACTCTAAATATTGCCACGCGCCAAAGTCCATTAGCACTATGGCAGGCAGAACATATTCGTGATCGTCTGCTCGCGTTGTATCCAGACTTGACCATTAATTTACTAAAAATTGTCACTAAGGGTGACAAAATTTTGGATACGCCCTTAGCAAAAATTGGGGGTAAAGGCTTGTTTGTTAAAGAGCTTGAGCAAGCGATGTATGACAGACAGGCAGATATTGCCGTGCATTCACTCAAAGATGTGCCCATGGATTTGCCAGAAGGATTGATGCTCGGTGCTTACTGTACGCGTGCAGCTCCAACGGACGCTTTTGTATCTAACACTTACGATAATATCGACGCGCTGCCGCAAGGTGCGATTGTCGGCACGTCAAGTCTGCGTCGTCAGTGTCAGATTAAAACTTATCGCCCAGATTTGCAGATTAAAACGTTGCGCGGTAATGTCGGTACACGTTTAGGTAAGTTAGATGCTGGCGAGTATGATGCTATTATTTTGGCAACCAGTGGACTGCAGCGTATTGAGCTTGATGCGCGTATCCGTGGTGAGCTGGATATTGATATGTGTCTGCCTGCGGTTGGTCAAGGCGCATTGGCAATTGAGTGCCGTGAAGGCGATGCTGACATACTGGCGTTATTAGCCCCATTAAATGATGATAAAGCCCGTATTCGTCTGATTGCTGAACGTGCACTCAATCGTCATTTAGAAGGTGGTTGCCAAGTACCGATTGCTGCCTATGCGGTACTTCATGCTGAAAGTGCCAGTGATAGCCAAGACGGTAATAACATTGCTAATGATGATGCTGGCAATACGTTATGGTTGCGTGGACGCGTTGGGCAAGCAGATGGTAGTGCTTTACTAAAAGCCGACAAGCGCGTGGTGTTAACGGGTACGCAGGCTGAACAAGAAGCACAAGCCAATCAGTTGGGTATTGAGGTTGCTGATATGCTGCTTGCTACTGGTGCGGGCGCTATTTTATCAGCGATTTATCATCCAGAAGACTAGTTTTAAATTTAAGCCTGACGCTATCAAGGCTTTTATATTGTTGATGCGCTAAATCTTCTTTTTATAACATGGTTGGTTTATGACACTCTCTGCCCCATTCTCTACTGGTATAGCGCCTGCGCGTGTGGTTATTAATACGCGACCCATCGAGCGCGCTGCGCCGTTAACGGCTCATCTGCAAGCAGCTGGTTTTAGCGTTGTGGATATTCCTATGCTGGCGCTACAACCGCGTACGGTATCAGAGCCTGATATCGATATCATGCGCCAATGGTTGGCAGGCGACTATCAGGCGTTGGTCATTGTTAGCCCAACCGCCGCAGCGTCTGGTCTGGCGGTTTGGCAACAGTTAAGAGATTTACAAGCTGATTTGCAACACAAAGATGAGACAATTAGCAGTAATCATCAGCATCAGCATGAACAGAACCAAAGTAGCCATAGCACCATAAAAGCGCCCAGTCATATCATTGCGGTCGGTCAAGCAACGGCAGCAGTGTTAGCGGATGAGCGCTTGCCTATTCATTATGAGGTATTGCAGCCCACTCTTGCTAATAATGAGGGTATGCTGGCGATGCCTGAGATTGAGGTATTACAAGCAGGAGATAAGTTACTGGTATGGCGCGGACTGGGCGGACGGCGGCTGTTGGTTGATACGCTACACGCGCGCGGCGTCCATATTGATAGCATTGCCTGGTATGAGCGTATCATGCCAGAGACGGCAAGCGCGCAATATCAGCATTGGCAACAGCACTTTAATCGTGCATTGCAGGGACAAGCGCAAACACAAACAGAGCCGCAAATCGAAAAACCTATCGTGATTGTTAGTAGTGGTACAGCATTTGAGCATTGGTTACAGGTGGTTGCTGAGTCACAGGTGAGTGCATCTGATACTTTTAACCCTCAAGTAACGCCGTTAGCGCTGAATGATTTTTGTTATGTGGTATTAGGAACGCGCCTAGCGGATATGGTTGCCGAACGCGACCTAGACTATTGGCAAGTTGAAGATTTAGCGCCAGCAACAATTTTAGCTGCGATATCAAGTCCTTAGCTTTAAAATATGGCTTATATAAAATAGCATTTAGCTTACATTTATTTTAAGCTGATTTACTCTTATTATTAACGGTACATCCTTATGCCAACTGACTTTAAACCCTCATCTCCTGTACCCACCGCGGGTCAGCAGCGGCGGCAGGCGAGTGTACTGTTATTACAATTACAGTGGCTGTTTATTTTGCTGCTGATTATTGGGTTTATTTGGTTGTATGTCAGTCAGCAGCGCTTTCAAAATCAGATGATAGAACGCCTGCAAACCAATGAGCAGTTAGCGACCCGATTGAATGATATGGACGACCGACTTTTTGCGCTTAATCAACAAGCGACGCCCAAAATAAAGCAAGCGCCCACGCCAGCAGAAGACAATCAAACGCAAAATCAGCTGAATTTATTGCGCTTGCAACTTCAAGCGGCAGATAGTTTATTGGCGGACAATAATGACCAAGCCGCGTTAGGATTATTACGTGGCTTACAGTGGCAATTGTCGCAAAATAACAGTGAGATTGCACCTGCATTAAAGCAGGTGATTCAACAAAGCCTTATCAAAGATATTGCCCATCTACAAGCACAAAGCGCCCAACCTAGCCCTTGGCAACTACAAAATATTGCCCTCCAGAATATTCAGAAATTTTTATCTAGCCATGACCGTTTAAAGAACAATGCCGTCATTACTCGTCAGCAACTAACCATTCATGAAGTCATCATGACCCTAAATCTTGCCATGCAAGCGGGTAATATGCGCGAGCAAAAACAACTTGCTGGCTATTTGCGGCAAGCACGCAAGCAGCTGCAACCGCTTGTCGCAACATCTACAGTCACTCGCAACCCATCTAAAAATAACGCATCAGCATCCACTGACCCAGTAGATACAATAATGGCAGCACCGACTACGATTGCTGAGGTGATTGCTTGGCTTGATAAACTGCTTGCCAGTCCGCCAACAGTAACCCCACTAGCAACCACGCAAATTATAGAGCAGTCTGAGCGCTAAATATTTTAATGATAAATTTATGATACTAAATTTTATTGATGAGTTTTTACTGATAATTTTTTAATAAAAAACGTGACTTCTCAGCTGAATGAGCAACAGGTACTCACCTATGAATAGTAATCAAATGGCTAATCCTTTAAATTTACAGCAAAACAGGTTTGCTGATGACAGCAACGTGCCTGACGCATTGGCGCAGTATCCGGTGATTCATCAGCAGCCCATACATTGGGGCGAAATGGATGCCTTTAGCCATTTAAATAATGTGGTGTATTACCGCTATGCGGAGTCTGCGCGTATTGCTTATCTGCAAGCGCTTGGGATGTTTGATGGCAATATGGTGACCGTACTTGCCGCCTCAAGTTGCCAATATTTACGTCCAGTGACGTATCCTGATACGTTATTATTGGGCGTACGTTGTCAGCGTTTGGGCACAACCAGTATCGTTATAGAATACAGCTATTATAGCTGCGCGCAACAAGCCATCGTTGCCACTGCCGATGCGGTCGTAGTGCGTTTGGACAGTCAGGGCGAGAAAAAAGTGCCGTGGACAACCGATGAGCGCTCGCGTTTGCAAGCGTTGGAAAACACAGTCGGACATATGCCTGAGATGTAATAAGTTAGTACTTACAATAAAAATTTAGCAAAAAAGGGCACGTTAACTATAGCTAACGTGCCTTTTTCTTTACTATTCTTTATTTACTAGCTGTTTATTAACTGACTGTTTATAACCTAATTTTTTTAAAAATAAATTGTTAAGGACTATTTTTGCTTAGGCGCAGGCACAAACTCTAATACGTTTAACTCAAACCCTGATAACGCATGAAACTTCATTGGTGAGGACAATAAGCGCATATTACGTACGCCTAAATGACGCAAAATCTGCGCACCCACGCCGATGCTGCGGTATGGCTGTTGAATAAGCGTGGAGACGGCTTCATTCGCCGCCGCTTTATCAAGCGCATCGCCTAAATCAGTCGGCTCATGATTACCAATCCATACCAATACCCCGCGCTCACTGGCATTGATTTCCTCTAATGCTGACTGTACGCTCCAGCCACTACGACCTGTGGTGTCATTTTTGGCAGCAAATAAGTCACGCAAGGGATGAAAACCATGCACACGTACGGTACTGACGCCTGTACTGACATCACCTTTTACTAAGGCTAAATGCGTCTCAGAAGCGCCAAACTCACGAAAGCGGTGTAAGGTAAAAGTGCCATATTCGGTTTCAAACGAACGCACTTCGACTTCTTCTACCGTTTGTTCATTGGCAATGCGATAATTAATCAAATCGGCAATGGTACCAATTTTAAGATCATGCTCTTTAGCAAATACTTCAAGGTCATCACGGCGCGCCATGGTGCCATCGGCATTGATAATCTCAACAATCACTGCTGCTGGCTCAAGACCGGCAAGTCGCGCCAAATCACAACCGGCTTCGGTGTGTCCTGCACGGTGCAACACGCCACCATTTTGCGCCATAATTGGGAAAATATGCCCCGGTTGTACGATATCGCAAGGCTTTGCAGCTGACGCCACCGCTGCTTGAATCGTACGCGCGCGATCCGCCGCTGAAATACCCGTGGTTACACCTTCAGCCGCTTCAATAGATACGGTAAAGTTGGTACTGAATTTTGCCTCATTGCGATCCGACATTAACGGCAATGCCAATTGCTGACAGCGAGCTTGTGATAAGGTCAAACAAACCAAGCCGCGCGCATGAGTAATCATAAAGTTAATATCTTCCGGGCGCACATGGGTCGCTGCCATGATGATATCGCCTTCATTTTCGCGGTCTTCATCATCCATTAAGATGACCATTTTGCCGGCACGAATATCGTCAATAATGTCAGTAATACTGTCTAAGCTCATAAGAATCTCAATATTATTATGTAAAAATAAGGGTGAATATAAAACTCATGTGGCTATTGTAACAGCTGAGGCTCAGGCGCGCTGTAGTGCTTAGTAAAAGTCATTTATCATTAATATAAAAGTATTAAAATTAACAGTTTAAAAACGTGACTGCTTATTCATTACTGGCAACTTGTGCCCTTAGCCACTCCATAAATTGCTTGCTGTGTTGCTCACGCTGATTGTCTGCAAATTTATAGAACTGCGTGCCCACCAGATTATCAGGTAAATAAGATTGCGGATAATAGTGATTCGGATAATTATGCGGATACTGATAGCCAGCACCATAACCTTCTTGACGCATCAATTTGGTGACCCCATTACGCAAATGTAGCGGCACAGGCGAGGCATCTTTTTCTGCTAATTTCATCGCCGCATTAATCGCATTATAAGTGCTGTTACTTTTGGCGCTGGTCGCTAAATAGACCACCACTTGCCCCAAAATAATGCGCGCTTCAGGCATGCCTATCGACTGCACACTGCGCAGCGCCGCATCCGCAAGCAATAAGGCATTGGGATTGGCATTGCCAATATCTTCGCTGGCTAAAATCACCAAGCGCCGAGCAATAAAATCAGCAGGCTCGCCGCCAACGAGCATTCGTGCCATCCAATATAATGCTGCATCAGGATCGGAACCACGTACCGACTTTATCAGTGCAGAGACAATATCATAATGCTGCTCGCCATCCTTGTCATAGCGTACCAATGCCGTTTGTACGACTCGACTGACCAGCTCATTATCAATAAGAATTTGCGTCTGTTTTGGGTCAGCGGTTTGAATCGCCAGCTCCAGTATATTGAGTGCCTTACGCGCGTCACCATGTGCCAATTCACTGATAAATTGCTCAGCTTGCAGGTCGATGTTTAGCGACTTTAACTTAATATCTTCTGTCATTGCACGTTGCAACACGGCACTAATCTGCTCTGAACTCAGCGGTTGCAAGCGATAGACTTGGCAACGTGACAATAGCGCATTATTAACACTAAAAGACGGATTTTCTGTGGTTGCCCCAATCAGGGTAATGTCTCCGGACTCTACCGCGCCGAGCAGTGCATCTTGCTGTGCCTTATTAAAACGATGGATTTCATCAATAAAAACCACTGGCGCTGCAAAACTTAATGAGTCTTTACTATCTAATACTTCACGCAGTTGTTTAACCCCAGTATTGAGTGCCGATAACGCGTGAAACGGACGTCCTACCGCGTCAGCAAGCAGCATCGCAATGGTCGTTTTGCCAATACCAGCATCGCCATGCAAAATAATGGAAGGTAGATGCTGCTGTTCAATCAAACGCCGCAACGGTGCACCTTGCGCCAGTAAGTGCGCTTGACCAATAATCGCATCAAGGGAGGTTGGGCGCATGCGCTGTGCCAGCGGCGTATCGCTATGGAAGGAGGATGACATAAGACTCTCATAACTTAAAATAAAAGGTTAAAAGTTGATTTAAAAAATAAAGAATACTGCCAGCTTCGAAAGCCGACAGAACAGGCTAACGCAAAACCATGTTAAAAAAAAGTCACGTGACTGTACAGCTTATGTCCGCAGCGCTTTTATTTTAGCGTTATCAGCCCTATTTAAGCTGTGTTGGCAATACTGTAGTTGAACCGAAGCTAACCTCAAACTAAATTTTATTATAAAAATACCTTAAGTTATTACTATGGAGTCAATGACTGCTTATGCCAAGGCAAATTATCAAACCACCTGCTGACAAAACTAACCAGTCAACATGGCGCACCTTTTTTAAATGCTATCCACAACAGGTACGCAAGCTGAACGCCGCTGAGATTGCTCTCGCGCGTACCGTTTTCGGTACACATATTAACCTTGATAGTGTGCAATTAAAGACGGCATGGTGGGTGCTTAGAAATTATGCGGTCAGTCCCAATGGTAATATTTACTTTCACCGCGCCAATTGGATTACTGATTTTACTCAGGCTTCTCTTAGTAAGCAGGGCTGGCTGATTCATGAGTTGACGCACGTGTGGCAGCTACAACAAGGGCTAAAAGTGGTACGCGGTGCGCTGATGAATCGGCGTTATCAGTATGAACTGGTGACTGGTAAACCGTTTTTTGATTATGGTATTGAGCAGCAAGCGCGGATGGTGCAGGATTATTTTATTCGTCAGCAGCGTGGGCAAGATTGTCAGATGTTTATGGCGTGTATCCCCTTTTTGCAAAGTAAGTTGGCTGTTAACGTGTAAGGCGTAAAGTCATGACTACCCTTTATCGTTAGCCTAATTTTTTATCTATCCTTGAATTAGTTTTTAGTTTAATTCGCATTATTTCTGCTCTTATTTTTATCTACGTATTTTATATAGGAACTGTGACGTCATGTTTAAGTTTTTAACACCAACGCCTCTTACTGGCTCTGCTGCTGCGCTAACGGCGTGCAAATCTGCGCGTTACGGACGGCAAAAATCAACACTCGTTGCCAGTATGTTCACAGCAACCCTATTACTCAGCGCCTGTCAGCAGCAAGCAGCAACGGAGACTGTAGAGAAAGGCGGTCAGACCGCTGAGCAACAACATGCCGATGCTAATAAATCTGCGGTACAAAGTGACTCGGCTGCCGCGCGTATTGCTGAATTTCAGTCATTATATGTCACCCAAATGCAAGGTTTACAGCGCCGCTTGCAAGCAGAATATGAGTCGCTACAAGCAGCAGATGCAACAGATAGCATTGCTGCCGCTGGAGATCATGCCAAATCTACACAGGACAAGAGCTCAGCAACTGTGACAAACGAAGCGGAATCTGAAGATGTAGTGACTGCCTCGGTAGATATCAATACCAGTATCGAGGTGGGCGAGCGTGATTTAAAAGTATTGAAAAGTTTGAGTCTTGAAGCGTATGAACCTCAATTACTTCCAGAAGATGAATTAATTAAGCGTTATCAACAAGCTATGGAAGCCCTGTATCAGCCTACCGCAACCGCATTAAGCGCGCAAGACATCGACACACTGCTTAATATCGCTACCTTAACGCCGCAGCTCTTTGAACATCCTGAAATCGCGGCGCGGCTTACGTTAAAAAGTCCAGCGCTCGGTCGTTTGATTGTCCAGTATCAAGTATGGCAACAAATAGAGGTGCAACAAGCCCTCGATATGCAGCAATTAAAGCAAACGCAGCAACAAGAGTTTGAGACGCTCATGACCAAGTTTGACGACACTATTAAAGGCTACGATGAGCAAATTGCCAAATACGAGCAAACGTTAAAAGAGTTTAAATAATATCAGTCGCTTAGCGGTTTGGTTAGATTTAGACGTATGACTAAAGGCAGTCTCAAATTCTGCCCATAAAAAATCCTGCACATGGCAGGATTTTTTATTAAGATTCTTACTTATATGACACTTAAGCGTAGATTATTTACGCTCTTCAACTTTAACAAAATCACGACGCGTCTCACCAGTATATAATTGGCGTGGGCGACCGATTTTGAATGACTCACTGTGCATCTCAAGCCAATGGCTGATCCAGCCAGAAGTACGAGCTAGCGAGAAAATCACAGTAAACATTGAGGTTGGAATACCGATGGCTTTTAAAATAATGCCAGAATAAAAATCAACGTTAGGATACAAGTTACGCTCGATGAAGAACGGATCTTCTAATGCGATTTTTTCCAGCTCCATTGCCAGCTCAAGCTTAGGATCGTTGATACCGAGCGCTTGTAATACTTCATCACACGTCTCTTTTAGAACTTGTGCGCGTGGATCGAAGTTTTTATAAACACGGTGACCAAAGCCCATCAATTTCACTTCACGGTTTTTTACTTTTTCCATGAATGCAGGCACGTTTTCAACCGTACCGATTTCATCTAACATCTCAAGCACGGCTTCGTTCGCGCCACCATGCGATGGACCCCAAAGGGCAGCAATACCCGCTGCGATACAAGCGTAAGGGTTTGCACCCGTAGAGCCTGCTAGACGTACGGTAGACGTTGAGGCATTTTGTTCATGGTCAGCATGTAACGTGAAGATTTTATCCAGCGCTTTAGCAATGATCGGGTTCACTTGAAAATTCACGTCAGCAGGCGTGGCAAACATCATATAAACAAAGTTTTCCGCGTAATTGAAGTCATTACGTGGGTACATAAACGGTTCGCCCTGTGAGTATTTATAACTCATCGCGGCAAGTGTTGGCATTTTGGCAATCAGGCGAATCGCAGTGATTTCGCGATGACGCTCATCGCTGACATCAAAGCTTTCATGATAGAAGGCTGAGAGAGCACCGACCACACCGACCATAATTGCCATCGGATGCGCATCACGGCGGAAGCCTTCAAAGAACTTACGCAGCTGATCGTGTACCGCAGTATGGCTATGAATCTTTTTATAAAACTCTGTTTTTTGCTCAGCATTTGGCAGCTCACCATGAATCAACGCATAAGCCACTTCTAAATATTCTGCATTGTTCGCCAACTGATCAATAGGGTAGCCGCGATATAACAACTCACCTTTACCACCATCAATAAAGGTAATTTTTGACTCAACAGGAGCCGTCACCATAAAGCCTGGATCATAAGTCCAGTAGCCTGCTTTTTGGAAAGCAGCGACATCGATTACTGACGGTCCCAAAGTACCTTCAGTAATAGGAAGTTGGTAATCCTTACCGTCTACTGTTAGGGTGGCATTATTTTCAGCTACATTCTCAGCCATAATTTCCTCTCCATTGGTTTTTAGCGTAAAGATGCTATCGACGTATAGTGTCGAGTATGACCAGTCAAAAGCGATAATCGCTTTGTGTCTAATCTAACAATCCGGTTATATTAACAGTAAAGCTGCAACATTTGAAAAGAGTTTTAGTACGCCAGCGCCCAATTTCCGTGCTTTTAAGGCAGTTACTGGCTGTAATTTTTGTATCAAAATATGTCTGCTTAGTAATTTTGTATGAATTTCGGACGTTTTGCGCCATTAGGCAGCAAGTGTTATAGTGATATATTATGTATCTATTTAATGGTATATAAGTAATTATTTTTGTAGCGATTTTGGTAGTCTTAGGTAGGGTATGGGTGAGCATAGACCAATTCTATCTATTCAAACAATAATATAGTTATAGCTAACATTAAAATTATAAGTAGACTCATGAGTTTTATAAAAGGCGTCGTATGTGCTTATTATTTAGGGGATAAGTTTGTAATTAAGAGACAGCCCTTTTATAATTAAGATGATTTAAGACCAATCGTTTTATACAAAACTAATATGATGGTATATCGCTATTTTTGATAACTTTTTCTAATTTAAATGGGTTATCAGCGTCTTTTTAATATGGCTTTAGGATTACTCGTTTTGTATTTTATTTTGTGGTGACGCGTGGTGATGTCAGCTCATTGTGACCGCTGGTCTTAATGATAAATAGTGTACAAATGGATGATGATGACAGGAGTCAATGACGATGCAGTGATGGCAATAAAGCAATATCTATTAGCCAGTAAATAAAATATATGAATGTTTACACACCAGATGTTTTTAAGTTTTGTTACGTTTAACCAAACATTCTAGCGACTCAGCAAACTTTTGTGTCTTGAATGTTTCTAGTATATGTTTTACTTTAAAAGTGCTCGTCATGTAATTTTCTTTAATAAAACATGGCTGAGAAAAGTTATCTTTTTTGCGTTAAGGCGCTTGGAAGTGACGAGCTGCTCATATTAGATGAGCAACTGTACTTTAATGGTGCTGGTTATTGATGCTGGTTTTTATTGATATTGTTTTCTTATTAAATGGTATATAAGCGGCAGATGTCTATACTAGATGTGAACATGTTAGATGTGACAACGCCGAATGTGTCTTTTATGATTGATTTGCACGCTATTAACTTTACATTAACAAGGTCAGCTAGCTAGCTATCCCTTATCTTATTCATCTCGTGTAGTGCTATATACTTTTAGGTGCATATTACCGATTGGTGTCTTAGTTACTGCAAAAGTATAACCGCAAAAGGATGCCCGCTGTGAAAAGCAACCGCCCCATAAATCTGCCGCTGAGCCAAGTGATTAGCGTGAATAGTTCACCGATTGCCATTGCTTCAATTCTGCATCGTATCTCTGGCATTGTCCTATTTTTACTGATTCCGGTCATGTTATGGCTGCTGCAAAACTCTTTGGCATCGCCTGAGAGTTTTGAGACTGTTTTTGATAATGTTTTTGTGCGCTTTTTGGCGTGGATTTTTGTCGCTGCCATTGCTTATCACTTTGTGATGGGTATGAAGCATTTATTTGCTGATATGGGTATGAACGAAGAGCTGAATTCTGGCCGTGCTGCCTCTATGATCAGCTTTGTAATTGCAGCGATTTTAATTGTCGCGTCATTTGTATGGGTGATGTTCTAATGAATAAACATGATTCAAGTATCAAAAGCGCCACAAGTTTGACCGGTTCCGGTACTCGCGATTGGATGGTTCAGCGTATCAGTGCCGTTATTTTAGCGGTCTATAGTGTGGTGTTACTGGGTTTCTTTTTGACCCATGGTGACGTCGATTTTTACGAGTGGTCAGGGTTTATGACCAGTCTGCCGATGCGCCTATTTAGCTTGCTTGCAGTGCTGGCGCTTGCTGGTCACGCTTGGGTTGGGATGTGGACGGTATTTACTGATTACATCACGACGGGTAAATTGGGTCCTAGTGCCTCAGGTTTACGCTTGGTGCTACAGTCTGTGATGATTATCGCTATTTTAGTTTTCTTGTTCTGGGGCATCATGATTTTTTGGGGTAGTGGCTTCGGTGTCGTTGCTGTTTAACTCTCAGATAGATTTGCACGTTTTAGTAAGTGGTTGAAGGCAGCTTAGATGTCCAGTTTGTAGGGTTCTATCATCCTAACCCGTGCTTTGAGTCTATGACTCAACTCGGATGGCATGACTGGCTAGGCGGTCTTTGTATTTACTTCGCAAGTATTAACAGGCATTAGGAAAACCATAATGGCAACACGACAAGACAATACGATCAGCAACATCAAAACCCTTAATTACGATGCGGTTATCGTTGGTGGTGGCGGCTCAGGAATGCGTGCTTCACTACATTTGGCTCAAGCGGGTATGAAGGTTGCGGTATTGACTAAAGTATTCCCAACCCGCTCACACACGGTAGCAGCGCAGGGCGGTATTGGTGCCAGTCTCGGCAATATGAGTAATGACAATTGGCATTTTCACTTTTATGATACCGTTAAAGGGTCAGATTGGTTAGGTGATCAAGACGCTATTGAATATATGTGCCGTGAAGCGCCAAAAGTCGTTTACGAGCTTGAGCATATGGGCATGCCGTTTGACCGTAACGAAGATGGGACGATTTATCAGCGTCCATTCGGTGGTCATACTTCAAACTATGGCGAAAAAGCCGTACAACGTGCATGTGCAGCGGCTGACCGTACGGGTCACGCGCTACTACATACCTTGTATCAAAAGAATCTTGAGCAAGGCACAGAGTTCTTTATCGAGTGGATTGCCCTTGATTTAATCAAAGATGATGCCGGTAATATCAATGGTGTCATCGCGATTGAACAAGAAACGGGCACCGTTGCGGTATTCCAGTCTCCGATTACTGTTCTTGCAACGGGCGGAGCAGGTCGTATCTTTGCCGCGTCTACCAATGCGTATATTAATACTGGCGACGGTATCGGTATGGCAGTTCGTGCTGGTATTCCATTGCAAGACATGGAGTTTTGGCAGTTCCACCCAACTGGCGTTCACGGCGCTGGCGTGCTATTGACCGAAGGTTGCCGTGGTGAAGGCGCAATCTTACGTAATAAAGATGGCGAAGCCTTTATGGAGCGTTATGCGCCAACCGTAAAAGACTTAGCTCCGCGTGATTTGGTTTCTCGTTCTATGGATCAAGAAATCAAAGAAGGTCGTGGCTGTGGACCAAATGCTGACCATATCGTAATGGATATGACCCATTTAGGCGTTGAAACCATCATGAAGCGCTTGCCATCGGTATTTGAGATTGGTAAAAACTTTGCGAACGTTGACATCACCAAAGAGCCAATCCCAGTTATCCCAACCATTCACTATATGATGGGCGGTATTCCTACTACTATTCATGGTCAAGTTATTACCCCTGATTTAGAAGCCGGTGCAGATGAAGACGGCTTATATCAAAAAGGCACTGTGGTTAAAGGTCTTTACGCGATTGGTGAATGTGCGTGCGTTAGTGTCCACGGTGCCAACCGTCTAGGTACCAACTCATTACTTGATTTAGTGGTCTTCGGTCGTGCCGCGGGTAAACATATTGTTGATGAATTCCATCATGCCGACCATGACTATAAACCACTAGATACCCATGTGCTTGACTATACTGTAAAGCGTTTAGACAAGTTGCAGCAGTCAACATCAGGCTACAATGCGCAAGAAGTGGCGGATGAGATCCGTGCCATTATGCAAAAGCATGCCAGCGTGTTCCGTACCCAAGCTTTGATGGATGAAGGGGTGAAGCAGATTTTAGCGCTTGAAGATAAAATTGACCAAATTCATCTGACTGACAAATCACAAGTCTTTAATACCGCGCGTATTGAAGCCTTTGAAGTCGCAAATCTGTATGAAGTGGCAAAAGCGACCATGGTATCAGCTGCGCATCGTCATGAAAGCCGCGGCGCGCACAGTGTCTCTGATTATGACCGCCCAGAAGATGATGACTATGCACCAAACGGTCGTAATGACCACGACTGGATGAAGCACACGCTTTGGTACTCTAAAGGCAACAAAATCGTCTATAAACCAGTTCGCAAAATCCCGCTAACCGTAGATTATGTTGAGCCAAAAGTTCGCGTGTACTAATTCGTGTGTACTAATCATTTGAGTTATTAATCAGTTATCGTGTCCATTGAAATTATATTGGTTGGGGCACGATGATTGAACTGTTTTATCCTTTATTCATTTAATAAAAGGTGACCGCAAGCGACAAGACTTTAGCCAAATCAAATCAACGCTGATGGGAATGATAGCTCTATATAATGTAGTTCTGTACCACCCTAAGCGCGATTAGATCATCGGTTTTGTCTGCCCGCCATCATCTTAAGTGTGGAGTTTAGCTTATGAGCCGTGGTACTCGCACCATCGAAATCTACCGCTACGATCCGGATCAGGACGCAGCGCCACGTATGCAAACCTATACGATTGAGCTACTTGACTCTGATCGTATGTTGCTTGACGTGCTTTTACGTTTAAAGTCGCAAGATGAAAGCCTAACTTTCCGTCGTTCATGCCGTGAAGGTATTTGCGGCTCGGATGGGATGAACATTAACGGTAAAAATGGTTTGGCATGTTTGATTAACATGAATACCTTGCCAGAAAAAGTAGTCGTTCGTCCTTTACCGGGTCTGCCCGTAGTTCGTGATTTGGTCGTCGATATGAACCAATTTTATGAGCAGTATGAAAAAGTACACCCGTTCTTAATCAATGATCAACCAGCGCCGCCAACCGAGCGCTTACAATCTCCTGAGCAACGAGAAAAAATGAACGGTCTGTATGAATGTATCTTATGTGCTTGCTGTTCAACCAGCTGCCCATCTTTTTGGTGGAATCCAGATAAATTCCTAGGACCAGCGGCATTATTAAACGCCAATCGCTTTGTCGTTGATAGCCGTGATACCGACACGCGTGCCCGTTTAGCGCGTTTGGATGATCCGTTTAGCTTATTCCGTTGCCGCGGTATCATGAATTGTGTATCTGTCTGTCCAAAAGGCTTAAACCCAACCAAAGCCATTGGTCATCTGCGCAATTTGTTACTCGATCAAGCAGGCTAATGGCATCACTGTCTGCTTAATTGATATAAAAAAACACCGTCTATAACTAGGCGGTGTTTTTTATATCTGTTTGCAAGCCTATTTATAATCTTACAAATAGCCAATTCGCAACTAAATCATCAGGTCACAAATATCTATCATAATGTAATGCTAAGGCAAGATCACGTTGATAGCATGTAAAAAATTATCCGAATGTTATAGTCAGCCCGTATTATAGTCAGCCCGTATAGTGATAATATTAATAGGTTTTCATTTAAACAAAAGCAATTATAAACGTTCATAAAAAATATTTGGCTAAGGGTGCTATTCAAAGTATAAAATAGTTGACCAAAAAGACAAGTTTTTTAAAAAAATCGCAATATCTTAAAACTTGGGATAAAAATATGGTTCTAAAGGTGCTATTATAGCAACGTTAAAATTTATCTACGGTTGGCAGCAACCAAATTTCGTCACCATTATGAATCTCTAGCTAATATTGAATAAGTAGCCGAGTGATATTCGGTATTTATTAGCTAAATACTGAATATTGAATAAACAAACTATGGCTGGCATCTTATTCATGCTATCCTAGATAGCAATGTATGTTTGGCAAAAAACAGCGTTTATCAGTCAAGGAAAGACTTTTGCAGCAGGAAATAGCTGAGTAATTAGCTAGCTGAATGACATACCTATTTATCCAGCCTTCTATAGGTTGAGATTGATGTGCTAAGAGCCCGTTAATCATAATAGGCTATGGCTGATGTCAGTATATATGAGTTAATTTTGTGGAACGAAGCAAGATACAAGACTGAACGTTCACAAATAATTAACCCTATCAGTTGTAATGATGCTGCCCAATCTATATTTATTCGATATATTTATGGCAGCACGTTGCAGAGTTTTGTAAGATCGAGCAACATCAACGTCGAGCTTATGGAGCACTGGTAGTCAGTAATAGCCTCTCAGCAATCGCATTCCTTGCAAACAGTATCCTATGATATACGCCATATATAGCGCCCTGCATATAACGGATTACACAACAATAAGCACGATTCCATTCATTTATCTATCAAATAGACGATTATTATGAATAGTATAACTAAACAAGCAGCTAATGTAGATCATACAGAACTCGCTGCTGACAATGCCCATTATATCGAATCCCTCTACGAGCAATTCTTAAGCGACCCTAATAGCGTCGATGCAGAATGGCAGGATTATTTTAAACAATATAAGTCAGAAAATGACGCCGCCCACCATGCCATTCAAGACCAGTTCTTACTGCTTGCGCGCAATCAAACTGCGAACAAGGTATCAACTGGGGCTGCTGGCACATCTGGCAGTACGGCAAACTGTGCTGACCCTAAACAGATGGGCGTGCAACAGCTTATTTCTGCTTATCGTCGCCGTGGGCATCGTCGTGCTCAGCTTGATCCGTTACAGCTACATCCGCGCGCTGCGGTTGAAGACTTAACGTTAGCATATCATGGCTTATCAGACGCTGATCTTGATACCGTCTATTCTACGGGCGATTTGAGCATTGGTAAGTCTGAAGCGACTTTACGCGAAATTATTGAAATCATGGAGCGTGTATATTGCCGTCATATCGGTATTGAATACATGCACGTGACCACCAGCACTGAAAAGCGTTGGATGGAAAAATATTTAGAAACCAATCACGGTCATATCGAATTCGATAAAGACAAGCGTTTGTCTATTCTTGAGCGCTTGACAGCAGCTGAAGGGCTTGAAAAATATCTAGCCCGTAAATATACCGGTGTGAAGCGTTTTGGCTTGGAAGGCGGCGAAAGCTTTATTCCTGCTATCAATGAGATCATCCAACGTGCTGGCGGTTATGGCACCAAGGAAGTGGTCATTGGTATGGCTCACCGTGGACGCTTAAACCTACTGGTTAACGTTCTAGGTAAAAACCCAGCCGACTTATTCGATGAGTTCGATGGTAAAGTACAGCCAGAAAAAGGCTCAGGCGACGTTAAATATCATAACGGTTTTTCTTCTAACGTTATGACTCCAGGCGGCGAGACGCATTTAGCCCTTGGTTTTAACCCATCGCATCTTGAGATTGTTTCTCCTGTGATTCAAGGCTCAGTTCGCGCCCGCCAAGTACGTCGTAACGACACTACTGGTAATCTGGTTCTACCTATTGTTATCCATGGTGATGCTGCTTTTGCAGGTCAAGGCGTGGTACAAGAGACTTTCCAGATGTCACAGACTCGTGCTTATACCACGGGCGGCACCGTACGTATCGTTATTAATAACCAAGTTGGTTTTACCACCAGCCGTCAAGAAGATGCGCGCTCTACCGAATATTGTACTGATGTGGCAAAAATGGTTCATGCGCCTATTCTGCACGTTAACGGTGATGATCCTGAGTCAGTCATATTTGCAGCTCAGCTTGCGCTTGATTACCGTCATGAATTTGGTAAAGACATCATTATCGACTTGTTCTGCTATCGCCGTAACGGTCATAACGAAGCGGACGAGCCGTCTGCCACTCAGCCACTTATGTATGCGGTCATCAAGAAATTACCAACGACCCGTGCTATCTATGCTCAAAAGCTGATTGCTGAAGGCGTGTTGACTGCTGAAGAAGAAACCAAATACGAAGATGAATATCGTGAATCATTAGATCGTGGCGAATATGTAGCGAACTCTCTGGTTCTTGAGCCTTCTTCAGACTTATTTGTAGATTGGTCGCCATACTTAAATCATGAGTTACAAGACGACTGGGATACTAGTGTCGATATTGAAAAATTAAAAGCTTATGGTCGCCGTATGGCAGAGATGCCAGAAGGTTACAAGTTACAGCGTCAGGTACAAAAAGTCGTTGAACAGCGTCTAGCCATGCAAACCGGCGAAGAGCCATTAAACTGGGGCGCGGCTGAGACTTTAGCGTATGCTACTTTAGTTGATAACGATGACCTATTGGTTCGTATCACCGGTGAAGACGTCGGTCGTGGCACGTTCTCGCATCGCCACAGCGAGCTGTTTAATATGGAAGATGGCAGCATGTATGTGCCGCTTGCCCATATTAGCGAAGACCAAGCCCGCTTTGCGACTTATAACTCATTGTTATCAGAAGAAGCGGTATTAGCCTTTGAATACGGTTATGCAACCACTGTTCCTAATGCCTTAATCATTTGGGAAGCGCAGTTTGGTGACTTTGTTAACGGTGCTCAAGTAGTTATCGACCAGTTTATCGCTAGTGGCGAAACCAAATGGCAGCGCGTTTGCGGCTTGACGATGTTGTTACCACACGGTTTTGAAGGTCAAGGTCCTGAGCATTCATCTGCTCGCCTTGAGCGCTTCTTACAGTTGTGTGCTGAAGACAATATGCAAGTTATCACGCCAACAACTCCAGCCCAGATTTATCATGCGTTACGTCGTCAAGGCGTTCGCCCGATTCGTAAGCCTTTGATTGTTATGTCCCCAAAGAGCTTACTGCGTCATAAGCTGGCAACCTCTCAATTAGAAGAATTGGCAACTGGCAAGTTTGAAACGGTTTTATCAGATGTTGACAATGTCAATCCAGAACAAATCACGCGTCTCGTCTTGTGTGGTGGTAAGGTTTATTATGACTTGCTTGAACAGCGCCGCGCTTTAGGTCTTGACCATGTTGCGATCGCTCGCATTGAACAGTTATATCCGCTACCAGAAGAACGCTTAGTGGCTGAAATTGAAAAATATAGCAACTTAGCTGAGATTGTATGGACACAAGAAGAACCGCTTAATCAAGGTGCTTGGTATTATCTAGCACCTGAGATGTATCGTATTGTTGTGCCACATCCAACTAAAGCTCGTATTGTTGATCCGGTTGCGCGTCCTGCTAGTGCAGCACCAGCGACAGGTTCTGCTAAAATACATTTACAGCAGCAGCAAGCATTGATTGCTGGTGGTCTTGGCATTAGCGTCGATGAGTTGGCTAAATAACTTATTCCAGCTATGACAATTCTAGTAAGAAATTTAAAGCGTTAAATAACATTTTTATCAATCAGGCGATGGCAGCCAGTATCTATTAGACTATTTATCCATAGTGCTTACCTATAGCATTGCTATGGATGATAGATACGGGTTGCTCATCACGACTTCATAATAAATAGTAATATCTACATCTAAGGAGTATATCGATGGCTGAGATTAAAGCCCCCGTTTTTCCAGAATCGGTTGCCGACGGTACAATCGTTGAATGGCATGTCACTGAAGGTCAACAGGTTAATCGTGATGATCTATTAGCTGAAATCGAAACTGACAAAGTAGTATTAGAAGTGGTTGCCCCAGATAATGGTGTGGTAACTCGTATTGTTAAGCATGTTGACGATATAGTATTGTCAGATGAGTTGATTGCAGAGTTTGAAGCTGGCGCAAGCGCTAGTGCCGCACCTGCCGCTGAGTCTGCTCCAGTGCAAGAAAAGCAAGCAACTGATGGCGGCGCACCTGTACAAGCAGCTGCTAGTACTGGCGGTGTAGAAGCAGATCATAAAGATCAAAGCCCAGCAGTGCGTAAAGCTGCTAAAGAATCTGGCGTTGATCCTAAAGACGTTGAAGGTAGTGGTCGTGGTGGTCGTGTTACTAAGAGTGACATGAGCAGCCCAACCCTAAAAGCGGATAGCAGTATTAAAACTGACAGTGGTCAGCCCGTTGCTGAAGCTGGTCCACGTAGCGAAAGCCGTGTACCGATGACGCGTCTACGCAAGACCGTTGCAAATCGTTTATTAGCAGCTTCTCAAGAAACGGCAATGTTAACCACGTTTAACGAAGTCAACATGAAGCCGTTGATGGATATGCGTGCTAAGTATAAAGATCAGTTCGAAAAGCGTCATGGTACGCGTTTGGGCTTTATGTCGTTATTCGTAAAAGCTGCAACAGAAGCACTAAAACGTTTCCCAGCAGTGAATGCATCGTTAGATGGTAATGATATCGTTTATCATGGTTACTATGATATCGGTGTTGCGGTATCTTCTAATCGTGGTCTTGTCGTGCCAGTATTGCGTGATACCGATCAGATGAGCATGGCGGATGTTGAAGCCAAGATTCGTGAGTTCGGTGGTAAAGCACAAGAAGGTAAACTTGGTCTAGATGATATGACTGGCGGAACGTTCACCATTTCAAACGGTGGCGTATTTGGTTCACTCATGTCAACGCCTATCTTGAACCCACCGCAAACTGCTATTCTTGGTATGCATGCTATTAATGATCGCCCAATGGCGGTTAATGGTGAAGTTAAAATCTTACCAATGATGTATCTTGCCTTGTCTTATGACCACCGTATGATTGATGGTAAAGAAGCAGTACAATTCTTAGTTACCATTAAAGAGTTGGTTGAAGACCCTACTTTGTTACTTTTAGATCTTTAATTTTTTAAGCTTGTATTGGTAATGACCGATACAAGCTTTTAAACCTGTGATGCAGGTATCGCTTAGAGTTCTATTTGCGACTTATTAAATTTTAGATATCAATCATTCGGTACTTCTTATTGCGCCCAAAATCATATTTTTATAATTCTAATCATTATTTGTGACTATAAATAACGGATAAAATACTCATGTCTTCAAGCCGATTTGGCGATAAGGCGTGTACTGCGTTTATCAAACATTACTAGTTTTATAGAAAATGCTGGCTTTATTAAAGATATGCAGAATAAGTGACACGATAAACAAAACATGGAAACATATTATTATGAAAGATAATTATGATCTAGTCGTTATCGGCGGCGGTCCTGGTGGTTATGTAGCAGCTATTCGTGCAGCTCAACTGGGTATGAGCGTGGCTTGTATTGAAAAACGTATTTATAAAGGCACGCCTGCACTTGGCGGTACTTGCTTAAACGTCGGTTGTATCCCATCAAAAGCTTTACTTGATAGTTCGCATCGTTACGAAGCAACTAAGCATGACCTTGATGAGCATGGTATCAGTACTGGTGATGTTGCTATCGATATCGAAACCATGATAGGTCGTAAAGAAGCTATTGTTAAGCAATTAACGGGTGGTATTGCTGGTTTATTCCAAGGTAATGGCATTGACTGGTTGCAAGGTTGGGGTACTTTAGTTGACGGTAAAGGTAGTGACAAGAAAATTAAATTCACAGCTGAAGATGCTGCTGAATCTACTATTACTGCAAAGAATGTCATCCTTGCTTCAGGTTCTATCCCTATCGATATTCCAGTTGCCAAAACTGACCATGACCGTATCGTTGACTCAACGGGTGCATTAGATTTCACTGAAACCCCTAAGCGTTTAGGTGTAATCGGTGCTGGTGTAATCGGTCTTGAGCTAGGCTCTGTATGGCGTCGTTTGGGTTCAGAAGTCGTCGTGTATGAAGCGCTACCTAGTTTCTTAGCTGCGGCTGATAAAGACATCGCTAAAGAAGCTGCTAAAATGTTCAAAAAGCAAGGCCTTGATATCCGTGTTGATACCAAAGTTATCAAAGCTGAAATCGATGGTGATGAAGTTGTGGTCACTAGTGAGAACAAAGGCGAATCTACAGAGCAGCGTTTTGATAAGCTAATTGTTTGTGTTGGTCGTCGTGCTTATTCAGAAAAATTGCTAGGTGATGACAGTGGTATTACCTTGACTGAACGTGGCCTAATCGACGTTGATGACCAATGTAAAACCAACCTTGATGGCGTTTATGCTATCGGTGACTTAGTACGTGGCCCAATGCTTGCGCACAAAGCATCAGAAGAAGGTATCATGGCTGTTGAACGCATCCATGGCGAAAAAGCTCAAGTTAACTATGACACTATTATCAATGTCATCTACACGCACCCAGAAATTGCATGGGTGGGTATGACTGAGCAAGAAGCCACTGAAGCAGGTTTTGAAGTTAAGACCGGCTCATTTAGCTTAGCCGCTAATGGTCGTGCCTTGGCTCAAAGTGAAGGCGAAGGCTCTATCAAAGTCGTTGCTGATGTTAAAACGGATCGCTTGTTAGGTATGCATGCGATTGCTGCTGGCGCTGGTGACATCGTCCATCAAGGTATGATTGCGATGGAATTTGTATCAAGCATCGAAGATCTGCAACTGATGACTTTTGCACATCCAACGATTTCAGAAGCCGTACATGAAGCTGCTTTATCAGCTGATGGTCGTCCTATTCACGCCATTCAGCGTAAAAAACGTAAATAAGTTACGCTTTACCCTGACTCTTAATACCATGGTCTATTAGATTATAGGCGTAGCATTAAAAGTCAAAAAGTGCGCCAAACTGATGTGGACGCGCACTTATTTTCACTTTTTATTAATTGTAAAAAATAAAGGATACAATCAATGAATTTACATGAGTATCAAGCAAAACAGCTATTAAAAAGCTACGGTTTGCCAATTCAAGAAGGCATCATTGCCCATAATGGCGACGAAGCAGCAGCAGCTTTTGACAAAACTCCAACTGATATTGCTGTTATTAAAGCACAGGTTCACGCTGGTGGTCGCGGTAAAGCGGGCGGCGTTAAACTGGTTAAGACTCGTGAAGAAGCCAAGCAAGTGGCTGAAGAGCTTATCGGCACGAACTTAGTAACCTATCAAACGGACGCGGCTGGTCAACCAGTAAACTTCGTATTGGTTGCAGAAGATATGTATCCTGTACAAACTGAGCTATATCTTGGCGCTGTTGTTGATCGCTCTTCACGTCGTGTGACGTTTATGGCATCAACTGAAGGTGGTGTTGATATCGAAGAAGTGGCTAACAATACTCCAGAAAAAATCTTTAAAACGAGCATTGATCCATTGGTTGGTTTATTGCCATTCCAAGCGCGTGAAGTGGCGTTTAAATTGGGTCTTGAAGGCAAGCAAATCAATCAATTCGTTAAATTAATGTCTGGTGCTTATCAAGCATTCGTTGAAAACGACATTGATTTACTTGAAATCAACCCATTAGCGGTTCGTGAAAATGGCGAAATCGTTTGTGTTGACGGCAAAATTGGTATCGACTCAAATGCTTTGTATCGTCTGCCTAAAATTGCTGCGCTGCAAGACAAATCACAAGAAAATGAGCGTGAGCTTAAAGCAGCTGAGTTTGACCTAAACTATGTTGCGCTAGAAGGCAATATCGGTTGTATGGTTAACGGTGCTGGTCTTGCAATGGCAACGATGGACATCATCAAATTGTACGGCGGCAAGCCTGCTAACTTCTTGGACGTTGGCGGCGGGGCAACTAAAGATCGCGTTGTTGAAGCTTTCAAAATCATTTTGGAAGACAGCAGCGTTGAAGGTGTTCTAATCAACATCTTCGGTGGTATCGTACGTTGTGACATGATTGCAGAAGCTATTATCGCTGCTATCAAAGAAGTTAACGTAACAGTACCTGTTGTTGTTCGTTTAGAAGGTAACAATGCTGAGCTTGGCGCAAAAATCCTAGAAGAATCTGGTCTAAAATTGATTTCAGCTCAAGGTTTATCAGACGCTGCTCAAAAAATCGTTGACGCTGTTCAAGCCTAATTGCTTAAGCATAAAAGGCATCTGTTGTCATTCTATAGTCGTTAATATTTAACGCAGGATGGGCAGATGCCTATAAGACAATCGCATACAAGGATAAAATAATGAGTGTATTAATTGATAAAGACACCAAAGTATTGGTGCAAGGTTTTACTGGTAAGAATGGTACGTTCCACTCAGAACAAGCTATTGAGTATGGTACTAAAGTTGTTGGTGGCGTAACTCCAGGTAAAGGCGGTCAAACGCACCTAGGTTTGCCAGTATTTAACACCATGAAAGAAGCAATGGCAGCGACTCAAGCTGACGCTTCTGTTATCTATGTACCAGCTCCTTTTGTACTAGATTCTATCGTTGAAGCGATTGACGCTGGTGTGAAACTGATTGTTGTGATCACTGAAGGCGTACCAACGCTTGATATGCTAAAAGCAAAACGTTATCTTGAAGAAGCAGGCGATGTACGTCTGATTGGTCCTAACTGCCCAGGCGTGATCACTCCAGGTCAGTGCAAAATCGGCATCATGCCAGGTCATATCCATCAGCCAGGTAAAGTGGGTATTATTTCACGCTCTGGTACGTTGACCTATGAAGCCGTTGCTCAAACGACTAAACTTGGTTTTGGTCAGTCTACCTGTATCGGTATCGGTGGTGATCCGATCCCTGGTATGAACCAGATTGATGCGCTTAAATTGTTCCAAGAAGATCCACAAACTGAAGCGATTATCCTAATCGGCGAGATTGGTGGTACTGCTGAAGAAGAAGCAGCTGCTTATATCAAAGATCATGTGACCAAGCCAGTTGTTGGTTATATCGCTGGTGTTACAGCACCTGAAGGCAAGCGTATGGGTCATGCCGGCGCTATTATTTCTGGTGGTCAAGGTACAGCTGAAGATAAATTTAAAGCGTTCGAAGCAGCAGGTATTGCTTACACGCGTGACCCATCAAAATTGGGTGAGAAACTAAAAGAAGTTACTGGCTGGTAAGTCGTTATATAAACATAAGTTTATATTTGAGTGCATAAACTGACTTGATATACAGTAAAGACACCCCTACAATGGGGTGTCTTTTTTTGTTTAAAAACTGCTTTGGATATCAATATGGAAAATAATAAAAATAAAATCTTAGTGACTGGTGGCGCAGGGTATATCGGTTCTCATACCTGTATTGCTTTGCATGAAGCAGGCTACGAGATTGTTATCTATGACAATTTATCTAACAGTAGTAAGGAAGCTATTAATCGTGTTTCTAGCTTAATCGGTAAGCCAATCAAATTTATTGAAGGCGACATTCGTGATGCTGAGTCATTAAGAAAAGTTTTTACAGCCCATCAGTTTTTTGGGGTCATTCATTTTGCTGGTCTTAAAGCGGTTGGCGAATCAGTTGCTAAGCCATTGATTTATTATAGTAATAATGTTAGTGGCACTGTTACTTTGCTTGAAGTGATGGCAGAATACAAAGTTAACAATTTTGTTTTTTCTTCTTCAGCGACTGTTTATGGTGATCCTGAAACCTTGCCTATTGATGAGGACTCAAAGCGCTCATGTACCAATCCTTATGGTCAAAGTAAACTGGTCGTCGAGCATATTTTAGAGGACTTAGCCTCAGCTAATAAACAATGGAATTTAATTACGTTGCGTTACTTTAATCCAGTAGGCGCGCATTCATCAGGTCAAATTGGGGAAGATCCTAATGATATTCCTAACAATCTGATGCCGTACATTTCGCAAGTGGCGGTCGGCAAACTGACTAATCTGAATATTTTTGGTAATGATTATCCGACAGTAGATGGTACAGGCGTGCGTGATTATATTCATGTGACAGATTTGGCAAAAGGTCATGTAGATGCGCTACGCTATGCCGCCGAGCAAACTATTCCTGTAGGCTTTATGCCGATTAATTTAGGTACGGGTAAAGGCAGTTCTGTATTAGAGTTGGTCACTGCTTTTACAGAAGCCACTGGAAAAAATGTACCATATCAATTCGCAGCCCGCCGTGCGGGTGATATTGCCAGCTGCTATGCCAGTGCGGATAAAGCAAAAGCGTTGTTAGGTTGGCAAGCAAAATTAGATATTAACGATATGTGCCAAGATACATGGCGCTGGCAAAGTATGAATCCACATGGCTATAGAGTACCGTAAAAGCATCATAAATTTATGAGCTTATATTTACCTTATAGAATTTTATTATTAATATTTCTTCTAGTACGGCGATACAATTATGCAAAGAATTACCCATGCTGTTATTCCTGTTGCCGGTTTCGGTACGCGGATGCTGCCATTATCTAAGTCGGTACCTAAAGAGCTATTACCGTTAGGCAATCGTCCTGCGATTCATTATGTGGTGGAAGAAGCCATTGCCGCTGGTATTAAGCACATCGTATTGGTGGGACATGCGCAAAAAAGTGCCATTGAAAACTACTTTGATATCAATGCTGAGCTGGATCATCAGTTACGCGATAAAGGTAAAGATGAGCTGGCTGATAGTCTCAATTGGTTACCTAAAGATGTTACGATATCTATGATACGTCAGGGTAAGTCCTTGGGGCTTGGTCATGCAGTATTGGCAGCTCGTCCCATTATTGGTCAGCATAATTTTGCTGTATTGTTGCCTGATGTCGTCATTGATCCATTTACGACTGATATGTATACCGATAACTTAGCATTTATGATTAATGAGTTTGTCACAAAGGGTCATTCACAAATATTAGTGGATAAAGTCGCTGACGAAGATGTGTCTAAATACGGCATCGCTAACCTTAGTAATAGTGATACTAGTAGTGTGGATGATAATATCGACGCAAATGCCAGCTTTAGTGTGGCAGGTTTTGTAGAAAAACCCAGTTTGGCAGAAGCACCTTCTAGGTTAGCGGTAGTGGGGCGATATGTCTTTACCAATCAAATATTTGATTATTTAGAAAGTACCACGGCATCAGTGGGTGGGGAAATTCAGCTGACCGATGCAATTGATGCGCTGATTAGCAAGTATGGCGTCAATGTCACTACCATGCTTGGCGACAGTTATGATGCAGGCGATATGCAGTCCTATATGCAAGCATTCATTTATTTTGCTCAACAACAATTGGCCTTCAATGAATAACTCTATAAGAAATAAGTCGCACGGCAGCGCACGTCAATCAAAATACTGGACGCAATTAGAAACTCTTGCGGATCAATCATGGTCATTAGCATCTCTATTTGAGCACGATAAAACCCGTAATCAACGTTATAGTGCCCAAAGTGGAGCACTATATATGGACTATAGCAAGCAATGTATCGATGATACGGTGCTCATGAATTTATTGAATCTTACGAATAGTGGCGATTTGCAAGCACGTATTAAAGCACTACTACAGGGCGCTATGGTGAATACCAGTGAAGAGCGTGCTGCCCTGCATACTGCGCTACGTTTACCAGCCACGGCAACGTTACAAGTGGGTGAGCAAAATGTTGTCGCAGATGTGCATCATAGCCTTATGCAAGTTGAGCGTTTATCCCAGCGTATCCGTCAGGGCACATGGCGTGGATTTTCAGGTAAAGCCATTACTGATGTGGTCAATATTGGCGTTGGTGGTTCTGATTTAGGTCCATTGATGGCAGCGACGGCACTTGATGAGTGGGCTGACACCGAGATTGTCGTACATTTTGTCTCCAATATGGATGGTAGCCAATTAGATAATTTGCTAAAGCGCTTAGATGCGGAAACAACACTCTTTATTATCTCATCTAAATCATTTGGTACGGTTGATACATTATCTAATGCCAAGACCGCACTATCATGGTTACTTGCTACGGCTACCTTACGTGGCGGTACGCAGAGTAGCGTACTGCGTCGACACTTTGTTGGTATCTCTGCAAATAGCGAAAAAATGAATGCTTGGGGTATTCATCCTGAGCATCAATTGCAGCTTTGGGATTGGGTCGGGGGGCGTTTTTCTCTATGGTCTGCCATTGGTCTTGCGATAGCGATTCGTATTGGTATGCCACAGTTTCGTGAGCTACTTGCTGGCGCGCATAGCATGGATGTGCATTTTGCCAATGCTGACTTTGCAGATAACTTGCCAGTATTATTAGGTTTGCTTGCGGTTTGGAATAGCACCTTTTTACACATCCATGCGCATACAGTGCTGCCTTATGACGGTCGTTTGGGTTATCTACCCAGCTATTTAACCCAGCTTGAAATGGAAAGTAATGGTAAATCGGTTACTCACGATGGTGAACACATCGATTATGATACCTGTCCTATTTTATGGGGTGAGGTTGGCTCTAATGCGCAACATGCCTTTTATCAACTGTTACATCAAGGGACTCAGCACGTGTCTTGTGACTTTATTGCCTGCGTGCGCCATTATAGTGATGACGTGCAAAATGAGTCACTACAACATCAGCATGAATTGTCATTAGCCAATTGTTTGGCGCAAAGTCGTGTTTTAGCCTTTGGTAATGCAGCCATTGCTGACACAAGTGCCGCTTGTCATTCAGATAAGTATAAACATTATCGTGGTAATCAGCCTTCAACTACCTTACTGATTGATGAGCTAACCCCGCATAGTTTGGGCGCGTTGATTGCACTTTACGAGCATAAAGTTTATGTTATGGCGAGTATTTGGGACATCAATCCATTTGACCAATGGGGCGTTGAGATGGGTAAGCAAATGGCAGAAACGGTTTATCAAGCTCTGCAGCAAGATAGTACAGATTCTTTTGATAGTTCAACCAATCAGCTGCTGTCCCGCATTAAACAGTTGTCTTAATATTGTTAGTATAACTATAGCTATAACTATATCGCAGTGTAGTCTCTTCAAACCCATTCTTTAATCTCTAAAGGTAATCCATGTCACCTGATTCTACACCTAGCGCTCAACAGCTGTCATCTGAAGTCTCTAACGTTTGTGTCATTATCGGTCATGGTATTGAGGCTATTACCAGTGCGGTGGTGCTGGCAAGCTTAGGACAGGTAGTACATCTACACGCAGACCAAACACTAATAAAGAAAAATTTACAGCAGTATGGGTTTGAGCATCACTTGCAAGCACTATGGCAGATGTATGTTCAACAGCAGCAGATTGTTAGTCTGCCAATAGCGCCAAGTGCAGAGGCACTCATTGCTACTTATGAAGTAGCAGTAGCGCATCAAGGCGCTGAGAAAATAGAGGCGACTTTCTATTGGCTGTTCTTAGACAGTACGCAGTCGATATGGTCAGAAGACACTTGGTTAGCTGCTTTTAATCACAGCCATGAGCAGAAGCTGCCGATTGTTATCAGCGGCAGTCAGACCTTGGGTCAGGCTTCTTTATTAGCTCAGCGCTTACAGCGTGCGTGGGTGTATTATGTACCTTTTATTTTCTTGCAAGACGGTGACGCTTTTAGTTCAATGTTGACCCCTTCGTTATGGCTATTGGGTGAGAAAACACCTAATAGCAGCCAGCACTTACCTGCGCTACAAACCCTTATGCAGCATGCGCGTACTTACCATTGTGCTGATATTGCGACCATTGAATTTGCGCGCAGCAGTATTATGGCGATGCTTGCCACACGCGTGAGCCTAATGAATGAGATGTCGCGTCTTGCTGATAGTCATCAGGTCGATATTCAGCAAGTCAGTCATATTATGGGCTTAGATGAGCGGGTTGGGCGCAGCTATTTGCAAGCCGGTTGGGGCTTTGGTGGTAATACGTTACCTGCTGAATTAACACAGCTTGAACAAGCTGGGTGTGCCAGTCGTGTGGAGATGCCAATTCTAAAAGCAGTTAGATACATTAATGAAGATCAAAAAGAGCTTATCTTTCGTAAGTTCTGGCAATATTTTGATGGATTTATTGACCATAAGACGGTCGTGATTTGGGGTGGTAGCTATAAAGCGGGTTCAGGTCGTACGGCAGGCTCGGCTATTCATCCTCTGTTACATTTATTATGGTCATATAATATCACTACCCTTGTGTATAGTGATAAGGCTCAAGCTGAGCTGACCGCTTTGTATCATGAACAACCTTTATTACAGCTGATCGACAGCCCTTATGAGCGATTAGATAGTGCGCAAGCTATCTTTATTATCAGCTGGTCGGCACAAGAGCATTTAGATACTGCACGCTTGAATCAGCAGGCGATGCCTATATTTGATGCACAAAATGCCTTGACGCGCGCGCAAGTGACTACCTTAATAGGTGACTATATAGGCATTGGTCGAGCTAAGTCGTAGTCAGCTTACAATTATAAAATCGTTATTAATGAACTAAAAAAAGGGCGGGGTTATTAACAAATAACCCCGCCCTTTTTTGATAATGAATATCTTACATTAGTATGAGTAATTACCCTCATTAAGCAGATATTGCGCCTTGTTTAGCGAGCCACTGTTGAATATCTTGCGTTTTTGTTGCCAATAATTGGTCATTGCCGCGTGTTTCAATGTTCAGCCGGATTAATGGTTCGGTATTAGAGGCGCGTAAATTAAAACGCCATTCGCCAAAGTCAAGACTGAGACCGTCGAGCGTCGATTTAATAGGTTTCTCCGCGCTGAATTTTTCTTCAATAGCGCTAATGATAGTCGGTGCATCGTGTGTCGTTAACTGAAAATTGAGCTCGCCTGAGCTGGGATATGCCTGAATATAGCCTGTGACCAGTTCTGATAAGGTCTTGCCAGTAATGGATAGCAGCTCAATGGTTAATAGCCATGGAATCATGCCGCTGTCGCAATAACAAAAGTCGCGGAAGTAATGATGCGCTGACATCTCGCCACCGTATATTGCGCCTGATTCACGCATTACTTGCTTAATAAATGAATGCCCAGATTTGCTCACCACGCCTTGCCCGCCATGGTTTTTTATTACTGCTTCGGTGTTATACAGCACGCGTGGGTCATAAACAATCGACTCGCCCGCATGCTTATTTAAAAAGGCTTGTGCCAGCATACCGACCACATAACTGCCGTCAATAAACTCGCCTGACTCATCAAATAAAAAACAACGATCAAAATCACCATCAAAGGCGATACCAAGATCTGCTTTATGGTCAATAACGGCTTGCTTGGTGGCGGCTCTATTGGCTAAAATCATGGGATTGGGAATGCCATTGGGAAAGCTGCCATCAGGGGTATGATGCAGTTTAATCACCTCAATTGGCGCGCCAACTTGTGTAAGCTTATCAACTAATAAGTCAACGACGGGTCCTGCGCTGCCATTACCTGAGTTAATCACTAATTTTAGCGGCTTTAATTTATTAGCATCAACAAAGCTCATAACATGGTCGATATAAGCGCTTTTATCGCTGAGTAATCGTAGTTTCCCTTTTTCTGTAGGCGTGGTAAATTGCCCAGATTCTGCCAATTGTTTGATTTCTGCCAAGCCATCATCAGCGCTAATCGGCTTTGAGTGCTCTTTCACTAACTTTAAGCCGTTATAATTAATTGGATTATGACTTGCCGTGACTTCAATGCCACCCAATGCGTGATAATGAGTGGTGGCAAAATAGACCTCTTCGGTGCCCGTCATGCCAAGATCAATCACATCAATACCAGCATCAATAATACCAGCATTGGTGGCTTGTTTTAGTGATTCACTTGAATGACGAATGTCACAACCAATCACAATGGCGAGATTAAGCACCTTTAATTCATCAGTAATATCAGCGCTATAGTAACGCTGACCTAATAGCTGACCAAACGCGCGTCCAATACGGTACGCAATCTCTTCATTTAGATTCACCCCAAGCTCGCCACGAATATCATAGGCTTTAAAAGAGTCAATCGTAATGGGAGTAAAAGTATTCGGCGGATGGTAAGGAGATTGAATAGCAGAAGCCACAGTCATGATGGTAAATTCCTTTTTTAATTATAAGAAGAGCAGCGGTTAGAGGTGAGAAGTCATAGGTAAAGACAAATACAGTGAGATATAGGCGCAAACAAATAAGCCAACAATCATTAAATGATACACTATCTAAGAGAAGAATAGGGTAGCCGCCTAATTTTCATTGCGCTACTATCTACTATAAAAAAACGCCATTTTAAAAAATAATGATCAACGCTTATGAGTAGCCATTATGAATCACAAAACAGAGCATAAAGCCGTCAGCATAACGCCTAGCCAAAATAAGGTGTCGTTGCCTATTCCAGTAAAAGGAACGCCCAATGCCACAGGCAGTTTGCCGGATTTACTTGCATTAATGGCACGCCTGCGTCGCGATTGTCCATGGGATCAAAAGCAAAGCAATCATAGCCTGATTCCGTATGCGATAGAAGAAGCCTATGAGCTTGCCGAAGCGGTTCAAAGCGATGATGATGACGATATCAAAGGTGAGCTTGGTGATGTGTTATTACAAGTTATTTTTCATTGTCAGCTCTATGCGGAGCAAGGACGCTTTGATTTGACAGATGTCATTACTACGCTGCAAGAAAAGTTGATTCGTCGCCATCCGCATGTCTTTGATGCAGAAAACCTACAAGATGACGCTGCGGTTAAAGAGCGCTGGGATGAGATTAAAGCAGAAGAAAATCAAGCGCGTGCGCTACGTGGCAAGCCGCGCCGCCGTTTGGATACGTGCAAACCGGGTAGCGCGCTGATGCAAGCACAAGACGTGCAAAAACAAGCGTCAAAGTTAGGCTTTGATTGGGATGGACTTAGTGGCGCACTGGAAAAGCTCGATGAAGAAATCAGCGAATTAAAAGTAGAGCTAGTTGATACGTCTAATATGGTTAAATCTAAAGACGAGATAAAGTCCAATCTTACTAAGATTGAAAAAGAGCTTGGCGACTGTATGTTTGCTTTGGTCAATGTTGCGCGTAAATTAAATGTGGACGCTGAAGCCGCTGCTTTAACGTGTGTACATAAATTTAAATCGCGATTTGCTTATATTGAGACGCAATTAGAAGCGCAAGGTAAGCGTATTGAGGATAGTGAATTGTTAGAGATGGAAGCATTGTGGGAGGTAGCAAAACAGCATGAACGTGCAAAATAGTTTGCGCTGTAGCGTTATTATTTTAACGGTGCTAATAAATCTGTCACTTATCAGCAATGTGCACGCAGCACCGTGTATTGATAATCCAAAAAGCGCTTATCAATACTTGCTACAACAAGAAAAACTCACCACCCAAGCGCGCACCCAAATGGGGATTAATATTAATCGCGCCACGGAAAGCGAGCTGACGTCCTTGCATGGTATTGGCAGCAGTAAAGCGCAAGCCATTATTTTATACCGAGAAATGTTTGGCGACTTTAAAAGTATCGATGAGCTAGAAAAAGTAAAAGGTATTGGTCCAAAAACTATCGAAAAGAACCGTGCACGTTTACGGGTACAGCATTAAACGGATACTTTTTGGCAATGATAGCCGAAAAACTGCTGGATAAAGAGTATGGCTCTGGCAGATGAATACTATAACAGTGACAAAATAGCGCGTAACTATCTGTCATAACACACCCAGCGCGGCTAAAATTTGTTAAACTAGCGGATACATCCGCCCGATAAACGCTGTGTTCATCAGAGGTGGTTAAGAGTATTGGCAAGGAGTAGATGCATGGCCGAGCGTGCCGCCAAGCAGTTAGAACTGAATAAATCTGAATTACCCAATTCTATTACGGAAGTAATTGCCACTTTGTCCCGAGCTGGGTTTGACGCCTATATCGTCGGTGGCGGCGTGCGCGATACATTATTAGGTCTGAAACCAAAAGATTTCGATGCGGTCACCGATGCCAAGCCACATGAGATTAAAGACGTGTTTGGCAAACGTTGCCGTATCATCGGTCGACGCTTTCAGTTGGCACACGTCTACTCAGGTCGCGAATTGATTGAAGTAGCAACGTTTCGTGGACCACCTATCAATGATGCCAATACCAATCAAGACGGCATGATTCTTCGTGACAATGTTTGGGGCGATATTAAGCAAGACTTTGCCCGTCGCGATTTTTCAATTAATGCTCTTTATTATCAGCCGTTAAAAGGCGTGGTGCATGATTTTTGTGGTGCGCTTGATGATATTGATAATAAAATTATTCGCCTGTTGGGTGAGGCACCGGTACGTATTGAAGAAGATCCAGTGCGTCTCTTGCGCGCTCTACGTTTTAAAGCCAAATTGGGCTTTGAGTTTGATAGCGCATTAGCCGCGCAGTTTCATGCAGGCAATTGGGCGCTGCTAGAACAAATATCGCCGCATCGCCTTTATGATGAAACGCAAAAGATGTTCACCGGTGGTTATTTAGTGCCATTATTACCGTTATTGTTTGAATCGGGTGCTATCGACAGCCTTATTATTTATCCACCGTCTGAGCCAAATGCACTGGTAAAACAGGTTGCTATCAATACCGATAAGCGTATTAATGCAGGTAAAAGTATCAATCCAGCATTCTTTTATGCCGCCTTATTGTGGGAAAATTATCTCCATCAGTTAGAGAAAGCCAAAAAGCGCAATATGCCTTTTGCTGATGCCCAGATGCAAGCGGCGGGTAAAGTTATTGACCGTCAACGTATTAAGACGGCTATTCCAAAATTTGCGGAACAATTTATTCGTGATATTTGGTTATTACAGCCCAAACTTGCCGCCCCGCGTAGTAAACAAATTGAGCAATTGTCTGAGCATCCGCGTTTTCGTGCTGGCTTCGACTTTTTATTATTGCGTGAACAATGTGGCGATGCTGAACATCCATTATCAGAATCGACTAATGGCATGGGCGACTGGTGGCAGACCTATCAGACCCTGACTGAACGCGAGCAGCAGCAAGCCATTGATGACTTCGATGGAAATATTCGTCGCGGTTCTTATAAGCGTGGGCGCGGACGTAATCGTCAACCAGCAGCGGTAAGTACCACCAATCAACAAGCATATGAAGCGCAAAACCAGCCGTCAAATACAGAGCGTGTTACTAACGGTCGCGATAACTCGAATCAAAAAGTATCTGAGCGTCCAGTCAATAATCCAGCGCAGGTCAATGATGCCTCTAACATTCCAGCGCGTCGCCGTCGTGCCGTGCAAAAATCGGACGTTTCAGAATCCGCTTTGCAAGTATCATCAACGTCTGCCAAAGCACCTAGCGATAGCGCTAATCATGCTTCACATACTGAGCAGATGAAGCAAGACAGTCGTGAATGGTCGCAACTACAACAGTTGTCATTGGCAAATAATGCTGGCGTGGCAAAACAGCCCGCGCGTCCACAAACACCAACACCGCTATTTGTCATTGAGCACGAGAACGTCGTTCCACCGCTAAAAAGACAATTGGTGCAAGATGACGCGTTGCAGTCTGAATCTGTGCCAAGTCGTCAAAGTCAAAATACGGCTCAGCAAAAGCCAGTAACCAGTCAAAATGTGCCTAAAGCGAAGCAAGATTCACACGCACAATCGCATCAAGTGCAAACAACCACTAGCTTAGCGGCAGAGAAAGTACAAGATAAACCAGTTAGTACTGAGTCATCTAATAATGAGTCGTCTAATACTAAGTTGTCTCATGTCAAACCTCACGCTGTAAGTAAACCTATTGGCAAACGCACTATCGCGCAAGCACCGCAGTTAGTGACGATAGACAACGAGCCGATACCATATAAACGTCGCCGCCGTGTATCAAATAGTACTGCTGATAATACATTAAGTAATAATACTGAGCATTCAGCGCCTAAAAAATCGCAGTCTACAGATTCAGCTTCTATAGGAACTGTATCTAAAGCATCGACACCTGCGAAATACGAGAAAAAAGCTCCTAAAGTAGTTCATCAGCCTAAACATGATGTTCAGACTGAGATTGAAACTACTAAGGTTAAAGTAACGGAGCAAGCAGAGCAACCGACAGCACGTGCCAAACCTAGTAAAGCACCAGTCAGAGCACGTAAGAATAAGGCATCGCCATTAGCAAATAACAAGGCTAATGCGCAAGATGCAGACAATATAAATGGCAAAGCTGCTTCTCAAAAAGCTGTTTCCGAGCAGCATGCGGCTCAGCCAGATGCGACAAATAAAGGACCTGTTCCCGCTAAGCGTCGTCGCCGTCAACCGAGCGAATAGCATGAGCAAGTAACTGGATTAACTTATGATAAATTCATCATTATAAGTTAATCCAAAGCCATGCTTATCATAGATAGAGCGCTTGATACAGTCTCTATTTACAGACAATATTGGTTAGTCGTTATCGAGTAAAATTTGAATTGCTGAGTAAAGTATAGTCATGAGTCTTTCTGTAAATGATGATATAGATAGCACGGTACTGCTTACTACTGTAGCAGACAGTAGCCATATCGAAGCGGATAACTGGATAATGTGTTATCTCGGTTTGGGTAGCAACATTGCTAATGAGCTTGGCTCGCCTATTGTTCACGTGCAACAGGCAATTGAAGGTCTGCGCCAAAACGACGATATTCGCAATGTGCGTGTGTCCTCTTTTTATGCTTCAGCACCCATGGGTCCGCAAGATCAGCCTGATTTTATCAATGCGGTGGTTGGAATTGAAACGAGCCTAGCGCCACTTGCTTTACTGGATGTTTGCCAAGCCCTTGAGCAATCGGCAAAGCGTGCTCGCTTACGTCATTGGGGCGAGCGCAGTCTAGATGTTGATTTATTATTGTATGGTCAAGACAAGATTACCGAGCCACGATTAACCGTTCCACATGCAGGAATCGGCGAGCGCAATTTTGTCTTGATACCGCTGCGAGAGTTAGCGCCGGATATTGTCATTGCTGGGCAGCCGATAAACCGCTATCCGCAAGCAAGTGATTGGACCGGGCTAAACATTCTTGCTGATAAATCTGATAATAGATAGTTACTGGTAAAGTATTTATAGACCGGCAATAAGTTATTCCAGAGTAAAAGTGAGGGTTATATGACCACGTTATCGACTTTAAATAAATTCAAAAAAGATGGTGTCAAATTTACTTGTTTAACTTGCTACGACGCTATGTTCGCTCGCATGATGGATAAGGCGCTGATTGATACTATTCTAATCGGTGATAGCTTGGGTATGGTGGTGCAAGGTCATACGTCAACGCTGCCAGTGACAGTCGATGATATAGCGTATCATACGGCTAACGTGGCGCGTAGTAATCAGCATGCGTTGATTATCGCGGATTTGCCATTTATGAGCTATGTGACTTTACCTGAGGCAATTGCGAATAGTCGGCAGTTGATGCAGGCGGGTGCGCAGGTGATTAAGGTCGAAGGCGGTCGAGAGCTGTGTGAGCTGGTGACCATATTGGCGCAAGCAGGCACACCCACATGCGTGCATCTGGGTTTGACCCCGCAGTCGGTCAATGTCTTTGGCGGCTATAAAGTACAAGGTCGTGGGGACGCGGCAGCAGAGAAATTAATGGCGGATGCTCAAGCAGTGGTAGACGCTGGTGCGGCTATGCTGGTATTAGAATGCGTCCCTGCTGCGTTAGCCAAAGCGGTAACTGAGGCGGTAAATGTACCGGTCATCGGTATTGGTGCCGGAGCCGATACCGACGGTCAGGTGTTGGTGATGCATGATATGTTGGGGATGGTACATGGTCGCGTGCCTCGATTTGTACATGACTTTTTAACTGATGAGCGTAATAGTGCGCGTAGTATTGAGGGCGCTTTTGCGCTATATCAGCAAGCGGTACGCGCAGGCAGTTTTCCTACTGCTCAGCATGAATTTAATTAACATCAATATTTATTATACCCATTCGTTAATGAGATAAAAGAGTCCGTGATGCCCATTATTTATCATCATATCGCTGCATTACAAGCTGTATTAAAACCTTTTCGCAGTCAGCAGCGCATTGCCTTAGTACCGACCATGGGTAATTTACATGATGGGCATTTAGAGCTGGTTAAGATTGCCAAAGAGCATGCAGATATCGTTGTGGTGAGTATCTTTGTTAACCCGACGCAGTTCGGAGTTGGCGAAGATTTTGACAGTTATCCGCGTACCTTAAATGAAGATGTGGCGAAGCTGGCAACTGTTGGTGCCGATTACGTGTTTGCGCCCAGTATTGATGAGATGTATCCGGTATTACCGCCGCCGACGACCATTCGCGCTGGTGCTATTACTGAGCAATTATGTGGCAAAACTCGCCCTACGCACTTTGATGGCGTTGGTATCGTAGTGTCAAAATTATTTAATATCGTGCAGCCCGATATTGCCGTATTTGGGCAAAAAGATTATCAGCAATTGGCGATTATCAAGCAGTTGGTGCGCGACTTAAGCTATCCGATTGATATCATTGCAGCACCCATTATACGTACTACTGATGGCTTGGCATTGTCATCACGCAATCAATACTTGAGTGCGGATGAGCGCCAAATTGCACCTGTATTGCAGCAAGAATTGCAGCGCTTGGCACAGCAATTAAAGTTAGGCGCGCATATTGAACAAGGATTTGAGGCACTTATTACAGAGACCGCGAGTCGCATCACTGCTGCTGGCTTTATTATTGATTATTTAGAACTTAAAACCGCGCAATTAGACAATATCTCTACTAACAGAGCGTCTCAATCTACATATTCTATAGAGACATTGCCGCAGCATCTCATTATTGTGGTGGCAGCATGGCTTGGACGTGCGCGTTTACTGGATAATCTATTGGTAACGATTGAGCAATAAAGACCGCTGGCGGATTTGGCAGCGATATAGTCAGTGTCGCAGTGTACCTATTTGATAACTTTCTTTATAACAATAGCTAAAATAATGACGACAAACGATGAATAAAAAATGGGGCAAGTGGTCATGGAAGTAGCAGATATCAGCAATGTACCTGTAATAACGGTGGATGACAGCGTCAGTATTTTACTGGTATCAGGACGCTCAGGCTCAGGTAAAACCTCGGCATTAAATATTTTAGAAGATTTTGGTTATTATGCGATTGATAATTTGCCATTATCCTTAGTCGTTGATGCCGCGCATAAACTGATTAAAGAATCGGGTATTAAGCGTATTGCATTGGGCGTTGATATCCGCTCGCCACGCGCTGATTTGTCCAATTTTGCGACAACCCAAAAAGCGTTAAAACAAACTTATGGTGAGTACAACGTCAAGGTCATCTATGTGACGGCGCAAGAGACTATTTTGGTGGCACGCTTTAATGCCACACGCCGCGTGCATCCACTGATGGCAAAAGATGGGGTCAATAGCCAACCATGTGCTGATAACTTACCTTCTGCGATTAGAACTGAGGTGTCGCTATTGCAGCCGATTGCGTATTGTGCAGATATTAAAATCGATACCAGTAATTTAAATATTCATCAGTTAAAAGAATATTTGCGTGACCATATTGGCGTGGCAAATAAAATTATTATTAACTTGTTATCGTTTGGCTTTAAATATGGCAATCCTATTGATGCCGATTTTGTCTTTGACGTAAGAATACTGCCTAATCCGCATTGGAACCCAGCCTTACGCCAAGCTACGGGGCTTGATGCAGAAGTGGGTGCTTTTTTTACTGATTATCCAGAAGTCGCTGAAATGACGGACGATATCAGTACATTCTTACAGCGTTGGTTGCCTGATTTTTTACATAATAATCGCCATACCGTGACAGTGGCAATCGGTTGTACGGGCGGTAAGCATCGTTCCGTATTCATCACCGAGCAATTACAGCGCACACTGAGTGCCAATTTGCCTGCCGCATTGACGGTAGTGACCAAGCACCGAGAAAAGAGCCGCTGGTAAATCTGGCTATGTTGACTTTTTAAGTGGCCGTACGACACCATTGTACACGGCAACTTTCACAAATTTTATTTCTAGTATTAGAGGGCTTACCATGATTGACTGGTCAGAACATGACATGCGCGTCTCGCGCACCGAACTTAAAAAAGCCCATGAGCGCTTACAGACATTGTCTATACCGCTCGCTAGCTTATCTAAAAAGCAGCTTAAAAAACTGCCTGCCAGCGAATATTTTATGGCAGAATTGATGGCGCTTGCTGATATCACTAGCGCGACTGCGCGCATCCGTCAAACCAAACGCGTCGGCAAGCTTATCAGTGAAGAAAATCGCCACGAGTTGGTCAAAGCGCTATTTGATGCGTTTTTCCCAAATGAACAAGTCTCTAAAATTGAGAGTTGGATTGAGCGCTTAAACATCAGTGATGAAGGCACGTTAAAACAATTTGTCAAACAATACAAAGCTTCAGAGCGCAACAGCCTTTATCAATTGTTACTTTGGATTGAATACGCCAAGCATATTCAAGACGATGAGCTGATGGCAGAAGCGAAGCAAGATTTGGCAAGTTATATTCGTGAAGTGGCTATATTAACGGAACTTAAGTAGCAGTGTTAACTTTAATATATGGATGTTAAAGTTAAATACAAAAAAGCCAATTATCAATGATTGGCTTTTTCGTGCGTGTTTAAACGAGTGCTATGCTAACGATTTATTTTTTCTCAGCACGGACTTTATTCACTAAGAAATCAACCACTTTAGGGACTTGAGCGCTTTCACCAGTAACCACATATTTTCCTTGAACGACTACTGCGGGTACGCCTGATAACTGATAACGTTTTGCGCCTGCTTGTGAGCGTCCAACTTTTGTGCTTACAGCAAATGAGTTGTATAGACTGTTAAATTTCTTTTGATCAACCCCTTTTGAGGCATACCATTTGCTGAGTGATGCTTGGTCAAATATCTGTTTGCCATCTTTATGAATGGTCTCAAATAACGCGTCATGGGTTTTGTTTTCAAAACCTAAGAACTGAGCAGCATAGAAACCACGGGCACTGGCTTCCCAAACAGGATTTAACGCTGCAGGGGTTTTAAAGAATGCCACATCCTTAGCTTTGGTCTTTGCCCATTTTTCCATATGCGGATTAAGGGTGTAGCAATGTGGGCAGCCATACCAAAAGAATTCACGAACGATAATGGCATTACCGCTGATTTTTTCTGGATTATCAAGGACACGATAGTCTTTTCCAGCGACATAATTGGCCGCCTGTGCGCCCGTGCTGGCAAGTCCAATAGCGAATGCAAGACCAGTCAATGCGATGACACGTTTCATATGTTTTCCTTGAATAGTAAATAATACAGAGTGATAAAGTCAATGTCGTAAGACAAGTAAGAGGTCGTCTTAATGCTTAATTTAGGGCTCAATCGTTAACCGATTTTATGCCAATACGTTGAGCTAGGTTTTGCCTATAATAGCGTAAAATAGAGACTTTTGTGAACTGTATTCTTAACCAATGGTTGTAAAGCTGTGAGTCATTATTTAATAGCGCTTACTGATACAGGTTAAAGGCGGTTATCATTCTAAATTAGAATGGTTTTCAACCGTAATTTATCATTTAGCTATTATATTAACAGCTGTCCTTTGCAATCACGACTAACATACACAATCGGTCACCATGTGTTCACGACAAAACGGTGACGCTCATGCTAACATAAAGCCCATGATTTCGCCGACTGTATCTGACACAGTCCTTTGCGCCACTATCCATCTATTAAGGAATATTTCATGAGCTCAGCGGTTTCTGCATCTCACTCTCCTACTAATATGCAAGCGTCATCTTCGCTATCGAATGCGACCAACGTCGACCCAAGCGAGGTGGATAAATTCAATAAATTAGCGCATGAATGGTGGGACAATACCGGTGCCTTTGCCACCTTGCATCATATTAATCCCTTACGTTTAAACTGGATAGAGGACAATATCAAGCGCGGTTATCAAGGTATTGATACAGATAAAACGGCAGACAGTGGCTTGATGGGTAAAAAAGTGCTGGACGTTGGCTGCGGCGGCGGTATTTTATCTGAGTCTATGGCGCGTCGCGGTGCGGATGTGACCGGTATTGATTTGGGTACCGAAAATTTAAAGGCGGCAACGCTACATGCTAAGCAAAGTGGCTTGGATGAAACACTACGCTATCAGTATATTCCAGTTGAGCAATTAGCGGCAACGCATGCTGGGCAGTTCGATGTGGTCACTTGCATGGAAATGCTGGAGCATGTGCCAGACCCAGCTGCCATTGTCGATGCTTGTTTTAAGCTGCTCGCGCCGGGCGGGGTTTGCATCTTATCCACCATTAACCGCAGTCCAAAATCCTACCTATTTGCCATTATTGGTGCAGAATATGTATTGCGCTTGCTAGATCGCGGCACGCATGATTATGCCAAATTCATTACCCCAGCTGAGCTGGATAAAATGGCAATCACTGCTGGATTTAACCGTCAAGATATAATCGGATTGCACTATAATCCGTTAACCAAGCGCTACTGGCTGGCGCAAAATGTTGATGTTAATTATATGTTAGCGGTTCATAAACCCTTGACTTCTACCCACTCATCTTTATAAGAGCAACTGTTATGGCAAGGTTTGTAAAAGCAGTATTGTTTGATCTTGATGGTACGCTCATTGACACGGCAGCTGATTTTGTCCGTATTATTGGTAAAATGAGTGCTGAGAACAATTGGCAAGCCCCGCAGGAAGCGGAAATTCGTGAGCAAGTATCCGCAGGTGCGTCTGCGATGGTGCAATTGATGCTACGTCATAATGAACAGCTAAGCGTTAGTGAAGAGCAATTATTAGCGTTTCGTCAGCAGTTCTTGGACGATTATGAAGCAGATATTTGTGTTGAGAGCTGCGTATTTCCTGAGCTTGAGATGGTATTGACGACCCTTGAACAACAAAATGTACCTTGGGGTATTGTCACCAATAAGCCGCGCTATTTATCAGAGCAACTGCTGAAGGTAATGAATTTAGAGGAACGCTGTGCTGTATTGGTCTGTCCTGATGACGTATCGCGCCCCAAGCCTGACCCTGAACCCATGTATTTAGCTCTAGAAAAACTGGCTATTCCGCGCGGGGCAGCAGGCAGCGTGCTGTATATCGGTGACCATGTGCGTGATATTGAAGCAGGCGCAGCCGCCGATATGCCCACTATTTTAGCGGCTTACGGTTATATTCCACCTGAAGATCAAAACAATCTTAAAAAATGGGGCGCTGATTATATTATTGACACGCCAGCGCAGTTAAGAGAATTGTTATTAAATTCTGGAAAATTTGAATATTTATAATTCAGTCTTTTTAACCATGTTTTTAGCTATTTTAAGCAGTTAATATTGTTTAAAAACGGTCATGACAACATTACCTTTACGCTAAGTTTTTAAAAAACCGTACTAAACCATCCGTAGTGAGTCTTACCATGAACAACAGCAATCCTTCTAATCAAGCCTTAACCCATGAAGCCATTCGTAACTTTGTCCCAGCTGAGCAGTGTCTAGACGGCAAAACTATCTTAGTCACGGGCGCCGGGGATGGCATCGGGCGCGTGGCGGCATTGACCTATGCGCGCTATGGCGCAACTGTGCTGTTACTTGGGCGTACCGTGAGTAAGCTAGAAGCGGTTTATGATGAAATCGAAAGCATGGGCGGCAAGCAGCCAGCGGTGTTGCCAATGGATCTTGAAAAAGCCAGTTATGCGGAGATGCAGCAGTTAGAAGGGCTGATTGTTAAAGAAGTCGGACAGCTCGATGGCATCTTGCATAATGCTGGTTTATTAGGCGCACTGACACCGCTTGAGATGTACGATGTTGATATTTTTGCGAAGGTTATGCATGTCAATACTACGGCAACCTTTATGCTAACCCAAGCACTGTTACCGCTGCTCAAAGATGCTGCGCACGGTTCTATTGTCTTTACCACCAGCACAGTTGGCACGCATCCACGTGCCTTTTGGGGTGCTTATGCTTTATCAAAACAAGCCGTAGAAGGCATGAGTGATATTTTCACTCAAGAGACCAGAAATACCACCAATTTGCGCTTTAACTGTATCAATCCGGGCGGTACGCGTTCTAACATGCGCGCTCATGCGTTTCCGGGCGAAGACCCAATGACCCTTAAAACCCCTGAAGAGATTATGGCAGGTTATGTGTGTTTGATGACTGATGCAAGTATTGATGTGCGCGGGCAAGTAGTGGCGCTACAACCAAAACACTAGTCATAAAGTGTCGTTACCGCTTAGATAGAAATAATGAATCAAACTGATGTGGGTAGTTCTTACCAGTATGGCAGTAACTTGTTTAGCGATATAGTCTGACTAGGTATCGTATTAAAATGTTAGTTACTTCATTTTTAGTGAGAACTATTAATAGTTTCAATTGAGGACAGTATCAATGAAAAAAATTATCTCTTTTGCCTGCATTCTACTGGGTTGCACTTCAGCTGTTGCTCAGACAGCACTTTTTGATCCATCCATAGTGCATAAACCTAAAGATGGCATTATTAAGTTATATGGTGCGGGCGGACCGCATACCGCTTTGAGAAAAGTGGCAGATTTATGGGAAAAGCAAGGTGGAACTAAAGTAGAGATCGTGGCGGGCCCTGAGAGCCGTTGGTCTGCTGCTGCGCAAGCCGATGCAGACGCTCTGTGGGGAACTTCTGAGCTATCAATGACTGCCTTTCTTGAAACGTATAAAACTTTTGATCATGAGAAAGTGACACCTATATATATTCGCCCAACTGTCATAGCAGTACAAAAAGGAAATCCTAAAAAAATACGTGGATTTGATGACTTATTGGCAAAAGACATCTCAATAGTAGTTACCGATGGTAAAAGTATATACAACACATCTGGAAATGGCACTTGGGAAGATGTTGCAGGTCGCAAAGGCCGCTTAAGCGATGTTGCTCGTTTTCGAAAAAATATCGTATCGTATTCGCTAGGTTCTGGAGCTAGCTTCAAAGCATTTAAGGAAAAGAAGGCAGATGCTTGGTTAACGTGGCCAGAATGGCCTATTAACAATGCTAAAGATATGGATATGGTCTATATAGATGCTGACCGAGTAATCTGGCGCGATCTGAACGTTGTTATATCACCAAAGGCAGATCCTCAAACCCAAGGTTTTCTCGACTTTCTAATCACAGAAAAAGCGCAAAAAATCATGAAAACTGAAGGCTGGCAACGTTGAGTAGAATGATATAATTATTAATATCAAGTTAAGCGCTTGCCTATTGAAATAACTATTATTTAGCCCCATCTATTTGTTCTTAAAGTACTTTATACGATTAATAATAAGTAGTTAATAAAAGAAAAAGGATAAATTATGGCAGGTGGGTGGTCAAGAGATGGGGCTGAGCACGAGCAAATGGATGCCACGGTTAATGATGCGCTAGAGCGTGCACGGCGAGCGATACCGAGTGGCGATAGTGCAGAATTTTGCGATGAGTGCGGTGAGCCGATTGCCGAAGCGCGACGCTTAGCGTTACCCGGTGTCCAGCATTGTGTACGCTGTCAGATAGAGCTTGAGCAAGAAGCAAAAGCTGCCGAGCTATTTAATCGCCGTGGCAGTAAGGACAGTCAGTTGCGCTAGTATTTATAAGCAACCAGTGTTTATTGCTAAATTAAAAGATGCTCAATAAAAAAGGCTAACATTAGATGATAATGTTAGCCTTTTTTTCGAATAAATTTATAATTTTTTTTATGACTTTCTAGGGAACAAGTTTTAAAGTTAAAGAATGAGCGCCATCAATTCGTCATCCCATATTGCCCGATTTTCTTGGCTTTCTTGAGGTTGGTTTTTATCATTTGTGGTTTTTTCTACACTGGTATCGCTGCCTTTTTTACTTAACAATATAATTTCTAAGCGGCTATCGACTTGGGCGCTGGTCGTTGCTGTCGACAAGCTGTCAGGCGTAAAGTTAAGCTGCAACCAGCCATCAGAAGTATTTACAACGCCTTTTATCCGTTGCCACTCTGGTAATGCTAACAGCCACTGCTGAAGGGCATCAGCATCAAATACCCACTCTGCCGGTAGGCGCCAGCCACCTACCGTCATGTTCTGTTGAAATATACCTTGCTGACTATCATGGTAGCGATACGGTAGCGTCTCATCCTGAACAATATCAGTGCTTATTGCGCTAGTTTTAGGTGTTAGCAACTGCATTGGCGGCTGTAGACGGATACGAGAGTGGCTAAGACTGCCCGTTTGCTGACTTAATATTTGGCTGGAAGTATTGAGTTGTCGGGTGAGCTTATCGGTTATTGATTTCAATAACGCTGTCTCAGATGCTTCAGGAAGTTGTGCCCAAATTAATTGTGCTTGCGGGTTTAATTCGGTTATCCATGCTTGCATTTCTTGCTGGCAAGTGGCACTTAACTGCTTATAACGATTAATGACTATAACATCTGCTGCACAGATATGCGCCTGAAAACCCTCATGGTCACGATATTTCGGATTTTGCCACTGTACGGCGCTTAGTACCGCTATTACTGCTTGCATATTAAGCGCGGTTTGCCAATGTGGTTCGCTCAGCTGGCGTAACAGCTCGCGCGGATGCGCAAGCCCTGTTGGCTCAATGATTAGCCGCTGTGGGCGATGCTCACTCAGTAATCGGCTAAGGGCAATTTGTAGCGGCAATTGACTGGTACAACAGATACAGCCGCCACTGACTTCGCTAATGGCAATATCTTGCTGGTCGCTATTATCCTGGGTCAGCAATGCGCCATCGATACCAATGCGCCCAAACTCATTAATCAGTAACGCCCAGCGTGCGCCTATAGTCTTGGTACTAAGCAACTGATTAATTAAAGTGGTTTTACCCGCACCTAAAAACCCTGTCACAAGCGTGCAGGGTACGTTTTGAATCATTGAGGATATGGTCATAAGAGATAAGTGCTTAATGAATAAGGGTTGTGTTGCAGTGCTTGAGCGTGCGTCAAGCCTTGCAACACAACCCTTTTAACCTAATTATTCAGGAGTGACGCTTGCTACCGTAGCGTCCGCATCGGCATCAGGAACGAACACATAACCCACGCCCCATACGGTTTGGATATAGCGCGCTTGTGATGGATTGTCTTCAACCAAGCGGCGCAAGCGTGAGACTTGTACGTCAATTGAGCGCTCCATCGCACCCCATTCGCGACCACGTGCTAAGTTCATCAACTTATCACGGGTTAATGGTTCGCGTGGATGTTGTACCAGCGCTTTTAATACCGAAAATTCACCCGTCGTCAACGTGACCACACTGCCATCACGTTTTAACGTCCGCGTTGATAAATCCAGCGTCCATGGTCCAAATTCAACCACTTCTAACTGATAACTTGGTGCGCCAGGTAACTCGCGATTTTGGCGACGCAGTACTGCTTTAATACGTGCAAGCAACTCTTTTGGATTAAACGGTTTTGGCAAGTAATCATCCGCGCCTGCCTCCAAACCGGCAATACGGTCGGCATCGCCACCTTTCGCTGTCAGCATAATGATGGGAATGTCGCCATTGTCTTCACGCAAGCGCTTACAGATACTGATGCCATCTTCACCCGGTAGCATCAAATCAAGCACGACCAAAGAGAACAATTCGCGCTGCATGAGCTTGTCCATCTGCGCGCCATCATGTGCGGTACGAACGACAAAGCCATCATCTTCTAGGAAGCGTTGGAGCAATGAACGCAGACGTGCGTCATCATCGACCACTAAAATACGCTGAGTCATGGTGTCTGAGCTTTTATTATCAGTCATGCAGATATCCTTTAATGAACAGTATTATCATGAATAGTAATATCGTCAATCCGTATTCTTAACAGAGTAAAAGTAACGGTCAATGATTTTTATGTTTTTATCACAACTTTTGTGCAACGGCTTTTTTGATTGTCATGTTTTTAGCGCCACCGCTTTAGTGTATAAGATTGTAACAATAATTGCATCACTTGCAGGTATAAATGCTGTAGGTGTTTGTTTACCAAAGCGCTGTGTGCAATTAGCTTAGTAAGTTAAGAGCGTGAACTGATAGGATTGATAGCCTAAAAATAGAGATAATCACGTAAGAGATAAAAAGGATTTCTATTCATGCAGCTTTTGCTATAATGCCAAACACCATTTCTCAACGATAGATACGTATATGAGTAGCACTGATACCCAAACGTCTTCTCAAGCCCCAACAAAAGCACAGGGCTTGGACGCAACGACACACGCGAATATCTCAGACAAACTTGCTCGCGCGCTTGGCATTACGTCTGCTCAAGTTAACGCATTTGTCACCCTCTACGATGACGGCGCAACCGTGCCCTTTATTGCCCGTTATCGTAAAGAGAAAACACAAAATCTCGACGATGCTCAATTGCGCGCGCTGGAAAAATCGCTTAATTATGAACGCGATATGGCAACGCGCCGCCTTAAAATTACTGAGCTGCTGAGCACTCAAGGTAATATGACCGATGAGCTACAAAGCCGTATCGACAAGGCGACCTCTAAGCTTGAGCTTGAAGACATTTACTTGCCGTATCGTCCGCGCCGCCGCTCACCAGCTGCAAAAGCACGCGCCGCAGGCTTAGATAACGCCGCTCAAGCTGTATTAACGCAAGATATTACCCCAATCGAAGCGCTGGCAGGTTATCAAGCACCAGCGACCATTACTGATGATAACGGTAATGAGATTGAGGTTGATTTCAGCGATATCGACAAGCAACTGGCGGGCGTACAAGCCATTATTGTTGACGACTGGACGCAAGCGCTTGGTTTATTGGACAACTTACGTAGCGGTTTTGCTAAAACGGCAACTATTGTATCAACCGTTGCCAGCGATGAAAAACGCGAAGTGGGCGAGAAGTTCAAAGATTACTTTGAACACAGCGAAAGCCTTGCGCGTTTGCCGAATCATCGTCTGTTAGCCATGTTACGCGGTCGCCAAGAAAACGTCTTGGGTCTTAAAATTGAAGGCGAAGATGCCCCCTTTATTGCAAAAATTGCCAAACATTTTGATATTGATGCCAAAGCCCCGGATGCGCGTCGTGAATTTTTAACGGAAGCTGCAACCAGTCTTTGGAAAGACAAATGGCGTCCGCATATTGAACATCGTCTATTGACTGAAAAACGTCTGACCGCTGAGTCTGATGCGATTGATGTGTTCGCCAATAATTTACAGCATTTGCTGATGTCAGCACCTGCAGGTCGCAAAGTAATTTTGGGTGTTGACCCCGGTATTCGTCATGGCGTTAAGATGGCGATTGTCGATGCGCAAGGTCATGTCATGCTTGATAGTGCTGACAAGCCAGTTGTCGCAACCGTTTATCCATTTGCCCCAGATAACAAAATGACGGAAGCCAAAGCCGTTATCGACAGCTTACTCAGCACTTATAATGTTGATTTGGTCGCCATTGGTAATGGTACGGCAAGTCGCGAAACGGACGCGATGATTAAAGAAATCTTGGCAGCAAATGAAGCTCTAAAAGCCAAAGCCGTTATCGTTAATGAATCTGGTGCGTCTGTTTATTCAGCCAGCGAGCTTGCCAGCGATGAGCTTGGTGATATGGATGTGTCGGTACGTGGCGCGGTTTCTATCGCCCGTCGTTTGCAAGACCCATTATCTGAATTGGTAAAAGTTGATCCAAAAGCCATTGGTGTCGGTCAATATCAACATGATGTGAATCAAACCCAGCTTGCTGATAGCCTTGATAAAGTCACTCAAGATAGTGTAAATGCGGTTGGTGTTGATGTGAATACTGCCAGCCCTGCTATCCTAGCTCACATTGCTGGCTTGAATCGCAATGTCGCTCAGCAAATCGTCAGTTATCGTAAAGAGCATGGTGCTTTTGCTAGCCGTGAAGCATTGAAAGACGTGCCACGCTTGGGCGCTAAAACCTTTGAGCAAGCCGCAGGATTTTTACGCATCCATGATGGTAGCAATCCTCTTGACGCAACTGGTGTGCATCCAGAAAGCTATGCCTTGGTCGATAGCTTAATTGCTCAAACGGGCAAAGCATTAAGCGAAGTATTGGGTAATGATGGCGTGCTAAATACTATCGATACCACTGCATTAGCAGCTAATGATGACAATGTGAGCGTAAAAGCCATCATCGAAGAACTTGCTAAACCTGCACGTGATCCACGTCCTGAGTTTAAAACAGCTACCTTCCGTGATGATGTCAATAGCATTAAAGATTTGTCTGAGGGCATGACTTTAGAAGGTGTGGTGACTAACGTGACTGCCTTTGGTTGCTTCGTTGATGTTGGCGTTCATCAAGACGGTTTGGTACATATCTCACAAATGGCAAATGACTTTGTCGCTGATCCGATGAATCGCGTGAAACCAGGTGATATTATCTCTGTTCGGGTCATTAGTATTGATGAGGCGCGTGGACGTATTGGCTTTAGCATGAAGCCGGAATCTGAAAAACCAGCACGTACTGCTGCGAAACCGGCAACAGACAATACGAGCAATAAGGATGACAAAGTAAGCCGTCCACGCAGCAATCGTCCTAATACAGGCAATGCAGATAACGAGAAGCGCCGTTCTGCACCGCGTCCGCAGCGTCAAGATAGAGATGATAAAGGCAATGCAAGCGCGAATACCAATCGCAGTAAAGCACCGCAGTCTAACAAGCCAGAGCCTAGTAAAATGGGGACGCTTGGTGCGCTATTGCAAGAAGCAGGCGTGACTAAAGCTAAGAAATAAGACTTTGTGTTATAAAATTTGTGTTATAAATAGTCATAAAAAGGCAGCCGTTAGGCTGCCTTTTTTGTTAAATCAAATATGCTGGTTTTATTTTTAATAACTATTCTTAATAATCGTATTTAAAACACTCATCGCCTTAGTACGGTTGTTTAAGTACTTACTTATAGGTCTTCTTCTGAATCTTCTGGTGCATCTAGAACAGGATCTTCAGATATTATTTCAGTTGTTTGTAACTCTTGGTCTTGTAAGGCTTCAGCTGGCGCTTTTATTTCAGTAGTCATTGGCTCTTGACCGTTTGGCGCTTTTATCTCAGTAGTCATTGGTTGCTGACCAAGATTGTTATTAACGCGTGAACGAGAAAAAGTTTTCGTTTCACTAATTTCTACCGCACTCGATTTGATTGATGCAAGTTTGCCATCGGTATTGTCAATGTCAGTTTGAATGGTATTATCAGCAGCCACAGCTTTTGCCGCCACAGTTTTCGCAGTTACAGGCTTAGGTTTAGCAGGTGCTGCCATGGCTAAACTTGGAAGAGTAAGTGCCGCGCCAATAACTAATGACAAAGGTAATATACGATTTTTCATGCAATGCATTCCTTGATTTACAGAATCTATTTAGGACTAAATTATACTAACTTTCATCATTATTTTATGAAGTTCAAATTTGTTTATAATTTCAAAAATATGTATTTAGTATAGCTAACACAATACATATAGTTAAAATAAAATCACGATAACCACTATTCACGATAACCACTATTGTGATTGTCATGATTGGTACGACAAAAGGAACTTATAAAACTTTGAGTCGATTACAGATGTTAGTTAGAAATTTGGAAGCTCAGAGTAGCAATTAAAACCTTAGAATTTCAGTAGCACATAAATTAATATTCTAACAGCTTGATGCTTTTGTGTGAGATTGCGAAAGTGCTGTAATCATGTTGTTATCATTGTCTTACAATTAATCCTTACTATTTAAAAAATTTGCTACTGCCTTTGATAGCGATATACGTTTTAATATGCATGTTTATCAGACATTTTTACTTATCGTTTATAAAAAACAGAAAGCTATAAGAAACAGGAAGCAAAATAAGAATAGATTTCATAGTTATGATATTAGAAATCATCGTATCAACTACCCAATAATCAATGTAACAATATAAAAAGAATACTTACCTAAGAATACCGGTAAAGACATATTTAGCAATGTGATTGACTTAAAATGGAATTTTCTTATACTTTCTTAACATTTAGATAATTAGTAATGAAATTCAGACAATAAAAAACCGCATCTTGTTATCAAGAATACGGCTAATACTGTATCAAGAACTGATTTTTTATTTAATGAGTGCTTAAGAATAATATGTTTTAGGACGTATTAGTAGATATCACGTTACATAACTGATTTAGCCGTTAGCTAGCGTGTTGACTTTCAATCACCTCAAAAGTAATCCCAGCATGATTTTTTAAGCGCTCTATTAACTTGTCTCCCATCGCAGATGCTGGCGTCCAAAATCCGCCTTTGATATCATTCTTAGAAATATCTTCTGCTAAGCAAAGCGCTGCTTGTGCCAGCATTTGTGACGTACTGCCATAGCCAGGGTCTTTATTCCCCGTTACTTTAGTTGCAATAGTCTCATTGTTCGTTGTTTTACCAAAGAAACGCAAATCAAAATAGCCATTATCTTGTTCAGACTTAGAAGGTCCATCGCCAGATTTGGTTAATACATGATTGGAGAGAAATTCGCGGCTGCGCTTAAACGTCATCGCAGTGACAAACCCCAGTATGCCTGCGCTCATGCCATAACTGATTAGTTGACCTTTAACGCCATCTTGCATCCACATAGCCTCATCGTACTTAAACTCACGACCGTATTCATAGCTCAATAATTGATTGCTACGATGGACGATACGAGTATTGATAGTTGCCATGATAAAGGGTGCCAACCAACGCCCGTGCTTAGTATCATACTGCGGCTTATTGATATTATCTTGGCGCACATTTGGCGCATTATTATCGTTATTCAATAGGTAAGGGTTGGAAAGTTGCTGTCGTCGTGCTTTATTCTGTCCAACTTCTTCAAAAATAGTCGCCATCGAGGCAAGCGTACCACCGGATAAACCGCCTTTAGCAGCTTTAACGCGCATGTGAATCGTGTCACAAGGAGTATTAAAATTCGCTTCACTCTGCTGTTGGGTAAAATAAACACCCAAATCCGATGGGATTGAGTCAAAACCACATGAATTGACAATACGTGCGCCACTCTGCTGCGCCTGATGCTGATATTTATCCAGCATATCTTTAATAAAAATTGCCTCACCGGTCAGATCAACATAATCAGTACCGTTTTCCACACAGGATTTAATCAGTGGTTCGCCATATTTAAGATAGGGACCTACGGTTGAAATCATGACTTTAGTCTGCGCAGTCATCTTATCGAGACTAACAGCGTCGTCACTGTCGGCAATAATGATATCGATTTTTACATCATTTTCTTCAATAATCTGAGCTTGCAGCTTCTCTAATTTGTCTAAGTTCCGACCAGCAATTGCCCATTTAATATCTTGGTGTTCTTGCCCAGATAAAAAGTCTGCCAAATAACGCGCAGTAATCTGCCCAACAAAACTGGTAGCCCCATATAAAATAAGGGTATAGAGGCGTTCTAGCTTATTATCTAAAAAGTTATTATTTTCTGAAGAATGTGTAGCATCTGAAGAGTGAGACATAATGGCTTCCTTTACTGTCAATAGAGCACGATTAATAAGGACTTATACTAATTATTTAGATTATTAGTGTTACTTAGACTATTAATGAGAAATGGAGAGATTAGAAAAATAAAGAGATTAAAAAAGCATAGACCATTTTTCACCGAAGCTAAAGTAACTGAGCGTACCAAATTTGCCACAAACAACGTAAGAACACTACATAGGTTACACAACGTAGCGCGATTATTACCAAAATGAACGAACGTTAGAATTAAAGCTTGCTATTCTAATCCTACAAGCAAGACGCAGTGCACTAACCACTGTACTGTCAATAAGAAGCGTTAATAAGAACTGTTCATAAAAAGAATTAAAATTTTCTAAATAATAAATTGTAAATCATAATAAGTATTAACATTATTGATCTGAGGAGAATCACTATGTTCCGTTGGGCTATTATCTTTGCTGTCATCGCGCTTATCGCAAGTTTACTAGGTTTTGGTGGAGTCGCAGGCTTATCATCTAACTTAGCTTATATCTTCTTAGTGGTTGCGGTTATCTTATTTATTGTGGCATTTGTTGGTCGCAAAATGTAAGTAGCATTTGATACTAATACTTTTAATTACATGAGTGGCAGTGTCAACGTAATCAAAAATTTAGCAGTATAAAAAATGTCCTCAATTGAGGACATTTTTTGGTTTAACAATTCTCTATTTGTATTGTTACAGAGTCATTCGTAATAGCTCAAAATATTAATGACTATAAACGTTTAGGCTGAATGATATGTTCCATCCGTTTTGCTAGGCGAATATCATGGCTAGTGATGCCGCCCGTATCGCCAGTGGTTAAGCGTACTTCTACGACATTATACATATTTCGCCACTCAGGATGATGATCAAGTGCTTCGGCATAAAAGGCGGCTTGATTCATAAAGCTAATTGCCTCAATAAAGTCACTAAAATGATAGGTCTTAACAATGCTATCACCGTCGCGCGCCCAGCCTGCCAATTCCTCTAACTGCAAATCTACTTGTTGATGAGATAAACTACTCATAGCAATATCCTTTATTATTGTGTAATGACTGTATGAAAATTGCCTAAAAATTCTGTGGAAAATAACCATAACAGCGCTAAATGGCATCAATTATAGTTACGCTATAGGTCAAAAAACCCACCTAGGTTGCACATATTGCCATATATTTGTTGATAAACATATAAGCAAGTCTGTGAAACGGATAGGCGGGTAATATAAGTCAGTTGTGGTAAAAATAGTTCAAAAATTCTGCGATAAATATAGTGTATTTTTCTCTACACTAGCAATCTTTGTAGCGTAGATATTATAGCAAATCTTGATACTCAGGATGCTTCTTAATATATGCTGAGACAAAAGAGCATTGCGGAATCACTTTTTTATTGTGCTCATGTGCAAAATCTAGCGCGTGCTTGACCAAAGCTGAGCCAACGCCGCGTCCGCCCAGTGATTGCGGCACAATCGTATGGTCATAAATTAAGGTGTTATCGCGCTCTTGATAGCTGATATATCCAGTCTGACCATCAATAGTAGTATCAAAACGTTGTGCTTCCGGACGATGGGTAATGGTTGGTTCTGATTGTTCAGATTCGGTACTCATAAGAGAACTCCTTTTTTATCATCATTTTTATTGTAGTTGAGTAGTTATCATGACTGTTTAAATTACTAATTATTCAAGATAAACGGTTATTTAAACAGGGAATAATTATATAAACAGATGGCTGCCTAAGCCTGTGAATCAGTATGCCAATTTATCTCGAATGCTACTAGTGACGGATGGTAAGAGTAGATAGCCAAAATGTTAACGCCGCCTTATTTGCGTGCCATGTTTATACGAGCACTCAACTCCTCTGCAAAAGTGATTCTGCAAAAATGCCTATACGACAGTTTATATACAAAAGGCGCAAAACGAGCGGGAAAGCGCGCTGTCAGCTTGCAGGGGTTGCCCGACAATGCGATAATGACAGACAATTTGTAACCCTGATTTTAAGGTTTAGCGGCTTAGCAGTCACGCTCAGTCCTGTCTCGACCTTTTTTATGCAGTCTATCGGAGTGTTAATGGCTCAATATATCTACACGATGAACAACGTGTCAAAACTTGTTCCGCCTAAGCGTGAGATTCTAAAAAATATTAATTTATCCTTTTTCCCTGGCGCAAAAATCGGTGTCTTGGGTATCAATGGTTCAGGTAAATCTACTTTGCTGCGCATTATGGCAGGCGTAGACACTGAATTTAGTGGTGAGGCGCGTGCGCAAACTGGTACTAAAGTGGGTTACTTACCACAGGAACCGCAGCTTGATGACAGCAAAGACGTGCGCGGCAACGTTGAAGATGGTATGCGTGAAGCCTTAGATGCGCTGGCTCGTTTGGATGCTATTTATGCCGAATACGCTGAGCCTGATGCGGACTTCGATAAGCTTGCTGAAGAGCAAGGTAAGATGGAAGACATCATCCAAACTTGGGATGCACATAACTTAAACAATCAGCTAGAAAAAGCCGCTGATGCTTTACGTCTGCCACCATGGGATGCTGATGTTAGCAAATTATCCGGTGGTGAAAAACGCCGAGTAGCATTATGCCGTTTGCTATTGTCGCGCCCTGACATGCTATTACTTGACGAACCGACCAACCATTTGGACGCTGAGTCCGTAGCATGGTTAGAGCAGTTCTTGCAGAATTATAGCGGTACAATCGTTGCCATTACCCATGACCGTTATTTCTTAGATAATGTTGCCCAGTGGATTTTGGAGCTTGACCGTGGTCATGGCTACCCGTATGAGGGCAACTATACTGAGTGGCTCGAGCAAAAGAACACTCGTCTAGAGCAGCAGAATAAGCAAGAAGAGTCATTTGCTAAAGCGCTGAAAAAAGAACTGGATTGGATTCGTACCAACAAAAAAGGCCAACAAGCCAAGTCTAAATCTCGTGTCCAGCGTTTTGAAGAATTGAACTCACAAGAATTCCAAAAACGTAATGAGACCTCTGAGATTTATATTCCGCCTGGTCCGCGTTTGGGCAATAAAGTCATTGAAATCAATGATATCTCCAAGTCCTTTGGCGACCGTTTATTGTATGAAAACCTGAGCTTTAATGTCCCAGCGGGTGCTATCGTCGGTATTATTGGTCCCAATGGTGCGGGTAAAACCACACTATTTAACATGATTACCGAACGTGATACGCCAGATACCGGTACCGTTGAATTGGGTGAAAGCGTCAGTGTTGCCTATGTTGGTCAGGTTCGTGATAACTTGGATGACAGTAAAACGGTTTGGGAAGAGATTTCTGACGGTCTTGATATCATTACCGTTGGCGACTATACCACCCCAAGCCGTGCGTATATCGGTCGCTTTAACTTCAAAGGCTCAGACCAACAAAAGCACGTCGGTCAATTGTCTGGTGGTGAGCGTAACCGCTTACAATTAGCCAAAACGCTGAAGCAAGGCGCGAACGTATTGCTCCTTGATGAACCCTCGAACGATTTGGATATTGAGACTTTGCGCGCGCTAGAAGATGCGATTCAAGTCTTCCCAGGTACCGTTATGGTCGTGTCGCATGATCGCTGGTTCCTTGACCGTATTGCTACCCATATCTTGGCATTTGAAGATGAAGGTCCGGTATGGTTTGATGGTAACTATTCTGAGTTTGAAACCTATCGTAAAAAGACGATGGGCGATGATGCCAATCCTAAGCGTATGAAGTATAAAAAAATTACCACCTAATTGGAGCACTATAAGATTGAGTAATTCAGTCTTATAGTGTCAGTCATCTATAAAAATATAAAAAAAGACCGCTAATTGATTAGCGGTCTTTTTTATGGTGCTAGGGTTTACTGTCTTATTAAGCAGACTCATACTAATTAATAACTATTTTAATTAACGTTTACGCCCAAATTTACGCTGTTTCTTATTTTTAATTTCAGTCATGGCGTGTGCAATCGCTTCCTCATCCAAGCTTGCAACTTGTTGCAATATTTGCATCATATCCGGGCTGAGCACGTACTTGGCATGGTGGGCGATATCGTCAATACGTTTATCAAAGGTTAACATACCTGTTTCTGCATCGGTTTGGATATAATCCAAGCGTATCAGCGCATTAACAAAGCTTAAGAACAGCGCCCGATCAAAGAAATCTGGAATATCATCGGCGTACAATACCGATAAACGTTGACCGAGCAAATGGCACAAGTCAACCACTTCACCAGCCGTTAAATTGCCGGAGCCTTGCTGGGCAAGGAGCGCTAAAGTCATAAAATAACGCTCAAGGCTTTGTCCAACTGGCGTTGCCAATACTTCAAGCTGCTGATAACAGCGACTATTGGCATCAGGAACACTCAATATGCCATCGCCGAGATCAACAATCAGCCCATGCGCCTGCATATTGGTTATTTTTTGCTCAAGCGTTTCGGTCAAGTTGTGAGAAGGATAGTGTAAAAAAAGCTCACTTTGTAAAAACGGATACATTTGTGAGACGATGCCATCCAAGCGACTGCGTTCGATACGCCCGTTGCGTGCCACAAGTGCCGCTAAGAAAGACAGTAAAATAAATACATGCAAAATATTATTACGGAAATAACTAAGCAGCGCTGCTTGCTTGCCAGCAACTTGGATAATATCGCCTAAAATGTGCGGCGTGCGCTCAATCAGCTTGAGCTTAATACCATAATTAATAATATCCTGCGGACTCATATCGGTAATCACCGTATCGTCTGCATAAGGGATTTGGCGGGCAATATTCTGATACAGGGCGATTTGCTCGCGGCAAATAGCCTCATCAAGCGCCGCTTTTGGTGCAGATAATAATACCAAAGATAACAGCGATACTGGATTGACCACCGCAGCCTTATTGATATTTTGCATAATTTTGATGCCGATATTATCGACCATGGCGCTGGCTTTGGCATCAAGTGGGGTATCGGTGCGGTCATCCGGTAAGCTGTCTGCGGGCACATCGAACTTGGTCATAAAGTCGGTTAAATGCAGCGGTGTACCAAAGCTTAAATGCACATTACCAAAAATCCGCTCAATCTTACGACTGACTTTGAGCAGCCCCATCAGTGACTCTGACTCTTTAGGTTTCCCTTTGAGCTCACCGATATAGGTGCCGCCCTCCATGATGCGCTCGTAACCGATATAGGTGGGGATAAATACCACTGGTTTAACGGTTTGGCGCAATTGGCTGTGCACGGTCATTGCTAGCATGCCCATTTTCGGTGGTAGCAAGCGCCCTGAGCGCGAGCGTCCCCCTTCAATAAAGTATTCAATCGGTGTTTTTCGAGTGATAAGGGTATGCAAATATTCACGTAAAACGGCAGTATAAAGGGCATTACCACGGAAACTACGACGAATAAAGAATGCTACCGCACCGCGTAAAAAGGGTCCCAATACCGGCACATCTAAGTTATCACCAGCGGCAATATAAGGGATGCTTAAACCACGTTTATAAATCACGTAGGATAATAATAAATAATCGACATGGCTACGATGACACGGGACATAAATAATCTCATGATCCATAGCCAGCTCACGCACGCGTTCAAAATGATGGACATCAACGCCATCATACAGCTGCGTCCATAACCACGTTAAAAAGCGATCAAAGATACGGATAATAGGGTAGGAGTAATCATTGACCATTTCATTAGCATAGCCTTTAGCAATACTGCGTGCCTCACGTACAGTCTTATCGGTTGCCGTGGCTTCTTTTTCTATCGCGTGTTTGATGGCTGGCGAGTAAATTAGCTTGTCGACCAAATTGCGTCTGTCCGACAAGTCAGGACCGAGCATACTGGCACGCTGCTTATCTAGATATACATTTAACTGATGTTGCAATGTGCGAACCAATTCACGATTGGCATCAGCGGACGGCACTAACGTATGACCTAAAACTTCTTTAGCAACATTAGTATTAATATTAACGCTGTCTAAAGAACTATTAATAATATCTGTGGTTTGCGCTGTAATTTGCACATCGTTTTGCACTTCTGAGTTATCTGAATCTAAACTCTCATAAATCAGATGACGCAAATCTTGCGGTGCATGGAACTGGACAAAGGTATCACGTCCCATCACCCCAATATTAAATAACTGCTTGGTGATGGTCGGGTCTTCCCAGCCGTCAGTCATCAACAGACGGAATAAGGAATCTTCCTTTTCAGGGGCGCGTCCCCACAGAATCGAGACGGGCACGAGACGAATCTTAAGCGCTGGATATTGTAACGTGGCGGCAACCAGGCGTGATAAGCGCGGTGACAGCTGATTGTCCTTTGCCTTTGGATGATGCAAAAATATTATCGCGGCATTTTCATCGAGTTGATAAGTAGGGTCAGTTACCCCGACCAATGCAGGTGGCAACTGACACTCTTGCGTTTGCAAATCAATCAAGATACTGTTAGAACGTGAGTAATCTTGCAGCACATAAAAAGTCAGTGTGTCATCGTCCGTCGCAATCTCTGGCAGCTCGCCCAATAATTTTGGCTTAACCGCCACATCAAGGACTTGCCCTGATAGCTTACGATACAGCTGATTGATTGGCGCTTTGGTATAGGTTGCCGGTGCAATTTTTTGGCTATCAGCGGCTTGCGTATTATTATTGAGAGCGGTATCAGAAGATAGCGTCGAGGCTTTAGACATCCGCTTTTTTAGAAACGTCGGTATCATAATAAGAAGTCAAATTTTGTGAAATATAATATCCTTATGATGCCATAAAAGTGCATAAAGCGATATATCGCCTCCGTATCTGAGCGGAATATTATAGTCACTTACGTAGCCAAACGTTTCACTGCGCAAATTTTTTGCGTAAAATAATAAAATTACTTGTGCCTAAATTTTATTACCATCGTTGTGAGTTATTATCCATCTCTTTTTCTTCATTGTGAGACATTATGACGCCTGCTATTAATCTTGCCAAACAACGTAAACTTACCTATCAGCTTCATGAGTATACGCATGACGAAGGTGCGGCTTCGTATGGGTTGGAAGCAGCTGAGAAATTAGCGGTGGCAGGTGAGCAAGTATTTAAAACCTTGGTGGTAGCAACGGAGGCAGGCGTGCTAGCGGTTGCTATTGTTCCCGTAACAACCACATTAAATTTAAAAAAAATGGCAAAGGCGCTGGGCTGCAAAAAGGTACAGATGGCAGACCCCAAACAAGTCGAGCGTAGCACCGGTTATGTGCTAGGTGGCGTTAGTCCATTAGGGCAAAAAAAGCGCTTATCGACTGTCATTGATAGTTCGGCAGCGCATAGCGCGACTATCTATGTGAGCGCGGGTCGTCGTGGGCTTGAGATTGAGCTACCACCAATGCAATTGGCGACCACTCTGAATGCTAATTTTGCAGATATTGCAGATAGTTGAAAACTATCGATTCACAGCAACTTATAGCGATTTATAGTAACTCATAGTGAGAATAAATAATTAAATCGATAATCATGTACTCTTAATAACTCTCATAGCTTCCATTCTAAGGATAAATTTTATGCCACATTTAACCATTCAAGCAACGCCTAACGTTTCTATTCCTCATGCCGAATCACTGCTCAAAACGTTAAATAAAGCGCTTTGGGATACGGGATATTTTAAACAAGCTACTGATATTAAGGCGCGTATATTGCCAGTAAATACTTTTTTGGTAGGTGTTGAGGATGATGAGCAAATGCATGGCTTTATTTATGCGCATTTAAAATTGATGCCAGGGCGTGACGCTACTATTCACGATAGTCTTGCGCAATTATTGATGAAAACGATAGAAGACAAATTAGCAGACGCGCAATCAGGACGCGCTCAATTGCAAATCTGTGTCGAAGTAGAAGAGCTTAGCTCTATATATCAGAAGAAAATACTCGGTAGTTAATTGATATAAATAGTAACATTTTTTGTATCGACACCTTATCGTCGCTTTATCGGTATTTTATTCACACAGAGACTGACTGGCGTATTTAGGCAAAATGATTATCTCGGTCGTATAGCCTGCTGTTTTACCGTCAGTTGCCATTAAGTTACGTACCATACATAGTCGATATTTGCCCGATGCTGGCAGGCAGCCTTGATAAATAATGCCGCCTTTAGTACCGTCTTGAGTGCCATCCGGCATATATAAGACGCCAACATTTGCGGTCTCAGTGGTGCCGGTTAGTGGCGTAATATTAATGATGGCGTATTGACCTTTTGCGGCGCTAAATTGATACCAATGCTCGTTTTGTTTTGGGCTTAATTTACCCGTAATTTTGGTACTAATTTGACCTTTAGCAAAACGAATAGGCATGTCTGTTGCTGACTGAACCGCTGATTGAGCAGTTAATACAGGCGAGTTATTAGTAGCCGCTTGTGCGCCAGTTATAGTGGTTAGGCTAATAATGGTAATAGTGGCAATAGTAGGAAGCAAAGAAGTAATAGATAATGGCGACATGATAACTTCCCATAATTTAAAATTGTGATAATGCTAAGTGTAGGTAAAATTCCTTATTGGTTCAGTAGCGCACGTATTATCAGCTAAATCAATTATCAAGTAATAAGTATCAATTAATAAGTATCAATTAATAAGTATCAAGAATTAAAAAAAGCGCCCAATTTAATTGAGCGCTTTTTTTAAGATTTTATGAGCATTCAGCCCTTTTTAATCTAAAAAGGCAAAGCTATCAATATCCATACTGGTCATACTCTCGCTTGGCGCAACCATACCTTCAGCGTGACCTGAGGTACGTGGCAGTACTTTATCAAAGTAAAATTCAGCGGTTTGAATTTTTGCTTTATAGAATTCTGGTGATTCTGTGCCGCCATTTTCTAGCTTATCATAAGCCACTGCCGCCATGCGCGCCCAGTGATAGCCCATCATCGCGTAGCCTGAATACATTAGGAAGTCGTCAGAAGCGGCGGAGATGATTTCGCGGTCTTTACGTGCCATGAGCATCAAGCGCACGGTTAAAGTATTCCATTCAGCACAAATTTTGGTCAATGCCCATACGAATTTACGCATGTCTTTATCAAGGGCATACTCGCCACACCATTTCATGATACTCGAGGTATAATCGCGGATGATTTTACCTCTTGACTGTAAAATTACTTTACGACCAAGTAAATCTAGTGCCTGAATGCCGGTCGTTCCTTCGTACATGGTGGCAATACGTGCATCACGAGCAATCAGCTCCATGCCCCATTCTTTAATATAACCGTGTCCGCCGTAAATTTGCTGACCATGTTTTGCCGCCTCAATACCAAGTTCGGTTAAGAAACCTTTGAGAATAGGCGTGTAGAAACCAAGCTTATCATCCCATTTTTCAAACTCAGCCTCATCGCCATTAACGATACCTTGAGTCATTTTATCAGCATAACGCGCGGCATGATAAATCATCGAGCGACCACCTTCGGCAAAGGCTTTTTGAATCAGCAGCATGCGCCGTACGTCAGCATGATGAATAATAGCATCAGCTACTTTCTCAGGGTCTTTAACGCCAGACAAAGCACGCATTGAACGGCGGTCTTTGGCATAAGGCAGGGCATTTTGGAAAGATAATTCAGTATGCGCCAGACCTTCGATACCAGTACCGATACGCGCGGTATTCATAAAGGTAAACATCGCCTTTAGACCTTTATTCGGCTCACCAATCAAGTAAGCTGAGGCATTATCAAAGTTCAAGACGCAGGTTGCTGATGAGTTAATACCCATTTTATGTTCAATAGAACCACAGCTTACGCCATTACGCTCGCCAATTTCACCTTCAGCATTTGGCAAGAATTTTGGTACAATAAATAAGGAAATACCGCGTGTGCCTTCTGGTGCATCCGGTAGGCGTGCCAATACAATATGCACAATATTCTCTGTTAAATCATGCTCACCACTTGAGATAAAAATCTTGGTGCCAGACAACTTATAGCTACCATCAGCTTGCGGAATGGCCTTGGTTTTCACCTGACCCAAATCTGTACCACACTGCGGCTCAGTCAAACACATGGTGCCTGCCCATGCGCCTTCGACCAATTTATGTAAATAGGTCTCTTTTTGCTCATCCGTGCCGTATTGCATCAAGGTATTGATACAGCCGGTTGATAAGCCCGGATACATTGCCCAAGGCCAGTTTGCCGTACCGATAATTTCTGCTTTAATCAGGTTAATTGACATCGGTAAATTCATGCCACCGTATTGCTCAGGGTAGGAGATACCGTGCCAGCCGCCTTCTACAAACTGATCGTACGCTTCTTTATAGCCTTTTGGCGTGGTCACGACGCCATTTTCAAAATGACAGCCTTCAGCATCGCCAGTTTGGTAAATAGGCAACAGCACATCTTGGGCAAAATCTGCCATGCCTTGCAAAATCATATCGATGGTTTCGGGGTCAGCATTAGCGCCATTATCTAAGTCTTTATAATGCTTTTGAAAGTTAAACACATCATTCATCAAAAACTTGATATCACGCAATGGAGCTTTGTAAGTTAACATAATCATTCTCTTTAATAAGTGGGTCTCGTCAATAGGCATGGGAGTGCGCTAAGTGAATTTATATCAGTATATTTATTTTAATAAGGTCAACTAAATGCTTAAGACAGTCGGCTAAAAGTAATAAATGGTCGTACTAAAAATGATATATTTCTCTCTTAATACAATAACTTTTTATTAAGACAACATGGTTGCGAGCAACGTTGTAATAATGCCTCTAATCATAGGGCTTAAGATTTGCATACTCTGTATATGCCTTGCAGCGTTCTTGTTAGTATAGATTTTCTAATTCTACAAAACTACTGTCGTTAACTAATATTCATACCTTTTCAATATAGTTATTACCTTAAGTTATGATTATAGTTCAAATAACCCTCCGTTAAATACCATCCATTAGGATTTTGTTCATGAATACCTCGCCGCATTTAGTCACCCTAAAACGCATGATTGATGGAGAGCTTAACCATTTGCTCACGATCAATAAAAGCCGTAGACCATGGCATGTGCCCTTTATGGCGGCGACTGCTATTAGTGTGCCGGTGTTTGTGGGTGCTTATTTTGGCGATTTGCCGTCCGGAATAAAGGCATCATTGGGGGCGATGGTGATATTGAATTTACCATTAGTAGGCAAGCTGCCGTATCGAATAGTGACGATGCTGGCGTGGAGCTTTGCGATGTCACTGTGTTTTGCGCTTGGGCTGATTGCTCAGCAAGTGCCTATTTTAAGGTTGCCGGTTTTTACCGTCGTATCCTTTGTTGTGGTGCTGTTAGGACGTTATTATCGACAGCCGCCACCGTCAGGGTTATTTATTATGATGGCAATGGCGATTGCGCTGTTTATCCCGCTACCCTTAGCGCAAGTGCTGCCAGCAACAGGTATGGTACTATTGGGCAGCAGTTTTGCAGTTATCATGGCGCTGTTTTATTCAGTGTTTTTAGTCCTTACGCGCCCCGTATTACCCGCGCCAAGCTATACTTATGAGCCAGATACCATAAGCGAAAGTCTGATTGTGACGGCTTTTGTGAGTATAACTTTGTTACTGGCAATGACCCTTGAGATGTCCAATCCTTACTGGGCAGCGGTGAGCTGTTTTATAATTATTCAAGGGATTCATCTGCGTACAATATGGATTAAGCAGTTGCACCGCCTGCTTGGAACGATGATAGGGATTGGGCTGGCAAGTTGGATGCTGTCATGGGGATTGTCGATGTGGGGCGTGGCAACGGCATTGCTGGTGATGGTGCTAAGTATTGAATCGTTGATTGACCGTCATTATGGGCTTGCGGTGATATTTATCACGCCATTAACGATATTTATTGCCGAATATGGCAGTGGTCTGCCGCTTGTGCCTGAGATGTATGGCGAGATTATTCAGGCGCGGCTGCTTGATACCGCGCTTGGGTGTCTGATGGGATTAAGTGGTGGATTGGCAATGCATTCAACGGCGCTGAGAACACCGCTGCGCCGATTTGAGCATTGGTTACTCAGCCACTTTGATGAAAATAAAAACGCGAGTTAGCTGGATTTTTGTTTTAACATCGTCGTTGCCTGCGTGACATCAATGCTATGTCCTGTCCAACGCTCAAAACTGAGTGCCGCCTGTCCAATCAACATCCCGTAGCCGTCTGAAGTTTGGGCACCACGGGTAGCGAAATGCTGTAAAAATGGTAACTCGCGCCCGTACATCATATCGTATGCCTGATTACAGTTTAAGTTATCAGATAAAGGCAAGGTCTCACCACTTAGCCCGATAGAGGTGGCATTAATAATAATATCAAAATGTCCGGATAGCTCGGCAGTTGCGCAACTTTTAATATTATGCTGCGCGATAGTTGAGCTCGCTGCGCTTAGCTCCGTTACCAAGTCTGCCGCTTTACTCATGGTACGATTGGCAATCGTTAGTGTCGCAATACCTGCTTGAATCAGCGGCAGTATCGCCCCCCGCGCTGCGCCACCGGCACCAATAATCGCCACGCGTGCTCCCTCAAGCTGCCAGCCTAGGCTTGTGATATGATTGACCAAGCCTTGTCCATCGGTATTATCACCATACAGCGCCTCGTTGACCGCTGCGCCATTATTTAGCATTTCCTGATTTAATAATAACGTATTAACGGCACCTGCAATACGCGCATGCTCAGACACGCCGCCTTGCGCCAAACACTGCTCGTAAGCCAGCTGTTTAAACGGCACCGTAACATTTGCGCCCACACCGCCGCCTTGAAAAAATGCCTCAACCACCGCAGTAAAGCTTGCAGCATCATCGGGACAATATTGACGCCCATAACGGATAGCACAGCCTGTTTGGTTAGCGAATACCTCATGAATCTCAGGGGATTTACTGTGGGCAATCGGATTGCCAATAACGATAAAGTGCTGTCTGGTTTGGGTCATGGTTGGTTTGGTTATCATAAAGGTATTGCCCATCGAAAGTGAAAGATAAGATTTAAAAAATGAACCGTGCTGGCTGCCAAATGTTATTAATATTAGGCGTGACTGTATTAACAAACCACATTAACACGCTCTATTAGCGCGTTTGCTCAAATGGAACTTTCAATATTAGAGCTTTTAATAAAATTGCTAAAAAATTTCCATGAAAGTTGCCAGGACGACTGCAATCAAGCGTTAGATAAGCGCCGAACAATCATTGAACAAGCACCAAACAAGGTTCTTAACAAATTTCTACTGCCTGCGATTGTTACGCGTAACGTAAAGGCTAGTCAAGGGCTGGGCAGTTGGGTACACTATAAAATATATTGATTTAACCACTGCCCGTGCTAACTCGCAATCAATAAAAGCACTTAATAAGAGCAACTAATAAAGTGGCGCAATCACTAAAAAATTATTTATACCTATCATTATTAGCAGCGAGGCAGTCATTCGCTGATTAATATTATTCTGAGACCCCTATAAAACTGTGAGTAAATGACCCATGCGGAACAACACCCTACAGAATTTTGCCATTGGTATCACTATGATTGCAGGCGTCTCCTTGAGTGCATGTGACAACTCAAATAAAACGGTGGGTGACGCCGCCTCTGATACCAGTAGCGAGCAAACGCCGAGTGCAGAGTCAAAACCGGCAGCTACAACGGCAGACTTGGACGGTGCCACAGCTGGACAAGGGCTACCGGTCAATTATGACTTATCGACATGGAGCAAAGACAGTGTCGAGTCGCTAGCCATCAACGATTTGGATAAAATACAAGCCACCTTTGGAAAGGTGCTGAGTACTGATGAGAACAGCCTAGACTACGCCAGTAATCCAGCAACTAAATACCGTTTTATGACGACCGACGCCCCTTATCTTGACCTTATTGACTCGACCAAATATTTAGAAATGGGCTGGTATTTTGCCAATCCAACCGATAATGATAAAGAAAAAGAACTGAGCCGTGCCCATGCCAAAAAAGCTTATAAACTGTCGCGTCAGCTGATGGGTGACGAAGGCGGTGCCTTGATTGCAGATATGCTTGGCGGTCAAATTATCAAAAACAAAACCATGGGTGGTCAAAAGATAGAGCTGGCGAAATGTGAGTTTTACAGCTGTATGCTGGTGCTTAATAAGTCTGGGGCAGAGCCAGCAGTTGCTGAGCCAGTGGCAAGTAATTAATCAAATGATTAATAAATTATGAATTTTAGACGATAATTGTGAAACACTAGCCATACAGAACAGATTAAACCCTTATGCTTACACAATCGGATGGCTGGTATTGCCTGCAGTCGTATGACGCAGAAAATACAGCAGATAGCACCGTGCCACATACGAGCGGCATTAGCTTGGATAATCGAGGTCTGGCCTATGGCGATGGGTTTTTTACCACCATGGGCGTGGTGGGTGGCGCTATATTATGGCAAGACTATCATCAGCAGCGCATTCGTTCTCACGCTACCGCATTACAGCTCGATATTGATAGCAATGCACTATTAATAACTGTGCAAAAATATGCCCAAACGCTACAGCACGGTATGCTTAAACTTATCATCACTCGCGCCCCGCAAGCCATACGCGGTTATGGTTTTGTGCCCTGCGCATCCGGTAGTGCCTGCGAGATTTGGTTAAAAGCAGCTGCCATGACCATTATCACATCCGAACATTGGCAACTGCCCGATGGTAAACGCTTACCGATACAGCCTGCCATATCTGCTACGTGTTTGACCGCGCAACTTGCCTGCCTGCCGCCACCTTTAGCGGGTCTAAAAAGCTTGAATCGTCTGGATAATGTTCTTGCTAGTGGTGAGTTACAGCATATTAAGCAGACTTATCCAATAATAGGCGAAGGGTTAGTGCGTGATATGAATGGGCACTGGGTTGAGGGCACAATGAGCAACGTATTTTATCGTCTCAATTCTCAAATCAACTCTCAAAAACAAACTGACGATACAGCAGACCAATCCGTTACTAGCCAATGGTTTACGCCACCGCTTGACTGCTCAGGCGTGCGTGGGGTGATGCGCGCGGTTATCATAGATGGGTTTGCAACGTCTGCGACACCGATTATGGAACGACCGCTGATGGACGAGGATTTGCCTTATTTATCACAACTATTTTTTTGTAATGCACTGCGCGGTGTGATGCCAGTGAGTTCGCTGACGTTACTGACGGGTGAAATCATCAATTTTGTATGAGTATTTTATTCGACAACTTCAAATTCCGTACTCTGATAATCCTCTGAACCTAAAACAATTTCTTCATTTTGATAAAGTGCTTGAATACTTGATAAAGCGCTTTGTTCGTCTTTAGCATTAACCTTAATCACTCTGCTTAAGGTTTCCGTTATTTCTATGTGAAAAATTCTTTTCATGGCTACTGCTTTATTCATGCTATGCGCCCGCAAATTTTAACCCTATCCATTGGCAAAATTATGTCACCTCATTATTGGGGCGACTCAAAAGAAGTGATCGTCTTTTGTTAAGCAAGCTTGTTTCAGCAGGAAAATCGATCAATGATCCTTTTTTTAAAAGGAGAAATATCGATGCGCTCAATTTATCGCTTGAGTTATAAAGAAGAACGACTGCCACTTCCCATTCGTCGATTATTAATTTTTAATGAAATTTGTCGTAAGGCTAAGCTTAAACCCAATAAGGTGGTTTATTTATTACCGCATACCAAACAGGCATTTGGGGTCATGTATTTGCAAGACCGCAAAAAATATATCGCCTACGGTGGTATGTTTGAATATGCGCATTTACGGCGTGATGTGGTCAAGCAAGGCGTGCATCGTTTACCGCATTATGAATATATCATGTGCGCCATTACCATAAAACGGCAAGCTTTTACCAAACCTGTGCGCACACCCGTTGAGCTGCTGTGGCACTGGCAAGATTATGTCAAGAATAGACGCTATACCTATTTAGATATTGATGAACAGCCCTTTTTTCCTGTCAATGACGAGTTGGAAATAGCGTATCCGCCGCATCGTTATCATGAACGTTTGGTCGCTTGCGAATATTTACCGCTTTGGGATGAGCAAAAAATATTAACGACACCCGCTTATAAAGATAACAAAGGACGGTTGCGAGCTAAGGGCTATCCTGAAAAACGCTTGATATAAATCACAATGGCTATCCTATTTTCTAATAAAGTTATTTTATTTTTCGATAATGTCCACGCGCTAAAAACTCAATAATACCTTTATCGCGTAGCACTTGTAATTGCTGACGAATTTTATCTTGAATATGATTATTATTAGGATGTTTGCCTTGTAGCTCGTCAACAAAATGATAGACTTGTTGTAAAGTAAACTGCTCATCAAGTCTATCAATGCATTGCCAAATATCTAATGTCCAACCACGCGCTCGCTGCGTTTGTGTGCGCAAAAATAGCGTTTGCTGAAATTGTTGGCTGACAATATTTTTTGCAATAATTTGCTGATTTTTAACCAAAAATACCTTGCCCGATTCAGGCACTTTGCGCAAATCAATATTGCAGCCAACCCAACCTGCACGCTTTGCCGTGATTGATAATGGCTTACGCTTAACAATCATATCCGGCTTAAAAAAATGCTTGGGAATGATTAAAAAATTATTAACGCTTAGCTCTTTCGAATAGGTCAAAAAGAAAAAGCTGGGGTTATCGTCACTATTAATACGCTGCATCATGGTGTCATACGCGCCATCATTAATAATATGGCTCAGGCTGCCTTTTTTACTTTTAAGCTCATATTGCTCCGCACAATTGGGACAATAAAAATCAGCGACAGGTTGGTTGTTGGCAAATTCGGACAGTGCCGGTGTATTACAACTGGGACAATAGCCATTATTTTTGACCCAATCTTCACTAAGCACACGAATGATTTGTGACGGCGAGCGATAGTTCTCTGCCAGTTTTTGGTCAAAATTTAGATTCATAATGTGGTGCCATAGAATAGAGATAGTTAGGTGATTTGATAGCTGAATTAGGTAGCACTAAGCAAATAAGCCTTGCCACCAAACAAATAATATTGAAAAGCGTGCAGTTCAATGCTAAATTCTAGCAAACTTCTGTCTTACGAGTAGCCATGAGCACGCCGACACCTGAAAAACCCTCTCATAATAATGATAATACGTCATCAACGCCCAGTGATGCCAGCCTCGATACCAGTCATGACACGCGTTCAACAACCACTGAGCCCTTACCAGCTGATGCTGTTGATACGGCATCCCATCAAGGTAATCAAGAGGTAGATGAGCGAGATGCGCCCGCAGAAGCGGATAAAGCGCCAGCGACGGACATCTCATTGATTAATGAGCCCAGCAGCACCCGCCATTATAAAACCGATAACCCGTCCTTTTTTATGCAGCGTGGCTATCAGATATTGCTGGTGTTGGGGCTGATTGCCGCTTTTGTTTTGGTGATGGTTTATCAGACCTTATTCGGTCGGATTACCCAGCCGCAGCAATTGGTGACAGTTGAGCACGGCGATACCTATTATGGTTTGCTACCGCAGTGGCAAAACGTGCCGCTGTTTTCGGCGAGCCTTGCTAAGCTTTATATCAAATCGCGCGTTGATGCGCCATTGCATGCCGGCGTCTATCAATTACCTGAAAATCCATCGCTTTCCAGCGTGCTAAAAGTGCTTGAACAAGGCGCAAAAGTGGCAATGATTAAGGTGCAAGTGATAGAAGGTAAAACCTCAAAAGACTTATACCAAACCCTACGTGACGCCGAAGGTATCAAAAAAGAAGTGCTTACCAATGATGCGGACAATGCCAGTATCGCTCAAGCGCTGGAGCTAAATAGTATCCTACCGGGTACAGTGACCAGTAGCCAAGATTATATCGTTAATCATAACTTGGAAGGCTGGTTTGCACCTGACACCTATTATTATGGCGAAGGCGCAACTGACAAGCAGATATTGACCGACTTATATAAGCTGCAACAAAAAGCCTTGACCAAAGCGTGGGAGAATCGCGCGCCCAATCTGCCGTATAAAACCCCGTATGAGGCGCTGATAATGGCGTCTATTATTGAGAAAGAAACCAGCGTTGCCGAAGAGCGTCCTTTAGTTTCAGCGGTATTTAATAATCGCTTTAAGAAAGGCATGCGCATGCAAACTGACCCGACCATTATCTATGGGATGGGCAGTGGTTATGAGGGCAATATTCGCCGTAAAGATATTGATGAAAAAACCTCTTATAATACCTATCAGATTGATGGTCTACCGCCGACACCGATTTCCTTACCATCAGCCGCATCGATTGAAGCCACCTTACATCCGGCAGATAGTGACGTGCTGTATTTTGTAGCAACCGGTAATGGCGGTCATAAATTTACCAATAGCTTGGCAGGACACAATCAAGCGGTTAAAGACTATCTAAGCGTGATACGTGAGAAAAAAGCGCAAGCGCCTGCGCAATAAGCTGTTTTGAACGTAAATTGTTTTGACCGTAAACCGTTTTAGCGGTCAGTAATGATAGTCGTACCTATGATTTATATAAGGTAATGTCATGTCAGTCTCTTTAAATGCTCAAGCAGACGCAAAAGCCACCGCAAACGCATTGCCATTAGGGCGCTTTATCAGCTTTGAGGGCACAGAAGGCGTTGGCAAAACTACCGCCATTGAAACCTTATGTGCGCGCCTGCAAGCAAACGGTATTGATTATTTACGTACTCGTGAGCCGGGCGGTAGTCCTTTTGCGGAGCGTCTGCGCACCATATTGCTAGACCCAGTAACCGATATTAATGACGATACTGAGCTATTACTGATGTTTGCCGCACGCTGCGACCATGTGCAACAGCTGATTATGCCTACTTTGCAACGTGGTACGTGGGTGATATGTGACCGTTTTATCGACTCAACTGTGGCGTATCAAGGCTTTGGGCGTGCGCATGGCGATGCGGCAATGTTGGCAAAGATTGAATCTTTAATTGCGCAGTTTATTCCGCAGTTGCCAGATTTAACCTTGTGGCTGGATTTACCTGTAGATGAAGGCATGGCGCGCGCGGGTAAGCGCAGTGCTGCCGACCGTTTTGAGCAACAAGCCAGCGAATTTTTTGCCCGCGTACATCAAGGCTTTGCGCTACTGGCTACCGAACATCCGGAGCGCATCTGCCGTATTGAAGCGACAGGTAGCACTGATGAGGTCAGTGCGCGTATTTGGCAAGTGGTGCAGGATAGGTTTAATTTAGTTTAAGCTAATTTAATTTAAGCTAAACGTGTTTATATTTTAAATAATATCAATGCTCAATAAAAAACCCCAACGTTAGCGTTGGGGTTTTTTATTTTAAATCGTTTAATTCAATTCAGTTTAATTTAATACAACTTAAAGAGCAGGCTGGTCATCATTATCTATATTGCTATCCGTCACACTATCTGCGCTGTTATCCGTCCCATGATTTGAATCGGGTAGACGATTGCGGTCTAACGCGCCTTTTTTAGATTTCGGAGTACTGTTATTAGTTTTCGTATTACCATTGGTTTTAGTGTTGTTATTCACAGGGTCTTTTATTGGCGCAGCTGAACTGTCTTTATTTAACAGGGTACTCTCACTTACCTCACTTTCAGAGTTAGGCTTGCCTGTCATATTACCAGTACTCTTATCATTACTATTACCAATACTATCACCAGCATTATCAACCGCCAGCTCATTAGCCAGTTCTTCTGCCAGCTCAATCTCTTTACGCTTTTCTGGCGCTTTAGCCGTCGCGTCAAAATGGGCATCTGCTACCGTGCGCGCTTGCTCTTGCTTGGCAGTCACATCGACTGGTTTTGGCTGCACCTCATCATCAACAACCAACGCCACCAGCTTGCGGTCACGTGGCACCGTACCATCGAATTTATCCGTAATCACGTGCAATTTGCCGTCTTTATCAATGGTATACAGCGGTACAAATTGCTTATTATCGGCTTTATACTGCTCGAAGCTATAAGAGTCGGTGATATTGGTGATTTTAATACGTGCTTTTTTGGATAGCATGCTGGCAAGCTTGGTATAAGTGACGTCTTTGCCAAACAGCCATTTAGAATGAAAGTTGGCTTGTTTATCATTGCGCTCATTTTTGACTTTTTCTTCACTGAATTTTAAGCGGTAGATGTTTTGTTCACCAAATTCATGGCGATAATGAATCTCGGACAAGGTGTTAAGCTCTTTATCCATACTTAAGGCAAATAAATGCCCGATACCAATTAAGTCCAAATGATGGTCGGCATGGTCAGAGACGGGATTACCAAAGTAGGTGCGCAAGCCACTCATGCGCGCGCTGGCAATATTGGTATAGTTACTGTGCGCGACAATCACATCAAAGCCTTGCTCTTTTAAAGAGGTCGCAATTAAAAGCGCCACAGGATTGGAGCCAACAATCAAAATACCATTGGTTTCAGGCTCACGTACGCCAAGCCAATTGCCGACCATTTTTGCGCCCAAACCTTGAATCATGACCGTACCGATAATAACCATAAATACTAAAGGTACCAGTAGCTCAACGCCTTGCAAATCGTAATCTTGCAAGCGAATGGCGAATAATGAGGAGATAGCGGCAGCGACAATCCCGCGTGGACCAATCCAGCTTATCATCAGCTTTTCATTGGTTTTTAGATTTGAGCCCATAGACGACACCCAAACCACCAGCGGGCGCGCCACAAACATCACGATAGCGAGTAACACCAATCCAGCAATACCGACGTTGATTAAACTGGTCAGCTCAACGCGTGCGGCAAGAATAATAAATAATACCGATACCAATAAAATAGTTAACGATTCATTAAATTCTAAAATGGTCTCGCGCGGGAACTTTGGCCAGTTGGCAAGCGCCACCCCCAGTACGGTTACGGTTAATAAACCGGACTCATGTTCCAAATGATTGGATATCGAAAACAACAGCAGTACAAAGGCAAGGGTAAAGACATTGCGCAAAAATTCAGGAATCATGTGCCGACGCATTAAAAATGCCAGTAGCCATGCACCCGCCAAGCCCAATGCCGTTGCCAACAGCACAATTTTAGCAAACAGCAACAGACTGCTTGCCTCGCCACCTGAGATGATATATTCATAGACTAAGACCACGGCAATCGCGCCGATGGGGTCAATAATAATACCTTCCCATTTTAAGATATTCGAGATGGTTTTATTTGGGCGCACACTACGCAGTAATGGCGTAATCACGGTGGGACCGGTGACACACACTAGAGCACCGAAGAGCAAAGCAATCAGTGGATCAATATCGAACAACCAATACGTAGATAATGCGACAATCGCAATGGTAATCAGCACCCCAACCGAGACCAACAGCTGAACCACCTTACCGTGCTGCTTAATCTCATCGAACTCTAAGGTCAGCGACCCTTCAAATAAAATAATCGCCACGCCCAATGAAATAAAGGGAAACATCAGCTCCCCGAGTACCAAGTCTGGGTCAAAATAACCTAGAACAGGACCAACAATAATACCAATCAATAATAAAAACAAAATGGACGGTTGCTTTAAATACCAAGCCAACCATTGGGCGGCGATGCCAATCCCAACCACGCCGGATAGCAATAGGGCGGTATCCATAAATTAATCCTTTTTGTGAAGGTGATACACTGCACCTTGCAGCACAACGCTACTCTTTTTATAACTATGATCTAGCTTACAAGCCCGACTATTTAGAATTGTTGTCTACATTATCATTAAGAAACAGGCAAACCATTAACCATTTTGGCTCATTATTTCTTAATATTCCCTAATATATAGGGGCTATTAGTTGTCATTATTTAGCAGGTTATCATATCATGTTTTATTTTACCGATTACACTGTCAGCGTGCGTGTACTGGTATCGTGTTTATCATCGGCTTGCGTTGACCATAGCAATACACGCTGTTATCTTGCATAATAAATACCACAATAAATACCATGATAAACGGCTTAAATCTAATAACAATGAGTAAGGCAGTCAGGATACACTGACCTTAACCTTCTGCTATTCCCACCAAAAAAGGGTAAAAATATGCACAGCAAACTGATAAACGCACAATCAAAGGCTCAGCCACAACATTATTCTAAATCTAAATTACAGCCTTGGTTACAACGCAGCGCCTTAGCCGTCATGATAGGAACGGCAATGAGTGCCTCGCTCACGATGGCAACAATACCTAGCGCTCATGCGGCAGTGACGACTGCGGACTTTTCAGGCTTAGTTCAACAAGTGACCCCTGGTGTTGCCCGAGTTAATGTCACCAAAACTATTAGCGAGGCGGAGCTTGCTAAGGCGCAAACTGCTGAGCTGTTACGCCAGTTCTTTGGCGATCGGTTGCGTATTCCAGAACAAGCGGCTACCCCAGCGATTGAACATGCCTATGGCACTGCATTTTTTATTAGCGCTGATGGCTACATGCTGACCAACCATCATGTGGTTGAAGGGGCTGATAAAATCACCGTCACCTTAAATGACCGTACCGAGTTGGATGTAACTTTAGTGGGCAGCGATGAGCGTTCAGACGTGGCAGTATTAAAGGTAAAAGGTAATAATTTCCCTGCGTTACCGATTGGCAACTCTGATATTTTAAAAGTAGGGGAGCCGGTGCTCGCGATTGGTTCGCCATTTGGCTTTGATTATTCAGCATCTGCCGGTATTGTCAGTGCCAAATCGCGTAGTTTTTCGCGTGAGACCAGCGTACCCTTTATCCAAACCGATGTGGCGCTCAATCCGGGCAACTCAGGCGGTCCATTATTTAATCAACGCGGCGAAGTCATTGGCATTAACTCGCGTATCTTTAGTGGCACGGGTGGTTATATGGGCTTGTCGTTCTCTATTCCGATTGACGCAGCGATGGATATCTATCAACAGCTCAAAACCAATGGCTCAGTTGCCCGCGCTTATATGGGTATTTATCCGCAAGATATTGATCGCAATCTCGCTGAAGTTTATAAATTATCGCGTCCACAAGGCGCGCTATTAACCCGCGTTGCGCCCAATTCGCCAGCGCAAAAAGCAGGGCTAAAATCCGGCGATATTATTTTGCAATATAATGATGTTAAGATTATCGAAGCGTCAGATTTGCTCAATCTCATCAATCGCGCCCGTCCCAATGATACATTCCGCGTGCAGCTTCAGCGTGATGGCAAACCAGTGATGGTGATTGGGAAGCTGAGCACAGCGCCAACGGATGTCCCAGCTGATGGCGGCAATCAGTTGGCTAATGAGGTACGCTTAGGGCTACGCTTACGCAATTTGACCCCTGAAGAAAAAACTGAAATGTCGAATGACGGTAAAACCGGAGTATTGGTCACAGCCGTTGACCCCACTGGATTGGCAGCGCGCTCAGGGATAGTGACGGGTGATATCATTACCAATTTACACCAAAAGAAAATCACCAAAGTCACTGAATTCTCTAGCGCAATAGCATCCTTACCTAAAAAAGGGGTGGTTACTATTGAAGTGATGCGTCAAGGTATTCCAGCGATTATTGGCTTACGTATTGAATAAGTGTGTTTGATAAAAGGTTTTTTAAAATGAGTCAACACACTTGAAAATAACGTAAAATATTTTTACCAGCATTCAGCAATTACGCTACACTAACTTTTAATTTGGTTAGCGAATATAAATCTAATATTAAAGAGAGATGCCGTAACCAGTGTAGTTCAAAATGCCCATTTTACTGTCTTATATCAGCAAAATGGGCAGTAAGAAGCGCACAATTGATAGCTGGTTGGCAAATCAAAATATGCTACACTATTGAACGGTTTTAACGTGATAGCTGGGCGTGACAGACGTGTTAGCTATTATTTGCAAATCAGGAAATATCCCCTATTGAGCAAGGCTTTTTTATATCCTTGCCCGCGACCTATCATGTAATAGCTTTTATAAAAGCTAGGATACGACAGTAAGGCACAGTTATGAGCACAGCGTACGACGATATCAAAACCCGACTTCAAGGCTCGATGGTAGCCTTGGTAACGCCCATGCATCCCGACGGCACAGTCGATTATGAACGTCTTGCCGACCTCATAGATTGGCAAATTGAACAAGGCACCCATTGCCTTGTCGCGGTTGGCACTACCGGCGAGTCAGCAACTTTATCCATGCAAGAGCACAGCGACGTGATTCGCTTTTTTGTGCAGCATGTTAATGGTCGCGTGCCTGTTATTGCCGGTACTGGCGCTAACAACACCGTGGAAGCCATTAAGCTGACCCAAGAAGCTGCCGATGCTGGTGCGGATTGCGCGTTATTGGTTGCTCCTTATTATAATAAGCCGCCACAAGAAGGCTTATATCAGCATTACAAAGCCATTGCCGAAGCGGTCGATATTCCGCAAATGCTTTATAATGTACCCGGTCGTACCGTGGTCGACATCTCGCAAGAGACGGTTGAGCGGTTGGCAGATATTGACAACATCGTTGCGATTAAAGATGCTACTGGTTCATTAGAGCGCGGCGAACAATTGATTAAAGCCGTTGGCGATAGAATGGTCGTGTTATCAGGCGATGATGCCACTGCATTAGAGCTGATGAAAGTTGGCGCTAAAGGCAATATTTCGGTGACTGCCAATGTCGCGCCAAAAGCCATGAGCGAAACCTTTGCTGCTGCTCTGCGCGGTGATTACATCGCCGCTCATGCTGCGCACGATGTGATTAAGCATCTGCATCATGACTTATTTATTGACTCAAGCCCAATGCCAACCAAATATGCTTTATATAAAATGGGTATGATAGACACCGGCATCCGCTTGCCGCTGGTTTGGCTAGCAAAAGAGCATTACGCGACGATTGATAACGCATTGACTCAAGCAAAAGTCATCTGATTATTTTTTGAAAAATTGTCTCTTAAAGACAGTTTTTCAATGACCGCTATTTCATGAATGTCGTTTAATAAGCACTGTTTTTAAAAGGTTAGCCTAGATTGCTTCTAGATTAGACAGCCTATAACGTAGAGATATTATGATGAATACCGCATTGACCAGCACAAAAATACTCCCAGCCATGTTGACCATTATCTTAGGCAGCACCTTGGTTTTGAGTGGCTGCCAGACAGCAAAAGGCGTCATTGGTAAGCGTGATAACGGTAGCCTTGACTATCAAAGTAGTAAAAAACTTGCTCCGCTACAGTTGCCAGCCAATCAAAACACGGCAGCTTTTGTACCGTTATACCCAACGCCATCAGTGGGTGCCAATACCTTAACCCTACAAAATGACGCAGGCAAGCAGTATCAATTGCCAAAGCCTGAACGTGCTATTGTTACTACTTCGCCATCTAATTAATATTTTATTTTGCTCTATACTGCTAAAAGTTTATCGCCCTTATGTTGTAACGATAATGACAATTTAGCGGTAGCTGCACGTTTTCACCATATCTGCTTGAACGAACAGGAAGCTAACATGCAAAGACAACAACTGCTGTATAAAGGTAAAGCCAAATCTGTCTACGAGACCCAAGACAATGATTTTTTAATTCTCCATTTCCGTGATGATACCTCAGCCCTTGATGGCAAACGTATCGAGCAGTTGGCGCGTAAAGGCGTGGTTAATAATCGCTTTAATGCGTTTATCATGCAAAAGCTGAGCGAAGCGGGCGTTGAGACCCATTTTGAAAAGCAGTTGTCTGCTGATGAAGTATTGGTCAAGCGCCTTGATATGATTCCTGTTGAATGTGTGGTGCGTAACTTTGCTGCAGGTAGTATCGTGCGTCGCCTTGGTTTAGAAGAAGGCACGGCATTAACGCCGCCAACTTTTGAACTGTTTTATAAAGACGATGCGCTTGGTGACCCGATGGTCAACGAGTCTATCTCTGTGGCGCTAGACTGGGCGACAGATGCACAGCTGGCAGAAATGAAAGCATTAAGTTATAAAGTTAATGAGATATTAATCGCTCTCTTTGATGCTGGTGATTTAATGTTGGTGGACTTTAAGCTAGAATTTGGTGTATTCCATGACCGTATCGTACTGGGCGATGAGTTCTCACCAGACGGTTGCCGCATTTGGGACAAAGCCACGAAAAAGAAACTGGACAAAGACCGTTTTCGTCAGTCATTAGGCGACGTTATCGAAGGCTACGAAGAAGTGGCAAAACGTATCGGTGTGCCTTTAGATTAGATATTGCTAAAGCTAAAGTGCTTTAAGGTATAAAAAAACTGGGCATATGGCTCAGTTTTTTTGTTTTAGATAGTCATAAAAAAAGCCCTGTTATAAACGGGGCTTTTTTTTATACGCAAGAAGCTAGTTTTTTTAATTAGTCTTCTTTACGCGCTTCTTTAATTTTCTTAGCTGCAAATTCCATTGCATCTGCTGCTTTATCAGCAAGAGTGCCCGCCACTTCTTTAGCTTTCGCTAATGTGCTGTCTGCATCCTTGTCGCTAGAATCATCTTTATCGGCGCTATCTTTATCTGAGTTTTTGTCAGATTCTTTCTTATCAGAATCACCTTTATCTGAGTCAGTCTTTTCAGAGTCATTCTTATCAGACTTCTCTTTATCTGAACCGTTTTTATTAGAAGAAGATTTGTCATCTGAGCCAGATTTATTGTCTTTGTCTTTACTATCTGTGCTTGATACGTTGTTATCTTTTTCTTTATCGTTTTTACCATTAGCATCTTTGCTAGCGTTCTGGTCTTTAGAATCAGTTTTTTGATTTTTTACATCTGCACCAGTATCCGATTCTTGTTTGCTATCTTTTTGTTTATTAGTATCCGTCGATTTATGATTACTCATTATTTTATTCCTCTAATGGTGTTGTTTTTAGTGTTATCCAGCTGGAATTAAGATTACTACTATAATGCGTTAACTGTCTGTATAACATGGGTTGCAATAGGTAAGGTATGTAAACGTTTCACTCACTTTGTATGGCAGTTATACATTAGGAGAAAAAGGTGAGTAAAGGTAGGTAAAAGTTGTGAGTGATAGAAAAGGTAATAGTAGCCAGTAGAATCAGATTTAATGGGAAGAAAAACCGCAAATAAGGGAATATATATAGATAAAAGGTTATAAATAACTGACAAATGGTCATAACAAATATCTGAACAAAAGTCTTGCTTATTTGTTTAATTAAGTTTAATTTATCAATAAGATAGTTTAGTTTATGTTAATTATTAGCGATACATAAGTCTAAACTGTTTTAATGCTCCTCTTTTTACCATTCATGTTGTTAACGCTCTTATTATTATGGTTTTTCTACAAGGATTCGTATGAAACATACTATAAACGCCCTATTAGCGGCGATGGTTTTATGTGCAAGCGCCAGCGCAGTTGCCTCAAGCCACCGTGAAGCCCCTTCCATTACTAAGACGCCGAAAGTTGATGCCACTGACTTTTATATGTTTAACAGTTATGAAAATAACCGTGCAGGTTACGTCACGATTATCGCAAACTATCTGCCATTGCAGGATGCCTATGGTGGACCTAATTATTTTGCCTTAGACGATGATGCGCTCTATGAGATTCATATTGATAATAATGGCGATGCGGTTGAGGACATCACCTTCCAGTTTGACTTCACTCAAACTCTCAACAGTATAGAAATTGACTCCGACGCTAATCCTTCAACGCCCAATGTTGCCATTCCTTTAATAAACTTGGGTGATGCCACAGATTCGGATAAAGTCCAGACCCATGAGAGCTATGAGGTGACGATGGTTAAAGGCGATCGTCGTAGCAATGCTCGTACGTCATTAGGAAATTTCAAAAAGCCTTTGGATAACATTGGTACTAAATCTTTCGCAGATTATCCAAACTATGCAAAAGGCTTTATTAAATCTATCAATTTAGGTCAATGTGGACAAGGAAGGGTATTCGTTGGGCAACGTGCCGAGAGTTTCGCCATTGATTTGGGCAAAGTATTTGATTTAGTTAATCTAAATCCGCTTGGTGCTCGTAATGGTGGTACGAACGTACTGGCAGACAAGAACATTACTTCAATTGCGATGGAAATTCCTAAAGCTTGTCTGGTCAACTCCGCGGCAGCCGATCCTGTCATTGGCGCTTGGACCACGGCTAGTGTGCGCCAAGCAACTTTAATCAATCCTTCGCCTACTTCTGGTATTAGTACCGCCGCTAAAAAAGGCGGGGCTTGGACTCAGGTGTCAAGATTGGGTATGCCGTTGGTAAATGAGGTGGTGATTGGTCTTAAAGACAAAGACAGATTTAATGCCTCAGAGCCAAAAGATGATGTCACTAACTTTGCGCCTTATGTCTTTTATCCTACGCTACCGGCATTAATCCAGACCTTATATCCGGTTGCTAAAGCGCCTACTAATTTTCCACGCCAAGATTTAGTGACAGCATTTTTAACGGGTGTGCCTACCATTAATAAGCCTGCTAAAGTTGTACCGGCAGATATGCTACGTTTGAATACCAGTACGCCTGCAGTGGCTGCTAATAGTCAAAATGACTTAGGCGTAATCAGTATCATTCCTGGTCAAACTGATGGTCAGCCTAATGCTATGGCTAAGGATACAGCAGGATTTCCGAATGGTCGTCGACCAGGTGATGACGTAACTGATATCGCGTTAAGGGTTTCTATGGGTGTGTTATGCCATGCAGGTCTCCCAGCAGATGTGACTTGTGTTCCTGCTGATGCTAAAGCTGGAAAGGCGTTATTTACCGATGGTGTTGTTAAATCTGCCACAGCATTTGACACCGTCTTTCCTTATCTAAAACCGCCGTTCCCAGGCAATCGATAAGCTGATTCTAACCCAAGGAGAAATAGGATGCGCTATATATATTTAGCTATAGTGATCATGGGATCAGCAGCTCTTTTTGGTTGCTCCAGTGATAACAATAATTCTGGCACGACCGCTCCACCCGGTAGCGGCGTACCTCCTGGTAGCGGTGTGCCCCCTGATAGCGGTCAATCAAAAGATCAAGCCAATGCAAAACTGGCAGCTGACAGCATCGATACCGTCATCAATAGCAGTAAAGATGTCAACGTCGATGAACCCCAAAACATCGATAGGATTATTCTTCCTGCTGCTAATACGGCAGAGCCTGTTGCGGTGTCAGGCGCCAACGCCTCGTTGTAGTTTGATATGAGATAAACCCTGCACCTGATTATGCGAGTGATCAGGTGCTTCTTTATGTTTTGAGCGGAGAAAATGTTATGCACTGGATAAAGCACGTTATTTGCCTACCGTTTTTATTGCTTATCAGCAGCAAGCTTCTTTATGCTGCCCCTTTTATACCGACAAGTGATCAACAAATTCTTGAAACCTTGCCACCAGATTCTCCGCCTGCGCGTTACCTCAACTCAGACAGTTTTTTATCCAATGCAAATGTCACGAATCCTGAACAAACCAGCCAGCTGTTAGAGCGTGCCTATTTGCAGGGCGATCCACGTGCATTGGGTCAGGCGCAAGCACAGCTCGCACAGACAACAGATGAAAATGTCGACACGCTTATGTTACGTGCGCGCGCGCTGCAGTCAGATCATCAGTTCTCTGAAGCAAAAGCCATCCTAACGCAGATACTTAATAAAGAGGCTGACCACCCAGATGCACTATTAACCCTGTCCTCGCTTTTGGTGGTTCAAGGTCAATTCGAGGAGGCAATGCGCCATTGCAACAAACTTAATGACGCCTCATTGCGCGTTTATCAACTAGCGTGTATTGCCCAAATACAGAGTATGACCGGTCAGCTAACCCAAGCAAAGACAACCTTGAATGGTCTGGCAAGTCTTGCTCCCGGACTTGACCCATCAACCGCACGCTGGATATACCTCATGCAGGCGGATGCAGCTTTACGTAGCAAGGATATTTCGCTGGCTACTCAAGTGTTTGGCGTGATGGATGGGCAAACAGTACCTGCACTTATGGCGCGTGCAGATTGGCTGCTAAAGCATGGCTACTATGAAAAGACGCGGCAGTTACTGCAAAATCATACTGATAAGGATGCCTTATTACTTAAGCTCATCACTGCCCAAATTAAGCTGCATGACCCTGATGCCAAAAAAAACTTAGCCCTTATGAAAGATCGCATTGAGGTCTGGCGGGTACGCGGGGAAAATGCCCATATGCGTGAGCAGGCAACGTATGCGGTACTCAGTAACCAAAACGATTTAGCGCTCAAGTTAGCGCAAGAAAACTGGCAACAACAACGCGAAACCGCGGATATATTGATTTACGCGACAGCTGCTATTAAAGCTGGTAGCGAAAAAGATATTAAGCTGATACGCCAATTCATAACGACAACGGGGTTTGAATATCCAGCACTGGAGCGCGATTTGCGCTTGGGCAAAATCAGCAGCCGTATAAACAGACAAGCGTTAAAGGCGCAACACTCAGGCATGAGCAAGCTAAGCATACAAACTGGCAATAGCAGCAAGGAGGTGCCTTCATGAGTGTATTTAATAGACTAATTTGGCGAGACAGCTACCGTTATCTTATGCTGTTGTTACTGGCGCTGACTGGTACGGCGGTACAGGCACATGAATCCAGTACGGCTTACTTAAATCTAGAGCCAAGCCGTGCTGAAAATACAGAAAGTAACACCTATGATGCTCAGTACGAGTTGTCACTTCGAGATTTGGCGTTATTAATAGATATAGATTCCAATCAAGACCGCGAGGTAAGTTGGGCAGAGGTTAAGTCACAAGCGCCGCTGATAGAACAGCTGATTAAGGCGCAACTGGTTTTAAATACTGGCGATACTAAAGACGCCGGCGTTATAGAAACTGGCGCTCAAGCCTGCCAAGTGACCCATTTTGCGCCACTGGCAATTAATACGCGTAGTGGATTTAATTACTTATACACTGATTTCACGCTGGGCTGCGCTGCGCCTATATCTGAGCTGAATTACCAGATATTATCCGGTATTGATGCGAACCATCGCTTGATTCTCACGCAAGCAGATAGCAAGCTACCGCTGCAAGTGGTGGCGGTAGGAAAAACGCCGTTGGGTACCAGTGCGGACGCTGGTTTGTTCGCAACCGCGCTGAACTTTTTAAAAAGTGGCATTCATCACTTACTTATTGGTTGGGATCATCTGCTGTTTTTGTTTGTCCTTCTCATTCCTGCCGTCTACATCCGCAAGGAAAAACAATTAATTGCCGTTGCTAAACCTAAAGCGGCATTAATTGAAGTGTTTTGGATTGCAACCTCGTTTACGCTTGCGCATTCAATCACCTTAACGTTAGCAGCGCTGGAGATTGTCAGTATTCCTGCTCGCTTTATTGAATCTTTAATTGCGCTATCAGTCGCATTCGCAGCGTTCAATAATTTAGTACCTATGCTACGGGTTCGAGCTGTCTATCTCGCCTTTGTTTTCGGGCTGATTCATGGTTTTGGTTTTGCTAATGTGCTGGTAGATTTACCATTAACCACCGGCGCGCGCGTGCTGGCTCTACTAAGCTTTAATATCGGTATTGAGCTGGGGCAACTGGTATTTATCGCCATAGTCTTTCCATTCGCGCTGCTATTACGTCGCACCCGTTTTTATAAAGTGGGTATATTTTATTTAGGGTCTCTCATCAGTGTTGCCATTGCGTTATGGTGGTTTTTTGAACGTGCCTTTTAATAGTGCGTTGCTATTAGCCTAGCATCAGGTTGGTTACAATATGAGATGACTGTAGAACAGTCGTAAGCTAAGGCATCTCATAGCGTAATGTCATTGGTACCATGCCATCAACCGTTCGTCCATTATGTCTAAAGGGTACGAGTTGTCCTGCACGAACTTGAACCATCGCTATGGCATCAATAATCTGATTGCCCGATGATTCAAGTAAGTGCACTTGCGTAATATGTCCATCTTTATCAACATATAGCGTTACCATCACGGTAAAAATATCCCCTGAGCGCGCCTCTATATTCTGCCATACCTGAGAGGGAACGCTGATAAGTGGTGCCTTGTCTTCTAACCAAGTGAGCTGCTGCTCCAAAAAACTCACTGCCTCGTCACGGGGAGGAGCGGTCTGCTCGTTCTTATCAAAAAATTTGGCCTCATCAAGAATATTTGCTCCAGTTAGCAGCTGCTCCTGTTCAATGCGCCTTTTATTGGTCTGTTGTAGTGCCGCTTGCTGTTGCTGCGCTTGATCACGATTAAACTGCTTGGTTACCGCTTGAATCAACGCGGTTAAATCTGTTTCTTCAGCAGTCGTCTGTTTAGCAATTTTGCGCAGCTCGTTTATGACCAGCTGTTGCTCTGCTAGCGCGGCGGACTCGACCGTGAATTGTTCGTCACTGGGCTGATTAATACTGGGTTGTTCAAAAGTAGAGTATTGATAGACGGGTTGATTGACGATAGGTTGATTGATGCTAGGTGTTGTGCTAGTAGATGTTGTACTGATGGGTCGCTCAGTTGGGGTCTCAGTTTTGTTTGATGCGGTAGCAGGCTTTTCTTGTTCAGTGCTTGTTATGGCTGGCTGGTTTAATGACGACTCTTTTACTTGGGGTGCTTGGTTTGGCGAGGACAGGTTGCTGGCTTTGGTGGATATAGGTAATGTCGCTAACGAATTAGAGGCTATAGCGACCGGTTTGGCTGTGTCTACAGAGGTAATGGGCGGCATCTGTGATGAAGACGGTATTTTTTTAGGCAGTGCTTTAGTAGGCAAGGCAGTTAAAGTAATTAATTCTAATTGAATAATATTAGGTGCTTTTTTGGGAGTTTTGGGGCGAGTAAGCTGTTCTGAGCTGTCCATAGTAATCAAAGCCCAGCCCATCAGGCTGTGCCATACAATAACCAATAGGGTCACCCAAGCTCTAAGCGAGCCATAAGCACGGGTACGAACAGTCGTTGTCATCATAATTATAAGGCAGCCAGTCAGACAAACAATTGGATGATTGTTTATTAATAATAACAACTATCAACAGGTAAATATGGGTTTTCTGGTAATTTTTATACGGCATGTAGAGTGCCTTATCTCTAAAAGTAGGAAAATTAATCATGAGTTTGTCTTGATGTGTCTAGAACGTTGCCTGCTATCCTTTGCGTTGCCATGATTTCTGAGTAAAATCAGGTGTTTATGCTTGAATAGTGATTCATTATCCTTCTGTTATTACCGTCTGTCGATTAAATATTACATTTTATCTAATAGTATTGTCATATTTGATTTTTCCGTACTATTGTAGATTAGTAGGGATTGTGTAATCACTAAACCCTATGTGGTACGTGAGTTTCAGCGCTTATTTCTAAAATATTAACAGGGAGTATGATTCAGATGTTAACAACTAACGTATATTTCACGGAAATAGATAACGCATGGGACATGAAAATATCAGAGCATAAATTTGATATTTATCACTTATCAGGCTGGGTCAATGCATCATCAATAGTTGAAGAGGGTCGCCCTCAAGGTATTATCGCTGAATATGCGAATAAGATGTTTTTTCTCCCCATTATCAAAAGAGAGATTAACAGTGAATATTGGGATGCTATCTCGCCTTATGGCTATGGTGGACCTGTTATAGATGCTCTGTTAACTCAGGTAGAAGTCGATATTGTATTAGGGGCGGTAAAAGAGTTTTTGGCTAATGCTGGGTGTGTTTCAGTCTTTGCTCGTCTCAACCCTATCTTAAATCAAGAATGGAGCAGCATTATTGGTACAGCGGTGACGCATGGCTTTACTTTGATATCAGATTTATCTAAGACCAAAGAAGAGCTCTGGGAAGAAACGCAGAACCAACATCGCCGCGGGATTAAAAAAGCATTAAAGATGAATATCGTGGCTAAAGTCGAAAGTTTTACAGAGGAGCGTATTAAGACGTTCTCAGAAATTTATCGGGAAACCATGACCAAAGTAGGCGCCACTGAATACTACTTTTTTGATGACAGCTATCTTGATCAGTTGTCCGCCAATCTAAACGAGCGTCTATTATTAGTGACCGCTTATGATGACGATAAGGCAGTTGCCTCCTCGATATACACAATTTGTAAAGAGTCAGGGATCATGCAGTTTTATTTAGGTGGGACGCTTAATGACTATAGAAACTTGCAACCGTCTAAGCTAATTACCCATATTGCCCGAGAATGGGGTCAAGAAAATGGATATGACGTGTTGAACCTTGGCAGCGGTTTATGTGGTCGTGCAGATTCTTTGTATAAATATAAAAAGGGCTTCAGCTCGACCGAGTTAGTGTTTAAAACGTGGCGACTTATCGTTAATTTAGAGAAGTATAATCAGTTAGTTATGGATAACGCTACATTGACTGACGTTGAGATGCAATCGGATTATTTCCCATTATATAGAAACACATTAGGGCACAGTGAAGCGGTAGCTTAAAATGCCATCGTGCGGAGAAACTGCATTATCAGTTACTGACTATTAGTATAAAAAATATATCGACTGAAATGTGGCGCTATGAATAGATTACTGGTTTTTAATACTACTAAATTATATCTATCAGAGGGCTAGAATATGAATTATGAATCATCGTTAGCGATCAAAAATACTCTACCCTCTATCGCTGCTCAGGGAATGTACGATTTAGCAACCTTATATCGAGATGACACAGAGCGCTGTAGACGGCTTGCGCCTGCTGTTGTCGAAAAACTTGCAGAGCATAATCTATTTAAGATGGGGCTACCCAAGTTTTTAGAGGGATGGGATGATAATCCTGTAGAAACATTAAAGGTTTATGAGACATTAGCGAGTGCCGAAGCCTCTGCAGCTTGGATTGTGTGGAATAATCACTTGACTTGTACTCTTGGACGTTATTTAGACGAAACCAGTTTAAAGGAAGTCTACAATGATCCCTCTCACATTTATGCAAACTCAGCGCGCCCTGAAGGAGTTGCTGAAGTCGTTTCTGAAGGTTATATGGTGTCCGGTCAATGGACGTTAGTTTCAGGTTGTGAGCTAGCAGACTGGTTTGTGTTACGCTGCTTGGTTGTCTCAGAAGATTCTCCTAAAACATTGGGACCAGGCGCAAATTTAAAACTGTTTTTTATCCCCAAGAAAGAAGTTGAAATAGTGGATACATGGAATGTCGGTGGATTAAACGGCACAGGCAGTCATGATATAGTGATAAAAGGCGCTTTTGTAAAAGAGTCATATGCAGTAAGCTTTGACAGTCCTGTGGTTATTGATAGTGCTTATAACCGTCTGCCCATTGGTTGTATCAACTCTGCTGGATGCGCGGCAATGGCATTAGGTGTCTTAAAAGCCGCTATAGACGACTTGGTTCAGATGTGCTTGGATAGAGTGACTCCTGGAAAAAATCCAGATTTACGTGACCGTGAAACCATACAAGCCGCTATAGCGAAAAGCAAAACGTTATTGACCTCTAAACGCTCGCAATTGCATAGCGCTGTTGGTACGCTTTGGGAGGTGTCTCAAAATAAAAATACATTTACCGATGAGCAACTTGCTGATGTGTGGGCGGCGGCGTGTGAAGCTGCAAGAGAAGCAAGAGCAATGGTATCTGAGATTTACGCTGTTGCGGGTACTTCATCACTATATAAAAAATATAAAATAGAAAGAGCACACAGAGATATTCATGCGATTTTACAGCATGGAATCGTTCAGCCCCATTGGATGAATCAAGCAGGAATGGCTTATGTTGGACTAAAACCAACTGGTGCCATGTTTAGAACGTAGCTCATCCTAGCTTCTTAAACATATAGCTTACCTATAAATTTTTTCGCTAAACGCCTCATGTCTGTCGATATTAGGCGTTTTTTTTCATGAACAGTTATATGGCATTTTCTGAACGAGTAAAACTAGGACATGCCCTCATAAAGTTTGGCTATTAATATTCAGTAAAGCACTATACCTACAAACCTCATTAGATTATTAATAACAGCACCTATTAATAATAAACAGTCACAGTCACCCTATCAGAATAGCTATCTGGTCTGACATTAGTTTTAGGAACAGTGACGTAGACATCCAATACTCTAGGCTGTCCATTGCCTGTGTCAGAAACACCATTGCCCTGAGTTGTGGCAGTTGCGGTATTGCCCCAAGGTGTGCCTGTAAGACCAGATTTGGAGCGCAGTTGATAGGGGATTTTATCCGGATTAGCGCCAGTTCCGCTCATAACGCCCGCGCCATTTGTATCTTGGTTAAAAGGTGTTAATCCTACATAATAAGGCATGGCATTTGTGCAGGTCAGATTGATGCGACCAGTTCCATTGAGATTGGTTGCCCCTGATAAATGACTGCCTAAGTTAATGACGGATAATGACGAGGTGTTGATGACGCAGCCTTTGATGACATTGGCATTTACAGTAAAGGGAAAGTGGGTAGTTCCTTGAGTCTCTCCTTTTGAGCAATCAAATGAAGACCCATCAGTACTCGTATTTACCCTCAGTTCAGTATGGCTACTATCGAAGTTATTTTTGTAAGTACCAACTCTAGATTGGGTGTTGTTCCTATTTGGAATCATGTCGATATTGATAACCGCTTGCCCTGAAACCATACCTTGATTAGCGGCAATAGGGAGTGAGCCTGAACTGTATTCAGTACCCGACTTATCACGTTTCCCCCAAACTGCGCCACTTGGCAAGGTCATATTAAACGCTAACTTGTCACCAGATCCGGGTACCGATATCATATAACGCGGATCAATATCACCGCTATTAGTAGAGCCGCCATCAACTGCCATGCAAACTGACACGTATCCAGCCGTGCTGCCTTTATTTGTGCAGCTGTAGCTCAGGGTTCCAGTAATAGGGGCGCTGTCAGCGTTTTCAGGAGTAATAGAGCCGAGGTTAACATTACTCATGTTTGCGGTACAAGTCACACTGATAGCTGCCTGCGCATTAGTTGGTGTTAACCATAGCGCACTGCACAAAATAATGGGCAGCAATATTAAGCGATAACCGTAATGAAATATTGTCATGTCAAATTGCATTATCATTTTTTTGTCTCCTGACAGATAAAGGGTCCAATAAGCGGAATCTCATCGCCTTGCTTGATGTAGTCGAACTCAACGGTACAAATGGTATCAGTTGGGGTAGTTACCTCCAGCACATTACGTTCGTCAAGGGTGTCCAAATAAACCTCTCCGTCAAAACCAACGACGGTTGACGGCACATCTGTATTGGTGAGCTGGCGTACCTGACTGCCGAGCGCTAATGGTTCATTATCACTGTCTACTAGGATAACCGATGCTGAGCGTACCGGTGTGATACCAAATGCAACGAGGATACCGGCGCGATCAGTAGGCGTAGCATCAATACTCACTTTATCAATGCGCATATCAGCAGGCAGCTGCAAGGGGTCAATGGCGATTTTATTATTCTGATACGCATTGAGTGGTGATATTAATAACAAACCACGACGGTTGGTGCTACCAATGAGGTTGTTTTGCAGTAAAACGGGCACATCTGCGATGCCGTCGGTAGATACCACCGCAAAACCGCTATTAATTTGGCGAGCAGCAAACACGCCACCACCCATCTTAACCAAGGCTCCGGTAGCACTGGCATAGCTTGAGTATTGACCGTTATTACTACTAATGCTTGCTTGCGCTCGACCATAACGTCCAAGGTAGTTCAACTCGACAGCCCCATTTGTATTATTGTCGCTACTGGTCGCATCATCTAAACTGCGTCGAGCTTGTGCGCGCCACCCGAAGCCACCGATACTGGGTGCTGAACGTGAGACGTCTGTTGCGACAACGGTATTGTTTTCTGTATGCTGCATATTACTATTGAGTGAGATATTATTATTCAGTGCAAATGAGGCGCTAAGAGAGGCGCTGTTATTAGCAGAGTCATTGAGATCATGGTTATAGTTGGCGCTCACATTGAACCTGCGACCAAACGACTTCGACCAATAGGCACTCGCAAAGCGCCCTGTCTCTTTTTCAGCCTGCGTTACCTGATTATAACTAAATCCAAATCGACCAAAATCTTGGGTACTATAACCTGTCGATAGCTGTTCGCTACGGCGTGCCAGTGCAGAGCCATATTGGGTACCCACATCGCGATACGTGCCGTTTGTACCCGTCGCACTGAGCCCAATATTAAAGCGGCGGTTATTCCAAGAGTAGTTGGTACTGTATTGCATGCCAACGTCATCTTTGCCTCTACTTCCTGCTAGTGAGACAAATAAAATACCGCCCGCACGACCTAATAACCATGTACCCCCAACGCCTGTATTGGTGAGTCCGTCAGTAATCTCTGCATGAGTTTCTGCACTAAAGCGATTATTAATACCACGCCGCCAAGTACCACTCGCCACGATAGCATCGCCATAATCAAAGGAACGGTTGCCATAATTTTCGCGCACTGTCCCAAGCTCAAATGACCAGTCAGACAATCCCGGCTGTAATAAACGGTGCGCATCATATAAAGAAAAGTTCAAAGTCGTGCGCTGTCCTAAGGCATCGGTCACCACCAGCTGCGCGTTACCCACCCCACTAAAGCTAGGCGCAGTATTCAGCTCAAAAGGTCCGGCAGGCACATCACCGCTGTATTGTTTTAGACCGTTCACATACAGCTCAACCGCTGACGGTAGCGTAGCAGAACCAAAAAAAGACGGCAGCGGTGTCGTTGAGCGATAGGGTTGCAAATCAAAGTTAGTGCCAATCTGCAAACCGCCCAAACGCGTCGAGCGTGTCCATGACAGCGCCCCTGTGAGGATATCGCCTGCACGGACAGTTATTAGCTTGTCAGGATAAGAACGGCTCCAGCTGGTGTCCAAGCGCACAATCTTACTATCCCAGTCGCCGTTATCACGCTTACTATTGGTAGAATAATTGGCAGTAGTAAGCGCAGTCGAACTGAGTACACCAGTGTCATTAAATGCGCGCAGTTCGGTATAAGCGCTAAAATTTTTAGCACTATTATGAGATTGGCTACCATTGAGGTTGTAATTTAATAACATGCCAGGAGAGGCGGAGGGTTTTGGGCGGTTATTGGTACGCGTATTCAGGACGGTGGCATCCAAGTTGAGCATACTAAGCGGGGCAATAAGTTTTAAGGTTTGTCGCGGTGCATCATAATCAATCTTAAGCTCAGGCAGGCTGTTGAGCGCTATCGGTTCGGTACTGTTAGACGGCACAATAAAGCCAAGCTGTTGCAGAATAGCGACACTGGCTAAGAGTTGATTGTCACGGAAGTAAAAATGCACCAAGCCTGCACTGGCACCATTAAGAATAACGTCCAGATACAGGTTAAGGCTAGAGTCATCATCAGGATTGTAATTGTCTAAATTAAGCTGAGACAGTCCATCATCGGCAATGTCTGTAGAAACATTACCTGTGAGATCAATGTCATTCTGTTGTACAGCGTGGCTAGCAGATACCGCCAAACCGTAGAGCAGAATGATTTTAGCGAGTGGCAGAGCCCATCGTGACGTTTGGAGTCGTCTGAGTTCCATTGAGCATAACCTTGAATTTACCACCGGTCGTTATTGTAGATGGCGGTACTTTCAATGTCCAGTTCATGGTCGCACCGGGTAACACATAACCCAGCAGCCCCGGATTAATATCGGTACTAGTGCCAGTAGTATCTGTAAAGCTCAAGCCAGCCAACTGGGCATGACCATTACCAGTGTTGCTGACGCGGAGTTTCACCTCCTTCCCATCCGCTTGCAAATGGGTGCTCCATTGCAACTGAGGATTGGTTTTAGTCACCCCAACGGGCTGTACAAATACTGGTAGAGAGTAGCTTAACGCAAACTGCAAACCAGTTTTTTGTACTGCAGACTTGACAGGCAGCTCGTTCACCATGATACGGTAAGCATCCTCTACAGCACCTGTGCCTTGCGGCGGTGCTTTAGCACGAATAATACGGATAAGTTGTTTTTCACCCGGTTTTAGCTTAATCATTGGCGGACTGGCAAGCAATCCTCGTGAAGGAATAAGCTGATCGCCTTTATCATCCTGTAACCACTGATAGACACGCACTTGCGCCTGTACCATATCATTACCAGAATTACTAAGCGTCAGCCCACTTGCACTTTCTCGAGCTTGCAAGCTCAAAGAGATGGGAGATACTTGCAAACCACTTGCTACTGTTAAACTAGAGGATAGTAGCAAGGTGGAAACAAGGGCAGGTCTTAAAATACGGGATAACCAAAAATTTAAAATATACATTAATAAATTACAGAAGCTGTAACAGTATCTGTATATACACCTAACTTAACGTCAGCCGTGCCTGTTAATTTAGCAAATACCGGATGTGGATTGGCTGTACTTAAGCCAGACCCTGATGAAGAAACAGCAGTTCCAGTAGAAAGTAGCGTTCCATCACTACCCCACGTTTTACTACCATCAGCTATAGAATACAGCTGATATGTCATCACATCTTCAGGAGCAACGCTGGTGCTATGTTTCATTATACCAGCACCACTAGTATTAGTACTATTATGCCCTGATTTCAGGTTAATAACATAAGGAGCATTCTTAGAGCATGTTACTTGGATGTTTCCACCTGCAACAATAGTAGCATCAGCGGTGGCAGCAGCATCGAGTTTCGAGAAATCAATTGCACCACCACTAGCATCCACTGTACAAACCGAGTCAATTTCCACTGTGACACCAAATGTACTTGTTTCAGTACCAGCAGCATTCGCAGACATTACAGCAAAACTACCAACGGCAAATACAGCTGCGGTCATAACTGATTTTTTAAATAACATAATAAATCTCCAAAAATTAGGAAGAGAATAAGAGTGGGCAGTAAAGGGCACTATTAAATCCATGGTGAGCCTTTACTCTACGAGCTCGCGGCACTCACGTTAGTCAGCAGTTTTGAATCTTCAAGTACAAGCCAGTTACTTGATTTAATGATTCTATAACTTACCATTTATAACGCCCATAATACCGTTAGAATTTGTTACTGGATTATAACCTACTTTATTTACAATTGCCTATTAATAATATTAATTTTTTAATCGTTTAACAGAAAAAACGCTATAAAAATCCATATGTTATCTAAGTAATAATAGAAAAAACTTCTATTTTATAGAACGGATGTATGGTCTAATTAACAGGCAATTTTTATGCCAAAGTAGTAACCAGTAATAAACACAGTGTCTACAGGACTTGCCTTATTAAGGGTTACTTTTGTGCTAAGTTAGCGGTTACTCTATTAAAAACTCAGTCAAAGCGCTGATACAAATATGACCATAAAAATACTAGCCTAGATACTATACGAGGTAGTGCGATGCCCATATCTGATGACTCTCCTTCTCACTCTACGCACTTAGACCCAAGCTGGTTTACCCGTCCAACTTGTGTGGTTGCCGCAGACTTAATTGGCAAAATCCTGTGCCGTCAGCTAACCGATAGCGATGGCACGATGAAAATTATACGCATGCGTATTACGGAAACTGAAGCTTATATTGGCGAGGGCGATGCGGCATGTCATGCCCATGCCGGTACACGTACGGCGCGAACCGAAGTCATGTACCAGCAGGGCGGTGTCTTTTATGTTTATCTGACTTATGGCATTCATCATATGCTCAACCTAGTGACTGGCATGGCAGAGTCACCAGAAGCGGTGCTGATTCGAGCCGGATTTTTAACCGAAAATAGCGACCGCTTAATTGATGAGCAATCACTCAGTCCGGATAAACAGTTCACGCACCCAAAACAATTGGCCGGACCGGGAAAATTAACCCAACGCTTAGCGATTAGCCGCGAATTATATGGCAAAGTGATTGCACCGGAATCCGGCGTTTGGGTAGAAGACGATGGCTGCCAGCCCCCGATATCACTGCGACCGCGTATTGGCATCGATTACGCAGGCGAGGCAAAAGACTGGCTGCTGCGTTATGTGTGGACGGATCATCCTTCTTTATCTAAGAAATAAGTGACATCCAAAAAGTAGACGCGCTAACGGCTATTTTTTATGAAGGGTTATTAAAAATAATGAGAAGTTATAAGGCAATATTATGTATAAATTGACCGTTTTTATTCCAGATACCGCGTTAGAGTTAGTTAAATCGGCTTTATTTGCCGCTGGGGCTGGTCGTATTGGCAATTATCAACAGTGCTGCTGGCAAGTCAAGGGAATAGGGCAGTTTATGCCGTTATCTGGTAGCAATCCGCATATTGGCAGTCAGGACAAACTAGAGGCGGTTGAGGAATGGCGGGTTGAGATGGTGGTGGATAAAGATAGTATCACGGAAGTTATCACGGCATTAAAGCAGGCGCACCCTTATGAAACGCCCGCTTATGATGTGATTGAAGTGCTTGATTTGTAGCGTGCCATATTTATAACGCACTAAATTTATAGAAGACTCATTCTATAAAGCACTAATTTCGTAGCCAGTCACTTGCTAGTCTTTTTTGACATTGAGCACATTATAATTAGGATAACCCAGCTCGATTTTATAATTCTCGCGACTGCGCTCGGCTTTTACTTTAATAACTCGCTCTCCCTTTTTATATTTAACGTCCTTAACTCGATAACCCATGCTACTGACTTTATTGGCAGCGGTTTGCTCAACTGCTGGCTGGTACAAATCCTTATCAATCGACTTGATGGTTTTTTTATGCTTTTTATATAGGCTGCTGTCTTTATAAATATCTTCATACATGTCGCCATAAGCATCGTAACCTGGCGTTGTGGCACAGCCGGTAGTTATGGTTAATAAGCTGGCAACCACGCCAGTTGCGGTAATGGTCTTGAATAATGATAGGGTAGACATTATGGCTCTCTTGTCATTTGTTAATAGTGTATTAGCAGTGCTAAGTGCTAAGTGCTAAGTGCTAAGAGTTTAGTTGCTAACAGGTCAGGCGCTCAAAATTAATGGTAAAGACTAATTTTAAAGATAATTAAAGTTAGGGTAAATAGACCATAAAAAAAGCCAAATAAACCAAGGACTGATTTATTTGACCAAAGGCGTCAAATCAAAAACGACGCCAAAACTAAATATATTGCTGCCTACGATTGTATTAATCAGATTGTGTTAATCAGTAAGCACTCTTGGTATTACCTCTTAAAAGGTAGCTATTCCCAATCAGTCTTTTTCAAGTTTAATCACGTTTAAATCAGGATAACCGAGCACAATGTCATATTTCTCATTGCCACGTTTTGCCTCTATTTCAAACATGCCACGATTGTTTTTTTCTTTTAGCTCGATATCTTTAATGGTATAGCCCATATTTCGGACTTTATTAATCGCACGTTGTTTAACCGCAGGATAGCGCGCTTCTTTTTTAATGTTATCTTCAACATTATTGTTGTGCCTATTGTTTTGGTAATTATTGCCATGCTGGCGATTTTTATCTTTCCATACGTTTGACCAGTCTTTTTGACTTGAGCTGATAAGCTTTAGACCTGGATAAGTATATTTCATCTCATACGGCTGGTTATTTTTTTTAGCATAAACGACAAGCGATTGGTTGCCGCGATAGGTATCGGCTTGAATATCCATCACCTGATAACCACTTCGGCTCAAATCTCTACGCAGCTTTTGCGCGATGGTGCCAAAATTACCATCGCGGTAAACGGACGACTGATTATTATGGTTGCCATAGTTTTGGTTATTATAATTTTTATTATCATGGTCTGATGCCATCGCCGTACAGCCAATAGTTGTGGTCAATAAGGCGGCAGCAAGGGTTGATGATAATAAAGTTTTCGCGGTAAAGCGTGGTGCAACTTTCATAAAAAATGTCCTAATGATTTGTTTTCTAGCATTTAATTCTTTTAATAAGTGCTATTTTAGGTAGGAATGTTAAGCATCATCTTTAATCAACGTTCTAAGCAATGCTTTTAAAATACTGACTAAAATAGGCTATTACTTGTTTCTTGAAATAATTGCTTACATACCTATGGTACGGCTAAAAACTTGACGGGAGATGTCTTGGACGTTATTAAGTTGTAAATAAAGCACACGCTTGCGTAAAAATGCCAAGCTTTTGGTGAGAAAAGGGTTGCGTAAATGCTCACTTATCGCTAATACTCCAAACCGATTTACCTCAGACAGTCATATCCAGTAAGCCTCTCAGCCGATTTACTACTTATCCTATAAATAAGTTATAAAATATCCAATAATACTAGGCATGACTTTCCAAGAATGCCTTGCGCTTAAAAATAAGCGTGGAAAAGGTAGTTAATGTATTCCATGTAAGCATATGCTTACGCGTAATGTCGTTAACGCGTCTTAACAAGGGGGTAATATTTTGACATTATAGCTGCACGGCATTAGGGAATGTGACTCAAGGATTGAGTATACCGTGTTAAGGATAACGATTTAATAACTGGCATCAGGATGATAAAAGTTATTGAAGTAAGGACACATAACCTATGCTGACCGCAGTTACTGCCAGCAGTAGTTGTAACAATGAGCAGGATGCTCAGCTGTCATACTATACTGAATGACCTGCAAGGATGCAGGGTATTGCAGTCATGACGGGTAACACGGATCGTTAACCATAACACCGCATAACAATTTATTGCTATGCGGTGTTATCGTATCTGCGATTTGAAAAAATCACTATTTAAGAGAAAAATAACTATTTGAAAGTAAGCTAATTTCTAGAGACTTTCCTGTCTAAACGATAAAAATTTAAATGTTAAAACTGTTCCTAATCTAAAAGCAATAAAAAACCGCGTGAGAATTCAACGCGGTTTTTTGTTTTATCAGTGTTAATCTTTAAGAGACTAAATTATTTAAGACATAAATCTCTTAAATAAACACTTAGTATTTATTGTCAGTACGCCATGCATCAACTTCACGCTCTGCATCATCTTTGCTATGACCATAACGTTCTTGCACTTTACCAACTAGCTTATCACGGCTGCCTTCTACATGTAATAAATCATCATCAGTTAGGTCTGCCCACTTCTGCTTTACTGAACCTTTGATTTGGTTCCATTCACCTTTTAGCGTATGTTCGTTCATTTTATTATTCCTTATTCTAGTTATCGCGCATTCTATTTGATGAGTTATAACAATTGCTTAGACCAAATAGATAACGCTTTTTATTAAAGAAGCTTATAAATTATTGTACATATCTGTTTTGCTTATATTGTACTGCACAGTATCGACGCATCATAACTAACGTCCTATGTACTGCTGAGGTCTAATATAAGCAGTTCGTAGAACGCTGTCTGTATGAGCAATGTTTATAGTGTTGCTCAATGATGGTAAATGCCTGTGCTATGTTATTAAGACAGTAATTGTGTGAGCGTAGGTGATACTTTATTGATATTAAGTAACGATAATGGTAAGTGTTAACCTATTTATGTGACACGCACTGCTGTTTTATAGATGCAGTTTTATATCTACAACGCTATTTTGGGCGAGCAACATCGGCTTGTAATGCAGTTGGCAAATCTAGTATAACTAACTCACTATCAATCAGGTGTTCTGGGCGCGCAACAATCAGCGCTTTAAAGTCAAATTCGTTACCTTCCTCAGTAGCTATGGCATTTACCACTTGAATTTTGCCCAAGTGCTCGCCTGCTACTGGCGCACTGCCTGTACCGCTGACATAATGTAAAAAGGCTTTTGGTGCTGATTTAAAATAAATACGGGCGATGACTTCTTGCCCAAGGTAGCAGCCTTTATCGTAGTCCATACCGCCGCGTTGATGCAGACGTAGCTCTTGCGGCTGAAACTCACCTTGGGTAGCAGCGACTATCCAGTAGTTACCCTGTGCAAGGCTGGCTTGCATCCATGCTTGGATATCCTCAGCGGTATCATGCGCTTCGTTATGGCTAAAGGTCGGTAGCTCGTCCAATACACACGGATAAATCGCTATTGGTGTACTGGTCTCAAACTTGGAAAACGCACCGAACTTCTTTAGATGCGCTTGTAAAGCATCGGCACAATCGGCACTAATAACGATATCAAAGTGCTGTTCGGCTTGTTTTTTTATCCAAATACCAAATTCAATACGACCTTTTAAGTTGCCAATGGCAGCAGCTTGATAGCTAAGCCCCAGTTTGGTCACATCGCAGGTCAGTTGACCTTGTAAGAACTTTTCGGCATCCATACCTTCAAGAGTCAGTTGCACGAATTGGGGCAGTGCTGCTTGAGTCGTTTGGTTGGTTAAATCGGGCATTGTTATTATCCTTGTAATGAAAAATTATACGAGTGGCAAAACATAACTTGTCGTATCACATAATGAAGTGGGTCGAATATACATAACTATAGATAGTATGAGGTTAATAATGGTAAGAAGAGTAGCATAAAAAACAGGCGTACAAAAAGCACCTCGTTGTTCACTATGGTTTAGATTCTAAATGGTATACGACGCTTTGACGATAGCTGAGTGAATTGGTGAAAGCTTTGGACTTCAGGTACAATATTGCTAGTAGAATAACTCTAATTAATGATGGTTGACGAGGATATTATGAGCTTACCCAATTGCCCAAAATGCGCTGCTGAATATACTTATGAAGATGGTGCGCTACTGGTGTGCCCGATGTGCGCTCATGAGTGGTCAGCAGCTGGAGACGATGCAGTACAAGCAGATGAGCAGGACGCCGTGATTCGTGATGCCGTTGGTAACGAGCTGCAAGATGGCGATGCGGTGACGGTTATTAAAGACTTAAAGGTGAAAGGTTCGTCTACTGTCATTAAGGTAGGCACCAAGGCAAAAAGTATTCGCCTACTACCGGATGCGACCGATGGTCATGATATTGACTGTAGACTCGATGGCTATGGTCCGATGAAATTAAAATCATCTGTGGTTAAAAAAGCATAAGCAGTACCTCTATAATCTATGAATTTATAGGGTTAATAAAATAGATAATTATTAAATAGAGAACCGTTATGAGCACTAAAAACGAACAGCTTTTTGCCCAAGCGCGCAAGCATATCCCGGGTGGCGTAAATTCTCCAGTACGTGCCTTTGCTGGGGTTGGTGGCACACCTGTGTTTATGCACCGCGCCAATGGCAGCAAAATGTATGACACCGAAGACAATGCCTATATTGATTATGTGGGCTCATGGGGTCCAATGATTTTGGGTCATGCGCATCCAAAAGTAATTGATGCCGTCAAAAAAGCCGCCGACGATGGATTAAGCTTTGGTACGCCAACGCCGTTTGAAACTACGGTTGCCGATAAGATTTGCGAGCTTGTACCAAGCGTTGAGATGATTCGGATGACCAGCTCTGGTACGGAAGCCACGATGAGTGCCATTCGTTTGGCGCGCGGCTTTACAGGACGCGACAAAATCGTGAAGTTCGAAGGCTGTTATCATGGACATTCGGACAGCTTACTGGTAAAAGCTGGTTCAGGGATGCTTGATATCGGTGAGCCAACCTCAAAAGGCGTACCAGCTGACTTTGCCAAGCATACGCTGACCTTACCTTATAATGACCCACAAGCGATTATCGATTGCTTTGAGAAATGGGGCGCTGAGATTGCTTGCGTCATCGTTGAGCCTATCGCAGGCAATATGAATATGATTATCCCTGAGCAAGCGTTTCATGACACCTTGCGGGCTCAATGTACCGAGCATGGTGCAGTATTGGTCTTTGATGAAGTCATGACCGGCTTTCGCGTCGGATTGGGCGGCGCTCAAGCTCACTTTGGTATCGACCCTGACTTGACCTGTTTTGGTAAAATTATCGGTGCAGGCTTGCCAGTTGGCGCGTTTGGTGGCAAAACAGAAATTATGTCATGCATTGCACCGCTTGGTGGCGTTTATCAAGCAGGCACATTATCTGGTAATCCGCTTGCCATGCGTGCAGGTATTGCTATGTTTGAAGATTTGACCGTTGCTGGTTTTTATGATGAATTGGCAGATAAGGTAGATTACTTTATCGATGGCGTGCAAGCTGCGGCGGATAAATATGGGATTCCTTTACGTACCAACAAGCTTGGCGGTATGTTTGGTATGTTCTTTGTTAAAAGCGATACCACGGCAACGCCAAAGAACTTTGATGATGTGACCGAGTGTGATATCGCTGCTTTTAATACCTTTTTTCATGGCATGTTAGATCACGGCATTTATCTTGCGCCTTCTGCTTACGAGGCTGGTTTTATGTCGATTAAGCACAGCCAAGAAGATTTGGATGCCTCTATTCAAGCCGCTGATGAGGTATTAGCGGCAATGGCACAAGCATAGTAAGCTTAGTAAATAAACATAGGCAGGCAGGCATGGTACGCGCTTTATATAGCCATTATCCTTTTGCCTTCCATGTTTTATGCTTAATATGAGATTGTCATTAGCAACCATAAAAAGTCAGCATCTATTATCATGGTGCTGGCTTTTTATGGTTGTGGCTTGCCAGTATTTGACAGACATGCTTTAATGGCGAAAACTGCGGCTCATGTCTTCTCATTGACCCACCTTATTGTCTGAATACTCTTCTTCCTCCCATATGGTAACCATACCTCTTATGCCCAATACCACTCTTGCAACTCTCCCGCTCGCTGAAGATGAATTGATCGCTGCCATTGATATTGGCTCCAATAGTTTTCATTTGGCCATTGCGCGGCTAGATCATGGCGAGGTGCGCAAAGTTGTGTCGCTGTCTGAGAAGGTACAGTTAGCGGCAGGATTGGATGAAAATAATATTTTGGGAGCAGCAGCTGAGCGACGCGGGCTAGATTGTCTCAGTCGTTTTGTGGCTCGCCTTGATTCCGTACCGCCTAATCGTATTCGAGTCGTTGCGACCAATGCGCTGCGCCAAGCTAAAAATGCCGACGATTTTATCATTCGTGCCAATAAGATATTACCCAAGCCCATTGAAGTGATTGCTGGTCGAGAAGAAGCGCGTTTGATTTATCTGGGCGTCTCACACACTAATGCCAGTAGTGACAAGCGTTTGGTCATTGATATTGGTGGCGGCTCGACCGAGTTTATTATTGGACAAGGCTTTGATCCGTTATTGACAGAAAGTTTACAGATGGGCTGTGTGGCATTTACTCAGCTGTTTTTTGCCGATGGTCAAATCACTGAAAAAGCCTTTAATAATGCCACGACCGCTGCTCGTAAAAAAATATTGGCGATTAATGGTCAATATCAAAAAACAGGCTGGAACAGTGTTATCGGCTCAAGTGGTACGATTAAAGCAGTACGTAACGCGCTGGTGGCAGAAGGCTGGGCAGACGAGCAAGAGCGCATTACCTATAACGGTGTGAAGAAGTTAGAGAAACTGCTGATAGAAATTGGCAATGTTAATGATATCGAGTTAGAAGGGGTCAAAGACCATCGTAAAGCGGTCTTTCCAGCTGGGGTTGCAGTGTTACGGGCAGCCATGAAAACGCTTGGTATTGAAACGCTTGCTTACTCAGATGGCGCACTGCGCGAGGGCGTGATGTATGACATGCTGGGGCGCTTTGCCAGTGAAGACGTGCGAGACCGTAGTGTACTGGCGCTAATGAAACGCTATTCAGTCGATCAAAAACAAGCCCGTCAGGTAGTCAGAACCAGTCGTCATTTATTTAGACAAGTTCAAGACGACTTGCAGTTGAGCAATGATGATGGGGACTTGCTACGACGTGCCGCATTTTTACATGAAATTGGCTTGGCAATCAGTCATAGTAACTATCATGGTCACAGCGCCTACTTGCTTGAGAACTCAGACATTCCAGGATTCTCACAAGTCGACCAAAAGCGCATGGCGCAATTGATGTTAAGTCATAGACGCAAATTAAAAAGCGATATGATTGAGCAAACTATTACCGTTGGTGGTGAGCAACTGGTTTATTTATGCTTGCTGCTCAGACTGGCAGTTTTAGCGCATCATAGCCGTAGTGAATATGATTTGCCGCAAATGCAACTGGCTGTTACCGGTAAAAACTGCTGGCAGATCACGGTAAGTACGGATAAAGAGCATTACGCATTTTTATATTCCGATTTGCATGATGATATTGAGCAATTTGCGAAATGGGGTATCACGCTTAGCGTCATTGAAGCGGAATAGTTTAGTATTATAATTTGGCACTATAGTTCGGTATTATTATTTAGTATTGCAGTATTATTATAGTGAATAACTCTGCTCTATACTCCTATGCTGGCGTGACGATTTATTCTTATTATCCTATTACAAAAGCAGTGCGCTCAGTAATGTCATGGCATATTAACTATGCTACTATAGCTTTTGTTGAGTATACAAGTGTACTGCTCACCCCTATAACGAGTTTACCTCTATCATCACCCTGATAAAACGATAAAAAAGGATACGTCTATGAGTACCGTCTGGGATAGCGTTCAGCTAGCGCGTCACGCCAAACGTCCATTATTTATGGATTATGTTAATCAGTTATTTACTGAGTTTGATGCCCTGCATGGTGACCGTGCCTATGCCGATGACAAAGCCATTATTGGTGGTTTGGCGCGCTTAGACGGTAAGCCGGTGATGGTCATTGGTCAACACCGTGGACGCAGTACGCGCGAACGTATTGAGCATAATTTTGGTATGGCAAACCCTGAAGGCTATCGGAAAGTTATTCGCTTGGTAAAAATGGCGGAACGCTTTAATATTCCAGTGATGACCTTTGTCGACACCCAAGGTGCTTATCCGGGTATTGGTGCTGAAGAACGCGGTCAAGCGCAAGCCATTGCTGAAAGTATCGCGGTATTTTCTAGCTTAAAAGTACCTATTATTGTCACCATTATTGGTGAAGGTGGTTCTGGTGGCGCATTGGCAATTGGTGTTGGTGATAAAGTAAATATGCTACAAAATAGTATTTATTCGGTTATTTCTCCTGAAGGTTGTGCCTCAATTCTTTGGAAAACCGCTGATAAAGCCAAAGATGCCAGTGAAGCGCTAAAGTTAAATGCCGTCAATTTATATCAGATGGGCTTGATTGATGCCGTTATTGAAGAAGGTGAGGGCGCGCATCTTCATCCGCAGCCGGTGATGAACTCGCTTAAAGCACTACTAACTGAGCAGATGGATGAGCTGCAAAAAATGGATACGACCGAGCGTTGTGAACAGCGTTATCAGAAGCTTAAAACTTTTAATTCTAACGTGATGTTACCGTTAGCCGTTTAATCTTAAGGGTCATTAATTTTAATAGCTATTAATTTTAAGAGCTATTAAGTTTGAAAATGAGCAATAAGATAACGAATCATACAATAATGAACGTGCTACTTAGTGGCGCGTTTTTTTATAAGTAAAATAAATGAAGCTATGTGCATGGATACTGGTTTAATAAAAGCCAATAAACTCGTAGGATAAATCATGAATAGCAGCGCCATCCGTCATTATCCTATTGAGCCTATAAACGCTTTAGCACCGATAGATAAGCCGTTAGCAGCAGCACTATTAGCCAGTTTGTCTGAATATGGTGAACAGCTTCACGGTCGTCGAATTTGGCTAGCATGTAGTGGTGGACGCGATTCTTTGGCGTTAGCAGCATTGTGTTTGCAGCTATATCGACACGGTAAATTGCCTTTTTTACCGCAGCTTTTGCATGTGAATCATGGCTTGCAAGTAGATAGTGATAATTGGGCACAGCACGTGGCTGATTGGGCGCTGGCTCAGCAGATGCCTTGCCATATTTTACCAGTGACGGTAACAGGGCAGGATGAGCAAGCAGCACGGCAAGCCCGTTATCAAGCAATGTACGCGCATATGAATCAGGGCGATGTGTTAATTCTTGCCCACCATGCCGACGACCAAGCCGAGACTGTGCTCATGCGCTTGATACAAGGCGCGGGCGTGAATGGCTTATCAGGAATGCAAGCATGGCGTGAACACAGACAGGGCGCACGGCATAATGGTTTATGGCGACCTTGGTTAAGTGTCACTCGCGCAGATATCACCAATTACGCTGAGCGCTTACAACTGCCTTATATTAATGACCCTACTAATGATAGTGGCGATAACGTACGTAGTGGTTTGCGCCGCGATATCATGCCAATATTAGCCAGTTATAATACCAATGTGGTGCATAATATTGCGCGTAGTACGCAGCTGCTTGCCGATGCGCATGCAAGTGTCAGCGCGCAAGCTTATGAGGATTGTCAGCAGACTGCCATTACTTCACTATGTTATCCGCCATTTCAGCGTGTGCTTGATATTGATAAGCTATCTACTTTACCTGTGTATCGGCAACGCCAGTTGTTGCATTATTTGCTGGCGCAAGATGAGCCGCTACCGCCAGCAAAGCAATTGGTCGATGATACGCTGGCGCTCACAGCGCGTACCGATGCCAATCATCAAACGGCGCTAGATTGGTACGCCAGCACCGATACCTATCGCATTCATCGCTATCGTCAGCAGTTATTTCGGCTGAGCCATTCCTTTTTAGAGTGGCTTGCCCTTCCTATAGTTGAAGAAAAGCACCTATTATCATTCAATACTTTATTTGACAACAAAACAGAAGACTTTATCTTAAGAGCCGATAATAGCTATATTTGGCACTTAAAAATTATGCCGGATATATATGAGCATTTATTAAAAATAATCTCAAATCAGTTGCATCCTCACTTCAACAATACAGACAGCCTACTGCTAAAAATTACGCCGTTAGGTCGGCAACAACGGGTGCAAACCGCACTTGCTACCCGTCCTCAAGCTGGTAAAAAGCTGATGCAGACGCTTGGTATACCCGTATGGCTGCGTGATAGCCTGTTGGTTGTTAGCGTAGTCTCGCCTGATACCGATGCAGAATTGCCGTTATTATTACTATCTCCATTTGCCAGCTGGGTGTTAGGAGTCGATAAATCGTCGCTAGATAGTACAAGCGATGATTTTGGTAACCTATTAAGCAAGAGCATGCGCAGTCATTTGCACTATACGTTGTCATCCAAATGACGCACATGACCCTTATTATTTGTCTTTATAGCCACAATATCTTAAGTGTCGTTCAATATCGGATAAGGTTTAAAATTTTACCAGTGCCTTTTTTATACAGTATCAATTTATCAAACGACAAAACTGGCAGTATGATAGACTAAGTGTCCTTTTATATGCCCTGCCATCACGCGAACAATGCGGTCATTGGTGCAGTGCTGGACGGTAATAAGGAGCGTTAAATGTCCGAATTAATGAATGAATTAGATAATAAAAAAATAAGTTTTATTGGCGGCGGTAATATGGCACAAGCCTTAATTAATGGCTTGCTGGCTTGTGGTGTGAATCCTGCGTTAATTACCGTATCAGCACCCAGTGCTGCGACTCGAGATATTTTCACAGCCCAACAGATTAATACTGTAGATGCCAGCATCGAGCCAAAAGCTGCCGTTATTGACGCGGATGTGGTGATACTGGCAGTTAAGCCGCAGATGATGAAAGCCGTGGTCAGTGAGTTTGCCGACGCATTAGATAAGCAGCTGGTTATGTCCGTGGCGGCAGGATTATCGACAGACGCCTTGTCACAAATGCTGGGTGGTTATTCTAATATTGTGCGTGCTATGCCTAATACCCCATCTAACATACAAATGGGTGCAACCGGTCTGTATGCAGCCGAATCTATTAGCAGCGCTGACAAACAACTGGCAGCCGCAGTGATGGCAGCATCAGGTTTGGTGATGTGGGTTACTGAGGAAGCACACATGCATGCGGTCACCGCAGTTGCCGGCTCTGCACCTGCCTATGTATTTTACTTTATTGAATCGATGGTCGACGGCGCGGTTGCATTGGGACTGGATAAAGAACAAGCCACCGCACTGGCAATGCAAACGGTGCTTGGCGCCGCAACTATGGCTAAAGGCAGTCAAGACAGTCCTGCTGAGCTACGCCGCAAAGTAACATCGCCTAAAGGCACGACTCACGCCGCAATTGTATCGATGCAAGACAATCAGATTGGGCAGCATATTGCTGATGCAATGCAAGCGTGTTATGACCGCAGCCAAGCAATCAGTGCAGAGATTAAATAAAACCATGTAAAATGCAGTGTCACTATGATTATAATCATAAGAGTAATGATCATTGTGAAAAATGAAGGCTGATCGCAATATCAGTAACGATTATCTAGCCGCCTTTTGGCTGTTATTATTTTTTAACATAAGCATATTGAGTAGCGCTTCATGAACAATACGTTATTACAACTTTTTGATTTGGTCACCACCTTTGCCATGCTATTGGTGTTCATCCGATTTATGCTCCAGTTTGCCGGAATGGACGCGCGCGATCCCTTAGTCGCCCCAGCTTATAAAGCCACCCATATTGTCGATGTGTTTGGGCGTATTTTTCCAACGGTTGGTCAAGGGCGTATCAGCCTTGCGGCGATTGTATTGATGCTATTGATTCGGCTGATTGATATTGCGGGCAAGGCGGCTTTGACTCATAAAGGCATTGCGCCTGTGCCATTGTTTTTTACCGGTACAATTAGTCTAGTGCTCGATTTTTTACGCATGTGCCGCTACTTGGTGATAGGCTCAATCATCGTCAGCTGGATTGTGGTCTTTACCCAGTCTCAGCATCCGATTATTGGTATTATCATGAATTTGGCAGAGCCGATTTTAGCGCCGTTTCGCCGCATCACCCCAAACTTAGGCATGCTTGACTTATCACCCATGATTGCCTTCTTTGCCTTTTACTTACTTGAGATTTTTATTGGCGGCATTGCTTCAAGTTTTATGCCTATGCTCGGCTAAATTGAAAATATGCGGAAAAGTTAAATTTAATAAAAAAGACGCGCTATTACTTAATAATAGCGCGTTTTTTTTATGCTTAAATAAACCGTTTCTCTCAAAGTTATTATTTAAAAGCCTTTATTTAAAAGCCACAAAACGATTAGGGATTAATTGCGCTTGAGCATTATTCGGATGTGGCGCGTCGGCAGTCCGCAGCGTTTGCGTAATCCAACTGTCTGCTGCCATAACTGCGGAAACCAACGCATCACCCTTGGCTAAACGTCCGGCAATAAAGCTGGCAAGTGAACAGCCAGAACCATGAAATTCGCCGTCTAAGCGCGGTAATACACTCTTATGCACCATCTCACCTTTAATATATAAATACTGCTCGATATCGCCCGTCTCAAAATCATGCGACGTCTTCACTAGTACCGCATGCGTTCCTTGTGCGCAAAGCTTCTGTGCACCAATATGCAAATCTTGCTCGCCACTTAACGCCCGCAGTTCGTGCGTATTGGGCGTGATTAATGTCGCATAGGGCAATAGCTTACGAAAGGCAGCAACCAACGTTTGCTCATCGCCCAAACTACCGCCACTATTGGCAACTAGCACGGGATCGAGCACAAACGGTGTACCTGCTTGGATAATAGCATCAGCAAATAGCTGGGTGAGCATGGTGATATTATCCGTCGTGCCCAGCATCCCCGACTTAATCACGCTGACGGGCAAATCCGCAAGCACCGTGGTGGCTTGCGCTTTGACCAAATTAGCTGCACAGGCTTCAAAACCAAATACTTGCTGCGAGCTTTGCACCGTAATCGCCGTACACGCAATAGCAGCATGTGCACCAGCTTGCCCAATCGCTTCGATATCGGCTTGTAGTCCTGCGCCACCTGATGGGTCTAATCCTGAAAAACACAGCACAACTGGACGCATAACGTCTCCTTATTTTTTTTTATGGTTTTAGTATTAAGAAGTGAATGGATACGATATCACTGGATAAAATAGAGCAAATTATTTTTTTAAAATCACCTTATTACCTTACCGCTTCAAGACTATAACGCTCCCGCCATTAAAAATCCATAGCAGCGCTATTAGGTAAACATTCGTTTCAATCACTATCTTATAATATAAGTTTCAAAGTAATAGGCTATTATAAACTCCTTAATATTTGAATCCTTAAAATCGGTCTAGTATTGATAAAACAAGGTTCATAAAACTAGAATTTGCCTGATAGAACGCTAAATTTGCCTAAATAACTAAAATTATTGCAAAACTATGAGAAAATCATCCGCTAACGCTTGCAATTTCATTTGGCTTTGCTATAATGAGCGCCCACGACATAAGACGTATTATCAGCAATAATACTATTTTTTAGAACTTAAAAAGTCTTACATCGTTCGGTGAAGTGGGTGAGTGGCTGAAACCAGTTCCCTGCTAAGGAACCATACGTGTAAGCGTATCGAGGGTTCGAATCCCTCCTTCACCGCCATTAATTCGGTTTATTAGTAGAATTAATATAGCAATAAACGTCAGGCTATCTAGTAGTAATTAAAATAAGTATTTTAGATTTTAATGAAAAAAGATATTGACAACTGCTAAATTATCTATATAATGACCAACCTAATTTACTACAAAGTTAAACACTGCGTAGTAGATGATGTGCAAAATACGCGCTTGTAGCTCAGTTGGATAGAGCACTTGGCTACGAACTAAGGGGTCGGGAGTTCGAATCTCTCCAAGCGCACCATTTGCATTATCACTTTAATACTAAATAAATCGCCTGTCTTATGACAATTTGGCGGTTTTTTTATGCCTGTTGGTTTTTGCTTTATCCTAACCCTTAGCTAAATGATTTTTAGCGCCAGCGCTTATTATCTTATTTATTCTTCTAAATATCTTTAGCACTCATCATTGTAAAATTTGCCCCTTATCTGCTTTATATTGGTAACGGATAATATCCGATATGCACTCAAATTACGGTACAATAGTGGAACTGTTTCTTGCTTGCTATGAGTTTGTACCATGTCTAAAACTATGCCAAAAACGTCTATTAAGTCTAAACCTCAAAGAAAAATGCCACAAAAAAGCAGTCCCGATATTGAAGAACCAATTATTGCTCATCCGATGGAACGCGTTATTGCTATTGTCTATGATGGGATGTTGATTTTAGCATTGCTGTTTTTGGTCGGCACGGTATTAACAGTGATTGGCACTTTGCTGACGATGCAGACGGGTACGGAGTCAGTACAGGCACAGTCACTGCCAAATTGGTATCAGAACTTTATTATGACCCCCTCATTTGTGCTGACGCTAGTGGGCTTCTATGGCATGTTTTGGCGGCGGGGTGGTCAGACGTTAGGTATGCAGACGTGGCGGCTTAAAACGGTAAATAATGCCGGTCACTTGCTAACATGGGCGCAGTCATTCAAACGTATTCTCACCGCTTGCTTGATGCCGGTATTGTGCGTGATTATTGGTAGCCTGATCGGCGGCTCACGTGCAGTAATATTGACCAGTGCCTTTTTTGGTTTTATTTTTAATTATATCTTTTGTTTGTTTAACCGCCGTGGTCTTGCGGTACAAGATATGCTCTCCAACACCATTACTTTAAAAATGCCAAAAGTTGCGCAAGAAGGCTTATGGCGCGGGTTTAGAAATCGTAAAAAGAATCGCTAATTTTAATGTAATGCTCGATAGCTCTTAGCGATAATTTTAACTCTAGTTTTACCGCTGCTAAATTCAAGACTATAAAAAAGGCTAAGTCTATTGCGACTTAGCCTTTTTTGGATTATAAGTTTTCTAAGACAAAAAGCGCATTTATCAGCCTAATATTGGCTATTAAGCAACTTGTACCGGAATAATATTTGCGGTGTCTTTGACGCTATTGTCTTCGTTACAATAAACCAATTTTGGCATATAGACATCGGCTTCTGCTTCACTAAACTGAGCATAGGCGCAAATGATGACGATGTCACCAAGATCTGCCATGTGAGCGGCAGCGCCATTTAATGAGATAATACCAGAGCCTGCTTCTGCACGGATAGCGTAGGTGCGAAAGCGCTGACCATTGGTCACGTTATAGATGTCTATTGACTCGTTTTCACGCAGACCAGCAAGGTCGAGTAAATCGCTGTCGATGCCGCATGAGCCTTCATAATGGAGTTCAGCATGCGTGACGCGGGCACGGTGCAATTTGCATTTCAGCATATTAAGTAGCATAGGGTGCTTCCTTAGCGTAACAAAAATAAAAAAGTAATCTGTTAATGGGGACGAGTCATCGTTAATAAAAGCATGAGCGTCATCTATAAAAAGGCTAAGTGTAATTACAAACCTCTATAACTAATTGATATTACGATTAAAATCAGTACTAATAACAGTATCAATGCTAAAACGATTCTTAAGTAGGCAGCTTAAAGCCGTTAATTTTTTCACGGGCGCGTTCAAGGTCACCGCTCATGATTAATGGTAATGCCTCAAATGCGGCGCTCAAGGCACTATCAATACCAATTTGCTCATCAGGGGATGCTTTAGACAGCACATGACCGCTGACTTTAGACTTATGACCCGGATGACCAATACCCACGCGCAGACGATGGAAATCACTACCAAGATGCGGAGTGATATCACGTAGACCATTGTGTCCACCATGACCACCGCCTGTTTTTAGCTTAATGCTACCGGCGGGTATATCAAGCTCGTCATGAGCAATCAGCAGCTGATCATTATCAATGCCATAAAAATTTACCATCGGCACAACAGAATCACCAGACTTATTCATAAAGGTTTGTGGCAATAATAACCGCACATCATGCCCATGAATCTGCCCACGACCAGTCAGACCGTGAAATTTTTTGTCAGGACTGAGCGTAATATTAAACTGCTCGGCTAAATGAAAAACAAACCAAAAGCCCGCATTATGGCGCGTAAACATATACTGCTGACCAGGATTGCCAAGACCAACGATAAGTTTTATGGACATAAGAATACTCAGCTTTAATCAATAAATAACAGGTGACGCTAAAAGGGGATGAGGCTAACTAAAAATGACGGTCAATAAAAATATAACTATTAGGAATCTAGTAGATATTTATAACCGCCTAGATTTCTAAGTATTACTTACAAAAACAGCAGGAGACATGCATCTCCTGCTGAGTTTAACAAGCCTTTAGATTGATAGTAGCGCATCCAATACGCAACGTAACAACCTTATAGGTTTTGCTTGTTATTCTGCATCTTTAGTTTGAGCAGTTGCAGGAACTTCGCTAGCATCAACAACTGCTTCATCAACTTCTTCAACCGTAGGTGCCTGCATGTTCACGATAGTACGGTCGTGCGCATCTTCCATATCAAGGTCAAAGATGATCACGCCTTCAGGCAATTTGATATCTGATAAACGGAACAAATCGCCGATTTCCATACCAGATACATCTACTGCTAGATATTCAGGTAGCTGTGATGGTAGGCAAACGATTTCAACATCAGTCACTACAGTAGATAGGATACCTGATTTTTTCGTTCCAGGTGCATCTTCAGCACCAATGAAATGTAGAGGAACATTCATGTTGATTTTTTGACCTTTCACAATGCGCTGGAAGTCAGCATGCATTGGGAAACCTTTAGCAGGATGGCGCTGTAGCGCTTTGATCACTGCTTGATACTCTTCGCCATCAACGGTAATAGTCAAGATATGTGAGAAAAAGGCTTCAAATTCAAGCGCTTTTACCAACTCGTTATGTCTGATAGCGATAGCCGTTGGCTCTTCGTTACCACCATAAATGATAGCAGGAACTAGGTTCTGCTTACGTAGGCGGCGGCTCGCACCTTTACCTTGTTGGTCTGCAGAACGGTCAACCGCATTTAATGCAAAATGATTAGTGCTCATGGATATAATCCTATAAAAAGAGTAATGAAATGCGGATCTAAATAGTAGGCTTGCGACCAGCCCACTGACGCCTAAAGATAACTTAAATATTTCTTTATTAACCGTAAGATTTACTATTAATAAGAAAGTAATAAGCTATCCACTACGCACAATCGTCAATGACCGTAATATTATTACCATCATAGACAGTGGTATGTAGGGTGATCTGCACTTCGAATAATACTGACCAGCTTATACAAGCATTTGGTCAATACAGGCGCGCATTATACGTGCTTTTGTAGCAATAATAAAGGCTTACAGCAAACGCATCCTGCCAAGTCTCATTTATGAGGGTCAGCTAGGATGCGTCTGGTTATAGATTGAATACATAAAAATTGCGCTTAATGAGTACAAGCAGCGGTGTTATTCAAACATTGCGCTGATAGATTCTTCATTATTAATACGGCGTAAGCTCTCAGCCAGCATTGGCGCGATAGAAACTTGACGAATTTTAGGGCAAGCTTTAGCGGCAGCAGATAACGGGATAGTATCAGTAACCACCACTTCATCTAATGACGATTCACTGATATTTTTTAGCGCATTACCAGACAATACTGGGTGAGTAATGTAGGCAAGGACACGGCGTGCGCCATTGTCTTTTAACGCTTGGGCCGCTTTACATAGCGTACCAGCTGTATCGACCATATCATCAACAATCACACAATCGCGGTCACGAACGTCACCAATAATATGCATCACTTGGGACTCATTCGCACGGGCACGGCGCTTATCAATAATCGCTAAGTCTGTGTCACCCAATAGTTTTGCCATAGCACGCGCACGCACGACACCGCCAACGTCAGGTGAAACCACCATGATATTGTCATAATCTTGTTTTTGTAGGTCATTTAATAATACAGGCGTGCCATAAATATTATCAACAGGAATGTCAAAGAAACCTTGAATTTGATCTGAATGCAAGTCAACCGTCATGACGCGGTCAATGCTCACAATATTGAGCATATCAGCAACGACTTTCGCAGAGATAGGCACACGCGCCGAACGTGGACGACGGTCTTGACGGGCATAACCAAAATAAGGCATAACAGCGGTGATACGACCAGCACTTGAGCGACGCAATGCGTCAGCCATCATCATAATTTCCATCAAGTTATCATTGGTCGGTGAACAAGTCGGCTGCATGATAAAGACGTCTTTACCGCGGACATGTTCCTTGATTTCCACAGCAATTTCGCCATCAGAAAAACGCGTGATGTCAGCTTTACCAAGAGGAATATGCAGGTGGTCGGCTACGGTTTTCGCTAATTCAGGGTGGGCAGTACCGGTAAAAATCGCCAAATAAGGCATGACTGAAGTCCTATTGATTAACTCAAGCAGCGACCGCTAAGCAGTGTACACTGCTCAAATTAAGAAAATGTGATGGATGAATCGTAGAAAATGGCAGGGGTAGCTGGACTCGAACCAACGGATGTCAGGATCAAAACCTGATGCCTTACCAACTTGGCTATACCCCTGTAATGTTCAGGCTAAACAAACGCTGTCATCTAATAAGTAACATTAGCATAACGTTGCTGCCTTTTTGATTTGCTTACTACACAGATAGACTGTCTAATAACCAACTTTCCTTAACGGTGTTCGTTGCGAACTATACCGAAATTGGAAGGGTGTTGTCAATTGCTATCCTATAGCTTATGTTAAATGAGCTATCAGAATCATGCAAACTGAAAATATGGCAGGGGTAGCTGGACTCGAACCAACGGATGTCAGGATCAAAACCTGATGCCTTACCAACTTGGCTATACCCCTATTGAGGCGACCTATTATAAATAAATATTCAGACTTTGCAAGTCATTTACGCTTTTTTATAGCTTTTCTTCTAAATACGTTAAAAATGAAACTCATGTTGGGTCAATAAAAATTCATATGCTGCATTTATAATAATTTGATTTTCAGACTATAAGTACTATTTAGTTTAAATTCTAGCTTATATAGGCTAATGATTTGGCAAATCTTTGACATCCATAAATTGCGAACCTAAAAATTGGATATATCTATCTTCCAAACACTTAGGATCTGCTTGTTGCTCAAAATCATAATCGTATTCAGGATCGTACTTTCCCCCATCTAAAGGTCCATTAGTAAATAATTCAGTATTCAACGGTATATCAACACCATTGGCTGTTAGAATTTGTGTGCTCTCATTCCAAGTGGTTATACCATGAGGAAAAACAGGAACATTGAACCTGTCACCGTTTTGGATAAGCATACACTCGTCTTTTATGACTAAAATACCGCCCATAGCCGGTTCTATTTCCGCCCCATGCTGATAAGGATAAGTGAAAAATTTAGCATATTTTTCGTTATTAATAACATTCTTAGACTCAGCTTTTTCAGCTAATATATGGGACGGAGAAATATCGGTATTTTCAACAGCCTGATCAGTGCGTAAAGGTGCTGGGGATGAATTATTAGTACAACCAGTAGCAATCATTATAAATATTGGAGTGCTTAATACAACCATTAAAAAACTTGCTTTCATAACGTCAGCCTTTTAGATTAAAAAACGATTATTACTTATCAAACTTAAAAGACAACTCCAACTTACTTTATGTAAAGTACTGATCTCTTCATAAATTTCCTACTACATACCCCTTACAAGGTGCGTCCGTAATCCACTTTGCTAACAGCGCTTTATCAGTCGCAACACTCGTATTCAATGGCAAAAATACTGTACTGCCAGAGCCGGTCATTCTTGCGGTGCTATTGGCTTGCTGCTCTAATTGTTGCAAATAACGTAAGGCTTTATCGACAGCAGGCGCAAGGCTTGTCACTACTGGTGTGAAGACATTTTGATAGGGTGCAATAAGGTTTTGCCCATAATCATCGTATTCACTTTGAATGGTCTGAATAGATAACGGAGTAATGTCGCGCTGTAGCTTGGGATGGGCGAACAGCTCAGCAGTATTGACATGGGCATCGGGTGTTAGTACTAAATATTGCTGGTCGGGCAAGTCGATGGCGGTTAATTTGTCACCAATACCCATGGCAATAGCATCTTGTCCAAAGATAAATATCGGTACATCCGCGCCAATCTTGGCACCGATTTTTAGCAACGCATCACGGGTAAAATTAAATTGCCACATCTCATTTAACACAAGCATGGTGGTTGCTGCATTAGATGAACCGCCACCCAATCCTGCACCCATCGGTAAGTGTTTATCGAGCGTAATGGTAATAGGCGTTAAATGTTGAAGCAGTTTTTGCTGTTGGATAGCCAGCATTAACAAGCTATTGGCTGCTTTTATAATCAAATTGTCTGCTAGATTATTAGTAATATGCTGCGCGCCAGTCAGCGTGACCAACTGCGCACATAATATTGAAGCTTGTTGTTGCAAGCTCAGACTAGGGTCTAGTGGGGGTAAAGAAATGGCGCAGTCATTAGGAGAAAAATGCAGGTAATCGCCCCAATTTAGCAGGCGAAAAACGGTTTGCAAATCATGATAGCCATCTGCCCGCTGACCGGTAATATGCAAGAACAAGTTGATTTTAGCCGGTGACAAGCGAGTAATGGTGGGTTGTGGTGTGCTTTGCAAAATCGGGATACCTTTAACCATAAGTTGTTATTAGTAAAATATGCTCATAAAAACAATACTCACAGATATTGGAAATCTTGAGCGACTTTATTTGCCTTGATGATTAATGGTCATCACTACTTTTTGACCTGTGGGCTGAGTGGCGCTGATTTTGTTTGGCAGCTTATCATTGCCTTTATAGCTAAAGCTGGCAGTCCAGTTGCCATTCACTGAGCTTAAGAGACGATTTTGGTTATCAATCTGTGGGGTGCTATCTGATGGCGCAGCACGCCCAGAAATCCAATACGGCATTTGCGAGATAGGCGCTTGCCAGCCAGTGGCTTTTTGCAGCAAGGTTTCTGGATTATCGGCATTTAAAGTGCCTGTTTTTTCGCTGACCAGCGTTGCGCTTCTACCGTCATATTCGATATTGGTTTTGCCAATCCCTAACGCACCAATCAACTCAATGGCAAAGCGCTCATTTTCTTGATTCCATGCATAAAACGCGCTGCCACCTTGGGCTTCACCATTCGCTGGCGCTGATACGCCAATTTTACCGGTGATATTAAAGCTGTCGAGTTTTTGTGTTTGAATCGTGGGAATAGGTTGGGTAGTGGTACCGGCTTTGGGTAGCGACTGGCAGCCAGCCATGACTGCTAACATAGCGCTCATAGCCGTAAATGTGGTCAGTTTTTTGGTGGTAAAAGACGATGCTTGAGTAGCAAACATAACAAATCCTCAAAATGTATCCATTAAAAATTATCAAAAAATGCTTGGCAGCGCTCAATTGCAAAAACGACAATCGAACCTGTCAGAAGCGGCAAGCGCTTAAGCTTACCTGTTTTTTGTTACTCAGTTATGGCGTGTTGTTCTTTTTTTATTGATAGGCGGTAGTATAAAGGCGTTTGGCAAGCGAATTGATCACCAATTAACTAGGCAAATCAGCCGATAGCTATAAAAATATCGCTTAATACAGCTGAATGCGATCGGTGACATTGTCTTGCCCAAAGGAGAATCGCTGTTGTAAATCTGCAAGTAGGGCATTGACCTTAGCAGTGTCTCCTAAACCTTGATAGGCGCGCAATAGTAAAACGCCTGAGCGTAGATTGGGCAGTACGTCATAAGGCGTTTGCAGATATTCAATAACTTGTGCATAGTTAGCCTTGGTTAAGGCATTGGTTGCTAGAACGTTAAGCGCCTGCAGGTGCAATTCGTTATCGTAGCGTGGATCATCATAGCGCATCTGAATAATAGCCGACGCCAATGTCAGACCCTGTTCTGAATTGCTATCATTAGAGAGCAATAATTGCGCGTAGCTGAGTTGGTAAGCCAACTCTTTGGGATCTAGCGCTTGCAAGTGATTGAGTAAGGTGCGCTTAACGGCATAATCTTTGACATCATCAAGCAACCGCGAGCGGGCAAATAAGATCACTTCGCTGTTTGGGTAAGTGTAGCTCGCTTGCGTGAGTAAGCCTAGTGCCTCATTTGCCTGATTTTGCTGCAATAATATGTCCGCTTGCAACACGTAGCTTTCAGGAGCAAATACTTCAAATTGCTGGCGTAGGGTTGCAAGCGTCGCTAGGGCAGCATCAACGTTGTCATTGAGCAGCTCAAAAGTCACCACTTTTTTACGTGCCGCTAGCACTAAGTCTTCTTGCATCACGCCATTTAAATAGTATTTTGCCTGCTCAAAGCGTTGCTGTCGTTCGGCACTAATGCCTAAATAGTAGTAGGCTTGATCAAGATACGCAGGGCTTTTTGCCAAAATGTTTAACAGCTGATCAGCGCTGCGGTACTGCTCAATATCTAAGCTGACCAGCGCTGCTAATAAAGTAATTTCCTCATCTTCAGCGAAGCGATTGTGCGCTTCAAGCAGTAACTGCCATGCCGCATCGCTTTGTTTTAGATCCAATAGATAGCGAATTTCGTATAAATATAAGTTTTTGCTACTTGGATTGCGTAAGCGTGCTTGTCCAATATAGGTTAGCACGGTTGCGGACGGCTCTATCTTGCGTAAAATATCGCCTTTTAAGGTAATAAAAGGCACATAGTCCGGCTGAATAAATAAAGCACGATCAATATGTATCAGCGCAGATTTTGGCTCATTAAATTGATATAGCAAGCCGGCTTTAAGAACAGATAACGATGCATTTTTTTGACTGTCGATGGGCTGTAATGCTGCAAGCAGCTCACGTTGGTCGCTTGCGGTGGTTGGATAAATACCAATGAGTATTTCACTTAAATCCGCACGTGGATCATAACGCAAAATTCGGCTAAGCGTCTCCCCTGCAAGCGTATAATCATGCGCCTTCAATGCCAAATGCGCCACATAAAACCAAGCTGGAACATGGTCAGGGTTTTGATGCTGCCAAGTTTGGGCAAAACTTAGCGAGCTGTTGATATTGTCGTTACGTAATGACAGTCCAAGTGCACGCTCAAAAACCGCGGTTGCGTCATCTTTTAGCGACTGCTGCTTATAAATAGTAACGGCACGCTTTGGCTCACCGCGTGCAGCGGCAAACTCTGCATCTAATAATGCATAAAGACTGGGCTCATTCAGCGAGGTTTGTAGTACAGAATTTGTCCCTGAAGGCTTTGCACTGTCCACTAACCTTGTGGTCTGGGTCTCATTAATTCGCGTATTTAACGGACGATTGGCATCATCATTTTTCGTCTCATTCGTTGATGGTTTTTTAACCAAGGCGTTTACTAAAGCGCTGGGAATTAACGCATCAAGTAACGGTCTGAAAATGTGTGCCTGAGCAGGCATAGGCCACAACAGCACTACCACCACTATTAATATTGGTCTACGAGTAGGCGACCTTAGCGTTTGCGCATAGGGTTTTGCTATAAAAGCAGACAATGCAGTAGGACGAGACAGGAACCCAAAAAAAGCCATATGTCGTATTGTTCATCCATAAAAAGTCGAAAAGCCGCTGGGGTAGCTTGCCTATCGCGATAAAGAACGGTAAGAAAAGCCATCATAAATAACTGGTCAAACCAAATGGCTTATTAAAACCAAGCTTATTAAAAAGCAGTCTATTAAAGAAATAGAGGATGATACCGATTAACGTTATCATTTAGTTGTTATTTAAAGACATTCTATAATCAGTATAGCTGTGAATAACCAGGATTAACAATATAGCTCGTGTTACATCCGCGTAGCTCTGCTTAATAATCGTTAACAATAGCCTATTGATTTATCACATGTTTGCCCAAATTAAAACAATTGCTATGCTCTATGATGGTGAATGTTAAATAAAAGCTGCAATAATGATATAATAGCCGGTTTTATCAAGATAGAGGTTGTCGATAATGGAATATCGATACGTATTATTGTTAAGTGGCATCCCATAATACGCGTTATCATCATAAACGCCCTTTGAATCTATGGCGCTATGTTGATGTTATATAAATGATGGCGTTTTATAGTCGTCTTCAGCGATTTTTAACAATAGCTTTTTACAGTAGCATGACAATTTAGCAGGTAAATGAGCATTATGTTTATGGTCTATCGATAATGAGATTAGTGGTCATCGGCGTCAATCATAAAACTGCCCCAGTCGCTTTACGTGAGCGCTTGGCGTTCGTCGGTGGCGACATTAATATTGCCCTTGATCAACTCAAAGGTTTTACCGATGGCAGCGTCATTGTCTCAACCTGTAATCGTACTGAGATTTATGTGCTCATGCCAGCAGAGCGTACGCCATCAAATCGTACGCTAACAAATAATGACAAGCATAAACGCAATCCTGAAAGCAGCTATGAGAATGGTGCTAGCGTTATAAGCGACGCAGCGGTAATCAATGATCATATTAACCATATCAAAGCTTGGCTTGCTGACTTTAAAAAATTGCCATTGGCTGAGATTGATCCTTATCTGTATGTGCACCGCGATAGTCATGCCATTACGCACTGGTTACGGGTGGCAGCTGGGCTTGACTCAATGATATTGGGTGAGCCGCAAATCCTTGGGCAAATCAAACAAGCCGTACAGCTGGCGCACAGTGAGCAGGCAATCAGTGGGCAGCTCAGCTGGATTATCGACCAAGTGTTTGCTGCCTCAAAGCGGGTGCGTAATGAGACCAATGTCGGTGCGCATGCGGTCTCGTTAGGCTTTGCTGCTGCCAAACTGGTCACACAAATTTTTGATAATCTGCCCAGTCGCACCCTATTAGTGGTGGCAGCAGGGGAGATGAATCGCCTTGTTGCCACTCATATTGCGGGTCTTGGAGTTGGGCGGGTTATTATCTGTAACCGCAGTCCAGAGCGTGCCGAGATTTTGGCAGCCGGATTGCGCCAACCCAATCGCCGGGTCGATGTCTACCCGCTACAAGACTTGCCCAAAGTATTGGCAGAAGCGGATATTATCAGCAGTTGTAGCGGTAGCATGGACATACTGATTGATAAAACCATGACGGCACAAGCGCTAAAGCAGCGTCGTTATCAGCCGATGCTCATGATTGATTTGGCGGTGCCGCGCGATATTGACTCCACCATTAGCCGTATGGATGATGTGTACCTGTATTCAGTCGATGACTTGCAGCACGTTATTGCTGGTAATCTTGAGCAGCGCCGTCAAGCTGCCGTTGACGCTGAGCTATTGGTCAGTCAGCTGGTGGTTGAGATGGAGCGGCGCTTTCAAGTGCGCCAAGTCGGACATGATATCCACAAGTATCGCAGCCGTACTCAGGAACAAGTCACGCAGCTATTAACCGCCTCACTAACTCAGCTTGAGCAAGGGGAGATAAGTGCAGAAGAGGTGATAACTGAGCTGTCACGGCGACTTAGCCAAACCTTAAGCCATGCGCCATCAAAGCTGATGCGCAAAGCCGCTCGAGAAGGCGATAGTGACTTGCTTAATTTTGTGGTATCAGGATTACACGATGCTTATCGCCGTTAATCTTTAACGCGCATAGAAAACAATATCAACAAGAGTGATGACAACAGCAATAGCAACAAACCATTGTCAGCGCTGAGAATCGGTGGTAATATCGTCATTATCTTATTTCAATGAGTTCATTAAAATTGAAGTAATGACTGGTCAGATTAGTTAAAAATGGATATTAGCTAAAACAGCTTTATTGTCAGCTGCCTACCACCGTGTAGCAATGACAATGACGCTTGTGTTTCCTGTAATATTGCGGAGCACATACTCTTACTAACGGCAATAGCGCAAGGTCAAAGTGCTATATCGTCAATCCCATGTTGTATCTCTATCAACGCCTTTTGCCTTACCTATATTTGTAGTAATCCTAGCGCCACATAGCCGATACTTAGTATCCCTTATGACTCAGTATCCTTATGTCAGCTATTAGCCGTATCCATGCCTTACTCTGTACCTGACACTCATTTGCCCAAAAATAGTTTAACAACAAACAAGGAATAATCCATGCCTGCATTACGTCAAGATATTGATCCAGAAGGTTTATTAGAATATTCAGTAGTTTATACTGACCGCGCGCTCAATCACATGTCAAAAACGTTCCAGAAAGTGATGAACGATTTATCAACTGACCTAAAAGCAGTCTATAACGCTGATGCGGTTGCTATCGTTCCCGGTGCTGGTACGTATGGTATGGAAGCGGTTGTCGCCCAGCTTGCTCGCAACGAAGACAATCTAATCATCCGTAATGGTTGGTTCAGCTATCGTTGGACGCAAATTTTAGAAAAGAACAATATCGGTAACACGACTACCGTGCTAGCGGCTGACCGTACTGAAGATACTGATGCGCCAAAACCATTTGCGCCGGTTGATATCGAAACTGCCGTTGCTAAAATCAAAGAATTGAAGCCAGGTATCGTTTTTGCACCGCACGTTGAAACCTCAGCCGGTATTATTTTACCAAACGATTATATCAAAGCATTGGGCGAAGCCGTTCATAGCGTTGGTGGTTTATTGGTTATCGACTGTATCGCCTCTGGCTGTATCTGGCTTGATATGAAAGAGCTTGGTATTGACGTATTGGTTAGTGCCCCACAAAAAGGCTGGAGCAGCACCCCTTGTGCCGGTGTTGTGATGCTAAGCGCTAACGCCGTTGCTAAAGTAGAAAGCACCGAGTCTAATAGCTTTAGCCTTGATTTAAAACAGTGGTTAACCGTAATGCGCGCTTATGAAAATGGCGGTCATGCGTATCATGCGACTATGCCAACAGACAGCTTGCGTCAGTTCCGCGACACGATTAATGAAGCCAAAGAAATTGGTTTAGATAAATTGTGTGATGCGCAGTTAGAGTTGGGCAATAAAATCCGTGCCTTGTTAGAAGGTAAAGGTATTGAAAGTGTTGCTGCTGAAGGCTTTAAAGCACCAGGCGTTGTTGTGTCTTACACTCAACGTGATGACATGCATAAAGGCACCGCATTTGGTGAGCTTGGTATGCAAATCGCAGCTGGCGTACCATTGAAATGTGACGAGCCAGCTAACTTTAAAACCTTCCGTTTGGGTCTATTTGGTTTTGACAAATTGACTGACGTTGACGGCGCAGTTAAGCGTTTTGAAGATGTACTTGATCAAGTGCTTGCAAAAGACGAAGCAAAATCTGCTTAAGTTATCAAGTCCGCTTCTAAAATACCAAACTTTCGAGTTTGGTATTTTTTTACCTAATTATAATATAATATTATATAATGTATTTTCGTATAAAGATTCAAAGTAAATACCGAATAAAAACTGGCATGGATAACTTGTTATGAGCATACAAATAGACTGGCAAGCGTTTACTCCAATATCTCTGGCTGGCGGCTTGATAATAGGGGCGGCAACGGTATTGCTATTATTGGGAATTGGGCGTATTGCAGGTATTAGCGGGATTGCTTCAAGCTTACTTAAGCCCAAAAAAGTAGAGCTGTGGCAAGTGCTATTTGTCGCAGGTTTGGTGATATCGCCGCTGCTGTATCAACTGGTAATGCCATTGCCAGTGATAGAGATGACCAGCTCGATACCATTATTACTTGGCGCAGGTTTATTGGTTGGCTTTGGTACGCGGCTGGGTTCAGGCTGTACCAGTGGGCACGGTATTTGTGGTAATGCGCGCTTGTCGCCACGTTCAATGGCAGCGACGGCAATTTTTATGCTCTTTGGTATTCTAACGGTTTATATTGGTCGCCATCTTTTGGGCTTGATTTAATCACGCTATCACGCATGACTGAGGTTGAGACTAAGACTGAATTGGCTAAGACCGTATTAAATACGATTGATAAACGCTTATATAAACAAATCAAGGGCGAGGCATAAATAATGCTAAAAAATACGATACTAAAAAACATGCTTGGCTTGTTAGCAGGGCTACTGTTCGGCTTTGGATTACTCATCTCAGGGATGACCAATCCTGCTAAAGTGCAAGGGTTTTTGGATGTTTTTGGCGCGTGGGATATCTCATTAGCGCTAGTGATGGGTGGCGGATTAGCGGTGGCGATCATTGGTGTGCAATTGGCGAAACGTCAAAAAACGAGCTGGATTGGCACATCAATAGACATGCCGACCAAAACCACCATTAATAAAAAACTGCTCATCGGGGCAATGTTATTTGGTATCGGGTGGGGTTTGGTTGGTATTTGCCCTGGACCTGGTATCGTAATGCTTGGTACAGGAGTTTGGCAAGCCTATGTCTTTATCCCTGCCATGATTATTGGCATGCTGATATATCAATGGCTTGAGCCAAAATTAAACGGATAGTGAACTTATAGCCTAGCGAAAAAAGGTCAGCAATCATCATCGACTGTTGACCTTTTTATATTAAATAAATGCTCGGTATAGCATCATTCTATCTGACGCTTGGCGTTACTTTTGATGTCTCGTGCGCCAATGATTTAGCTGCTTGGCGTAACTCAAATTTTTGCACTTTACCCGTACTGGTCTTCGGTATTTCAGCAAAGATAATATGTTTGGGTACTTTAAAGCCTGCTAAATGTTGGCGGCAATGCTCAATGACAGCATCGCGCTGCAAGGTGCTGCCGTCATATATTTCAATAAAGGCAACGGGTACTTCGCCCCATTTATCATCTGGCGCGGCAACGACGGCGCAACTTTGAATCGCAGGCATTTTATATAAGACATTTTCGACTTCGATGCTGGAGATATTTTCACCACCCGAGATTATAATGTCTTTAAGCCTATCCATAATTTTGATATAACCATCTGGGTATTTAACGCCCAAATCCCCAGTGCGGAACCAACCATCTTTGAGCGCAGCTTCGGTTGCTTGGCGACTTTTTAGGTAACCTTTCATCACCATATTACCGCGTAGAGCCAGCTCACCAATCTCTTCACCATTGGCAGCTACCGGCTCGGTGGTGCCCTGTTTGAAAACGTCAAAGCCAGTCATTAGATGTGAAGTCACGCCTTGACGCGATTTCTTTTGTGCACGTTCGGCAACATCCAGCGTTGCCCAATCAGCTTGTTCCGCGCACACGGTTACGGGTCCGTAAGCTTCAGTCAAACCATATACATGGGTGATGTCAAAGCCCATTGCTTCCATTTGTGCCAGCATCGTTTCTGACGGCGGCGCTCCGGCAACCCAGCCTTTAACTTTATGAGTAATTGCGGCTTTATATTTTGGTTTGCCATTGGCAATCATATTATGAACCACAGGCGCGGAGCAATAATGGCTGATTTTATACTTGGCAATCAGCTGTAAAATCAGGTCGGCATCCATCTTTCGCAAGCAGACATTCACACCTGCGCGCTCAGCAATAGTCCACGGAAAGCACCAACCATTACAATGAAATAAGGGCAGCGTCCATAGATAAACAGGGTGCTTTAGCATATCCCAATCTAAGATATTGGACACCGCATTTAACGTCGCGCCGCGATGGTGATAAACAACGCCTTTTGGCGTGCCAGTTGTCCCAGAAGTATAGTTAAGCGCAATGGCATACCATTCATCTAGCGGTCTTTCCCAATTATCCAAATTGTCAGAAGTAGCTAGCAATTCCTCATAACTCATTTGCCCAAAATTTTCCACATCAACCGCGCTGTCGGTAGCATGAATGATAATTAAATTGGGAAAAGTCTCTGTAATAATTTCGGCAAGGTCGGCAAATTCGCTATCTAAAATGAGTACTTTTGCTTCTGAATGTTGCAAGCAAAAAGTGAGCGCGTTGATATCCAAACGGGTATTTAAGGTACACAACACACCTGCTGACATGGGCACGCCAAACGCGCATTCGACCATGGCAGGAGTATTTGGCATCATTACCGCAACGGTATCGTTTTTATCAATGCCAAGCTTACGCAAACCGTCCGCCAGTTGCCGACAGCGCGTAAAGGTTTGCTGCCATGATTGCGTTAAATTATTATGCTCAAGGTCATCATAAATAATGGCGGTCTGATTGGGATAAACCTGCGCACTACGGATAATAAAATCAATGGGTGTTAGCGGTTGGTAATTGGCATCATTTTTACCAAGTCCGGTATGAAAGTCGGTCATGTGATAATCCTTTATCCTGTTGTTATTTTTTCAAATGAAGACATGCCCTAAAAAATCTGCCCATTTATTATAGACACGGATAATTTAAAAAGGTGCTTGTTTTGTGGCGTTTGCTTAACCATAACTTAACCTTAATCCAAACCTACAGATATTGGCAAGTAGAAATCTTTATATAGTGCTCACTCGTCAGTCGCGTGCATCAATGGTTGATAATAATGGCGGTGTGATACGATGGGTGACAACTGTCTATTAATATTATTTATTGATAGAGTACTCTTCCATCGATTCAAAAGGATAATGACATGAGCGCCCGCATCGATACTGCAAGCCACGACCCTAGCCTTACCATTGATGCTGCTATTAGCACTACCGATAAAAACGCCCATTATCCGCACTTATTTGAACCGTTAGATTTGGGCTTTACCACCCTCAAAAATCGTGTGGTAATGGGGTCGATGCATACAGGACTTGAAGACCGTTTTTACAACTACGGTAAGCTTGCTGCATATTTCGCTGAGCGTGCTAAAGGTGGTGCAGCAATGATGATAACCGGTGGTATTTCGCCCAATCGTGAAGGATGGTTGCTCCCTGCGGGCGGTACGATGAATAGCAAAATGGATGTGCGTAACCATCAAAAAATAACCAAAGCGGCGCATAAATACGACAGCAAAATGATTATGCAAATTTTGCATAGTGGTCGCTACGGTTATCATCCATTTGTAGTGTCCGCCAGTCCGATTAAGTCGCCCATCTCACCATTTAAACCACGCAAAATGAGCATTAAGAATATCGAACAAACGGTCGAAGATTTCGCCCGCTCCGCAAAATTAGCCAAGCAAGCTGGTTACGATGGCGTTGAGATTATGGGCTCGGAAGGTTATTTGCTCAACCAGTTTTTATCGCGTCATGTCAATAAACGTACGGACGAATATGGCGGTGATATTCATAATCGGATGAAGTTTGCGGTTGATGTGGTCAAAGCGGTTCGCGCTGAAGTTGGCGAAGAGTTTATTATCCTGTTTCGCTTATCGGTGATTGATTTGGTGACAGACGGCAACGTCATGGACGAAGTCATTACTGTCGCCAAAGCCTTAGAAGACGCGGGCGTAACCATTATCAATACCGGCATCGGCTGGCATGAAGCGCGCGTGCCTACCATTGTCACCAGTGTGCCGCGCGCTGCCTTTGTTGATTTTACGAGCGAAATTAAAAAACACGTTAGCATTCCAGTGATGGCAGCCAACCGCATTAATATGCCCGATACTGCTGAAAACATTGTGGCTAGTGGTCAAGCTGATTTAATTCAAATGGCGCGTCCATTTTTAGCCGATCCCAATTGGGTGAACAAGGCACAAAATGGAGAAGCGGAGCGTATTAATACTTGTATTGCCTGTAATCAAGCGTGTCTCGATCACACTTTTGAGAATAAACGCTCGACTTGTTTGGTCAATCCGCAAGCCTGTTATGAGACCGAATTGGTCTATAAGAAAGTCAAAAAACCTAAAAATGTAGCTGTTATCGGTGGCGGGGTTGCTGGCATGTCAGCTGCTTATGTCGCTGCTTTGCGTGGGCATAACGTCACTTTATTTGAAGCCAAAGATATTTTAGGTGGTCAGTTTAACTACGCCAAAGTCATCCCCGGTAAAGAAGAATTCTTTGAGACCATTCGCTACTATATCAATGAGCTTGCACATTTAGATGTTGAAGTTAAGCTGAATACTAAGGTTGATAAAGCATTGCTGGAAGCAGGCAAGTTCCATCATGTCATCGTCGCAACTGGTGTCGTGCCAAGAAGCCTAAAAGGTAAACTAGAAGGGGCTGATTTGCCACAAGTCATGAGCTATGCTGAATTGCTATCGGGTCAAAAATCCGTTGGCAATACCGTTGCGGTCATCGGTGCTGGCGGTATCGGCTTTGATGTCAGTGAATATCTCACCGCCAATCACGGTCAGGCATTAGATGAGCTGGGCGCTGAGGTGTTAAAAGACCCAACGTACCGCCCAAAAGCGCAATCAGTCAACGAGTGGCGGGAAGAGTGGGGCGTGACTGCTGATCCTGACTATCAAAGCGAAGGTGGTCTCATCGAGACTGGCGACATTACCCCCGTTCGCCAAGTGTATATGATACAGCGTACCAAAGGTCGCTTGGGTAGTGGTCTCAATAAAACATCGGGCTGGGTACATCGCGCCCATGTCAAATCGCACGGCGTCATCCAAGTATCAGGCGCACAGTACGAAAAAATCACCAATGAGGGTATTTGGATTACCAATAACCAAGGTCAAAGTCAGCTATTGCGTGTCGATAGTGTCGTCGTTTGTGCGGGTCAAGAATCCGTCGTCAAGCTGATGCCAAATGTTGGTGATGCACCCGATGCGCAATATCATTTGATTGGTGGTGCAAAACTGGCAGCTGAACTGGATGCTAAACGTGCCATAAGAGATGGGGCTGAGGTGGCGGCGGGGATTTAGAGGTTTATTATAAATTAATAGAATTATTTCTTATAAAAAAAGTGAAAAGCTATGTAAAAAAGTACTTAGCTTTTTACTTTAATTCATATATTAACCACTTATAATTTATCGCTTTTACGCAAATTATGGAACCTACAAAGTAGCTGTGAGTTCTCCAAAACCGTTTTACCTCCTTTAGTATGAGGTATTACGTGATCAGCCTGATAGTTTGACCATGAGATTTCTGCTTCTTTTTTTGATTTCCCTTCTTGTAAGCATTCTTGACACAGTCCATGAGCTTTTCTATAAATTTCAATTCTCTCTAGTTCAGAGAAAGCTCGTTTAGAATCTTTTTCAATTAATTCGGATTTATTCTGATGAATATAACTGAAGAAAACTTGTCTAATTATCCTATCTCGAGTAGCTAATTCATTTTCCCCTTGCTGACGATTATTACTGAATGTGAGCATATCGACATCTTCTGAGTCATCGTAATTACGCCATCTTTCATGAAAATAATATACAAAATTTCTTATAAACTCACGTTCTTTATGCTCTATTACATAATGTTTCTTAAGGTGTCTAATCAATAGGTAAATCGAGATTATAAAATATTCAACTGAAAGTTCTTTAATGCCAGAATTTTCGTCTAACATAGGATCATTTTTGAAGATTTCATAAAATTCGTTTAAATTACGAATGACATCTTTGCTTTCTTTCATTTCTTCAAAACTAAAATTTCCAATACCATCTTTAACTTTTGTATCATTGATAAACTGTTCAATTTTTTTATCACCTAAATCTGTATAACCAGAAACGGAGCTTTCAATCATTGTAAAGCGTGCCATAAATTGCAGGTGTTTCATTCTGCTATTATTGACGTTCAATAAATCAAAAAACCTTAGTTTACTAGGGTTTTGATCAAGAGGTTGATAATCAATGAAATTAAAAGTTTGATCATCTGAATATTTTACGATGAAGTTTCTAGACAAGCTAGATAATTGTGCGTGAGCTATTTCCATATAATTAAGGTTTTCCCCTTCTTGCAACCTTCTAAATATCTCAGTTGCGATTAGCTGATGATTCACGTTGTTTGCTTCTTCAATGTTTATGATTACATCAGTTTTGAAAGATAAGGTATCAATAAATCGTTTATGTTCGTTACTTATTTCATTATATTTTTTACCTACTAAATTAGTATCTAAGTCTTCTAAACTCTTAGGTAGTGCAAACTTATTTTGGAAAAAATCTATAACTGTTGTGATTCGCTGCTGGCCGTCGATAACTTCTTGTAGTGCACGGTTATCTGAGATTCTAACTTTTCTCAAGACAAGTCGAGGAATGTAATAGCTTCTTAAAAGACTATCCATAAGTGCTTGTTTCTTCTGTGTAGACCAAACTGCTTTTCTTTGATAAGGTGGTCTAGTCACATAATCTGTAGCGTAATCATGGAAATCTTTTATTCTAATTATATCTTCTATGATTGTATATTCTGTTTTGGGACTAAATGCCATAGTTATTCCAGTAGGTAGTGAGTTTAAATTTCATTATACGTACGTTAGTCAACAAGTGATTCATGAAATGTTTTTAACCATCAACCTCGCCAACCAACTACTTGCCAAAACTCTGAACTTAGTATGTTCTTTACCCAAGTCATCAAGCTTAACTTTAATAACTTCTTTATTATATTTAACTCCCGTCAGCGCCTCTTTTAACAAGTCAATTAACCTAACATTTAACGTATCAGAAAAGATGATTACTTCTTCAATCACTGCTTGCTTATAGTAGATTTAAAGTTTTCTCATAGGACATGATAGCGATTATCCTAACGCTTTTTACTCATTTCAGATAATAAATCAAGCTGCATTTCCTGTATTTCAGCCAGCCTATCCCATTGGTGCGTTAACAGGTGATCTAGTTTTTCATGCAAGTGTTGAATCTCAAGCTCGGCTTTTAAGTTAATTTGATAGTCGTTTTCTGAGCGCAATCGGTCTTTGGTTTCCTGTCTATTTTGGCTCATCATAATCACAGGGGCTTGAATCGCAGCGATACAGGACAATATTAAATTCAATAGAATAAACGGATAAGGATCAGCAGGATGGGCGACCATCACCACGGTATTGATGATAATCCAAATGGCTAAAAAAATAGCAAAACAAATAAGAAACGTCCAACTGCCGCCAAACGTGGCAATTTTATCTGCCAATCGTTCACCAAACGTCCATTCTTGCTCTAGGGTCGTATCAACATCTTTGGTGATGAGTTCATGATGCTGCATACTTTTAATCAATTCAGACTCAAGCTCCGTCACCTCACCTTTTTCAGACTGTAGCGATGATTGCACATACTTCATGCGATAGGTGCTTAAATCGGTTTGGCAAATATAATCGTTAGGTGAGTATTGGGGAAAATCATGTGAGATTTCTGCGGTAATGGTTTTGCGCACTGCACCTATAGGTGTGAGGCTTTTTATAGGATAATTTTGTCCACAGACCATACAGTGATGAGATTCATTTTTTTTATTCATAACCACACCTTTTTATGATAATCGTAGCGTTGTTGGATAAGGTAGATATAAAAGTGCTGTGTAAAACATACGGCTGAACATATCTGTCCTTATTAGGTGACCAATAAACTTAACCTTATAAATAAATTCAACTATCCATCTCTTCAATTAACCACTGCTCAAAATCATTAATTTGAGTGGCTATATTAGGTTGAGCATTCTTTAATTCATCAAGCTTAGCTTTAATAGCTTCTGTATTATATTTAATCCCTGTAAGCGCTTCTTTTAACAACTCAATCAATTCAACATTGAGCGCATCAGAGAAAATCACGACCTCGCTAATGACCGCTTGCTTGATATCCATATGCAAGTCAATCAAACCCCAATTAAAGCGCGTCTCTAACTGATGTGAGAACTCAGGCGTTTTGCCAAAGCGCCATTCCCAGTCCGCCATTTGCTGATAGTATTGGTTCAAAGACGGCTCTTTTGCGAGTGTATTTTCATCTAATTCTTCGACATCAACCGTTTGCCCGTAGTAGTCACAAAAAGCCTCGATAATGGCAGCAGATAAAGTTTCAGGATTAATCGTATTATTAAATTCAACCAAGTTAGCAACGCGAGAACGCACAGATTTAATGCCTTTGGCTTGTAGTTTCAGCGGATGCGGATTGAGATAATCGCCCAGCTTTCGCATATCGGCATTGACCAGTAATGTGCCATGATGAAAGCTGCGGTCGGCGGCGTGTTTAAAGGCGCTGCCGGAAATTTTCTTATCGCCAACTTGCATGTCATTACGACCTGATAACGTGGCATCGATGCCTAGTTTTTTAAGGGCATTGATGATAATGGTGAAGTTTGCATTTTGGTCGTAGTCGCCTTTAGGGGATAAAAAGGTAAAGTTGGTATTGCCCAAATCATGAAATACCGCACCGCCGCCACTTTGCCGCCGCGCTAGAAAGACATTGTCCTCTTCCATTTTGTCAGTCTTGCATTCTACCCACGGATTCTGCGAGCGCCCGATGACGACGGTTTCACTATTTCGCCATAAAAATAGCGTGTGCGAATGGGGCGCTTTTTTATCATTGCCAAGCGTATTAAATATCCAGTCCTCGGTTGCCAAGTTAAACCAAGGATTGGTCACGGCAGATTTTAAGATACGTAGTTTCATATATTGAACTCCTAATTTGATTAGTAAGAATTTGATTGAAATAAGTTGGATTAACCCAAATTTGAATAGTGGGTTTAATAGCTAGTTGCCTTGTCTAGCGTCGGTTGATTATTGAGTGGCTAGTCTTAAAAGCTTGGTAAGTATGGTTAATCAGTTGATTTTATTAATAATGGTGTTTTATTAAGTCAGCGTGTTTGTTTGTAAAAATAGATTGAATAATGAGCCAAGCCCCTTATAAAAGCCTTCTTCTCAATTGATGAGAATCACCCATTTATAGTGATAATCTAACATTTATCACTCATTCATTACTTATTTTTAATGATAAGCAAGGCAACTTCATGGCACATGATAACTTATTTGAACCTATTAAAATGGGCACGCAAACGTTAAAAAATCGTATCATTATGGCACCGTTAACTCGTCTCCGCGCTGTTGAGCCGGGCGATGTGCCGACAGCGTTGGCAGGCGAATATTATTCGCAGCGTGCGGGAGCTGGCTTGATTATTGCGGAGGCAACGCAAGTATCGTTTCAGGCGAAAGGCTATGCGGGCGCGCCGGGCGTGCATACGGATGATCAGATGACCGCGTGGAAAGTGATTGTCGATAATGTCCATGCCAAAGGCGGCAAAATCGTGCTGCAACTGTGGCACACGGGACTAGTCGCGCATAAAAGCGTGCAGCCAGATGGCAAAGAGCCGATTTCGGCATCGGATATTGACGTTGGTATTCGCACCTCGTTGCGTGATAGTGATAATCAAGCCATTCGTGTTGATGCAACCATGCCGCGCCCAGCAACCCTTGATGAGATTGCGCAAGTCGTTGCTGATTTTGCGCATGCGACCAAAAACGCGCGCGCTGCCGGTTTTGATGGTATTGAGATTCATGGGGCACATGGTTATTTGCTGCACCAGTTTTGGGTTGAACATACCAATAAGCGCACCGATGAATATGGCGGCAGCAAGGAAAATCGCGCGCGCCTGACGCTTAACGTGATTGATGCTTGTATTGCAGCGTGGGATAACGATCATGTTGGCATTCGCCTATCACCGCTTGGTACTTTTAATAATGTCGAAGCGGGCTACAATGAGGACGAAAATATTTGGCTCATTGAGCAGATAAATAAACGCGGGATTATGTATCTGCATTTATCAGAGCCAGATTGGGCAGGCGGTACACCTTATAGCAATGATTTCCGTCAGCGTGTCCGTGATGCTTTTGATAATTTAATCATCGTCGCAGGTGGTTATACCGCAGACAAAGCGGAGAAAAATATCCGTGACGGCTATATTGATGCGGTGGCATTTGGGCGTGATTATATTGCCACGCCAGATTTGGCGGAGCGTATTCGTCAAGGCATGCCCTTTAATAAGCAGCAACCAGCAAGCTTTTATGGCGGCGGTACAGTAGGTTATACCGACTATCCGTTTATGGATTCAGCAGAATAAATGCTTGATATAGAGCATTAAAGTGCTGACGTTATATTTAGTAATAACGTAAAAAAAGCCACCTTATTATTGATGAGGTGGCTTTTTTATGCCGATTAATTTGCTAGTTTTCATTAATCACTTGAGCCGAATATTTTAAATGATAACTTTAAACAATCACTTAACCAAAGTTTTTAGCCAAAATTGCCGTTTTGATAATCGTAAAAAATTTGATCGAGTTCTTCTTGTGTTGTCATGACGAAGGGACCATGTGCGCCAATCGGTTCACCGCTTAATAATAATAGTTTAATAGTATTTGTGTCTGATAAATTCGAGGGTTCAGGATAGGTCAGGATAATGGTGTCGGTAATTGTTTCTTTAGCGGCATCTTTTGTAAGAGGTTCTTTATTTTGCACGGCATTGGGCGCTTCAAACTGCACCAGTTGTCCAGCCGTCACTTCGGTATCATTAATCAGTAGCGACCCGCTTTGTACCAATATCATTAGATTATGACTGGCAGGTAGGTTCAGGGTCGTCGTGCCCGCCGTATATAGTTCAATATCCCAAACATTAATGGGCGTAAATGTTCTTGCGGTGCCATTTATTCCGTTTAAATCGCCTGCAATAATCGTCGCCTGACCTATGGGGATTTGCTTACTGACGTTATCATTCTTACTATCGTTATGACTATTGTCATCCGCAAACAGCGCAGACGTTGGTAGTGTTGCCCGCTTGAGCGTCTGATAATGCGCGTCTGTAAGCTTATGCTGCTGCGGCAGATTGATCCACATTTGCGCCATGCTAAACATCCCGCCTTGCTTGCCAAATGCTGGCGAATGAAACTCCTCATGAGTAATGCCGCGCCCTGCGGTCATCCACTGCACATCGCCTTCACGAATGATACCGCTACTCCCAGTCGAGTCTTTATGGCTGATTTCACCGGCGTAGGCGATAGTCACAGTCTCAAAACCCTTATGCGGATGCTGACCGATGCCGCGTGGCTGCGTATCATAGTCAGGATTAGGGGAAAAATTGGTCGGCTCACCATAATCTAGCAATAAAAAAGGGTCGGTATGACTATAATTAAAGTCATCTTTTGGGCGTAAATGATTGACTAAGGTTTGCACTCGAAAGCCATCGCCTACCCAATAGCTGCGTTTATTACCATGAACCTGTTGAATAGCGCGCACGATTCACTCCTTATCATAATATTTTTTATATAATAAGAATTATATATTAACTTATGGTTATAGGTAATGGTGAATTTGCATAAGTTTATTAATGGTTAGTTCATAGTTAATAATGCGCTTAATATTTTTAATAACTAGATAGTTAAATGATTACGCGTTTAAACAACCATCCTATTTACTTTTAATCCGCTACACCACCTCGCCACAAACGAAGCCACTTGCCCACGCCCATTGGAAGTTATAACCGCCTAGCCATCCGGTAACATCTAACAATTCACCAATAAAATACAGCCCGTCTTGATAATTGCTTTGCATGGTTTTTGAGGACACTTCATTGGCTTTAATACCGCCGCGCGTCGCCTCGGCAGTGCGGTAGCCTTCCGTGCCCGATGGTTTTAATTGCCAGCCGTTCAGTGTTGCGCCCAGCTCAGTTAAGCGCTCGTCTTTGATATTTGCCAGTTCGGTATCTTTAATATCTTCCCATAGCGTTGTTTGTAGCGCCGTAAGTAATTTCTTAGGTAAGGCGTTATCGGTATTGTCCGCCAATACCGTACGAATCAATTGCTTAGGATGGGACTGTTTGTGCGCCAGTAGTAAATCGCTGACATTAATGTCAGGCAATAGATTAATGCTGATGTGCTCGCCCGTCTGCCAATAATTGGACAACTGCAACATAGCAGGACCCGACAAACCGCGGTGGGTAAAGAGTAGCGGCAGCTTAAAGGAGGTACGCGCATTACTGGCAATCACCGGCAGGCTGATACCAGCGAGGGTGCGAATGAGCTCGCCAGTTTTATCGGTAAAGGTAAACGGCACTAAGCTTGGGTCAGTGGCAATTAAGCTATGCCCAAACTGCTGCGCCAGCTCGTAGCCAAGCCCACTTGCGCCCATCGTAGGAATGGATAAGCCACCAGTAGCAACGACTAACGATGTACAGCTATAGTTGGTTTTTGAAGTATTTGCTGCACTTGCGACGTCTTTTTTACCTAGTTTTTTAGCCGTTACGAGCTTAAAGCGTGCTTTATTATTTTTGCCATTATTGTTATCGCCATTATCGTTATCACTATTGTTACTATCATCGTTGACAGCTTGCACTTGCTTTATTTCAGTATTGAGGCGTATTTGTACCCCAACGGCAGCACATTCATCCAGTAACATGGTTAGAATATCTTGCGCGGAATCATCGCAAAACAGTTGCCCATGCTCGCGCTCATGATAAGCAATGTTATGCGCCTCAACCATGCCAATAAATTCCCAGCTGGGATAACGGCTAAGCGCAGATTTGCAAAAGTGGGGATTGGCACTGATAAAGTGCTCAGGCTCCACAAAATAATTGGTAAAATTACAGCGCCCACCGCCCGACATAAGGATTTTTTTGCCGGCTTTATTAGCATGATCGAGCACCAATACGCGCCGACCTCGGCGACCCGCAGTGAGCGCACAATATAGCCCTGATGCACCCGCACCAATAACAATGACGTCATAATGGTTAGCAGACTGACTCGCAGACTTGCTGAAAGTCGGGCTAGAAGACGGACTAGCAGGTTGGCTAGAGAAGGGTGTACTGCGTTGGGTATCCATTGCGGTTATTTCCAAAAAGCGTGACGTTGCATAGCATGGCTGCATCGTAAAAATTATGATAAATCATCAGAAAAATAGCTTGAGCAATCTGCTATTTAGAGGAGCTATTGTCCATATTTGAGGGCGGGTTACAAGGATTAAATAGCAGCCCGACGTAAAACTATTACTAGTACCAACTATCGCCCGTGTCAATGACCATAAAATATAAGATAGGTGAAATTGTTGTCATTAGTGGTTGATGTCTTGCATCACAAGGGCTTATTTGTCAAACTAGAACGAGGTCGTCACTCATTATGGACAATGACACCGCATTCCTCGTAGCGGTTACAGCCTCTGCCTGCCAGCGGTTATTAACCTAATAGGTTTAGGTAATAATAATTAAAAAAAGGATAAGATAATGACCCAAAAAATATACCCCGTTAACCCTGACTTCGTGACTACCGCCAACACCACCGCCGAGCATTATAAAAAAACCTATCAGCGTTCCATCGCAACTCCAGAAGCTACCGATGCTTTTTGGGCATCTCGTGCTGAGCTGATTGATTGGATAAAAAAGCCTAGCATCATTAGCAACGTAAATTATGACTTGGACGATTTTCAAATTAAGTGGTTTGAAGATGGTGAGCTGAATATTTCGGTTAATTGTCTCGATAGACATTTGGCAACCAACCCTTATAAGCCCGCGATTATTTGGGAAGGCGATCATCCTTCATTGCATAAAATCATCTCCTTTAAAGAGCTGCATAGCGAAGTTTGCCGCCTAGGTAATGCCATGCGCAAACTGGGCATTAAAAAAGGCGATCGCGTGTCGCTGTATATGCCGATGATTCCAGAGGCGATAGTCGGAATGCTGGCGTGTGCGCGTATTGGTGCGGTACATTCGGTGGTGTTTGGTGGTTTTTCAGCAGAAAGTTTGGGCAATCGTATTGTCGACAGTCAGTCCAAATTGGTGATTACCGCTGATGAAGGTTTGCGCGGTAGTAAGTGTACGCCACTCAAAGCCAACGTTGATCGCGCCCTTGATATGGAAGGGACGGACAACGTTACCAATGTCATCGTGGTTCATCGTACGGGCAATCCTGTCGCTATGCGTGATGAGCGTGATATTTGGTATCATACTTTGGTTGAGAGTGAAAGTGAGCACTGTGAGCCGGAAGTTATGAAAGCAGAAGATCCGCTGTTCTTACTGTATACCTCCGGCTCAACAGGTAAGCCAAAAGGCGTGCTGCATACTACTGGCGGTTATATCACTTATGCCTTATCGACGTTCCGTGATGTCTTCGATGTCAAAGACGACGATGTATTTTGGTGTACTGCGGACGTCGGCTGGGTCACTGGGCATACCTATACGACTTATGCGCCGCTTGCCAATGGCACCACAACCGTCATGTTTGAAGGCGTGCCAGACTATCCAACTTGGGCGCGCGTTGGGCATATTGTTGATAAGCATGACGTCAGTATTTTATACACCGCGCCCACTGCCATTCGTGCCATGATGAAAGAGGGCGATGCTTTTGTGCGTGAGTCTAATCGCTCAAGCTTACGCCTACTTGGCACGGTTGGCGAACCGATTAACCCTGAAGCATGGGAGTGGTATTATGAGGTCGTTGGTAGTAGCCGTTGCCCGATTGTTGATACGTGGTGGCAAACTGAAACGGGCGGGATTTTATTAGCACCGATTCCCGGTACGGTTGATATGAAGCCGGGTGCGGCGATGAATCCTTTGTACGGTATCATCCCTGAGATAGTAGATACCGATGGCGTGGCGCTTGAAGGACCTGCGGAAGGTAATTTGGCAATTAAGAGTAGCTGGCCGGGGCAAATGCGCAGTATTTATAATGACCATGAGCGGTTTTTGCAGACTTACTTTACTGAATATCCGGGTTATTATTTTACTGGCGATGGCGCGCAGCGTGATGAAGACGGTCACTACTGGATTACGGGGCGTGTTGATGATGTGTTAAATGTCTCAGGGCACAGACTGGGTACTGCTGAAATTGAAAGTGCGATAGACTCGTATCCAGCAACGGTAGAAGCTGCCGTAGTCGGTATGCCGCATCCCATTCGCGGTGAAGGCATTTGTGCCTTTATTATCCTTAAAGCGGGCGAGGTTGTCAGTGATGAATTAAAAGTAGAATTAAATCGCCATGTGCGTACTGAGATTGGTCCGATTGCCAGCCTAGATGCCATTTATATCGTTGATGTCTTACCCAAAACGCGCTCCGGTAAAATAATGCGCCGTATCTTACGTAATTTAGCAGCGGGGCAATATGTTGGTCTTGGCGACTTATCGACTTTAGCAGACAGCTCGGTGATTAATAAATTGATTGAGGTGGTTAAAGCAGAGCGTCAAGCTTGTTAGTAGCTGGCTTTAACATTTTATATTAAAAGTACTGAGTTCTTTTTAAATTCCTCCAACTATATTATAAAACAATAGCTTTAAACATCATTGTTAATTAAAAAAACGCCAGTTACTAGTAGTTAGTAAATGGCGTTTTTTTGCGTTAAATAAACATATTCTACTTTGCTACTGAATGGGCAAATAGGTCGTCACCATCGCGCCAATAATACTCACTACTATTGTCAGAACGATAACCAGCCAATAACGATTAAATTCTTTTTTATCATCCATGCTGAGCTTGTTTTTATTGGAAAAGTAATAAATAAGCTGGGCAAGTGGGGAGAATAAAAAGCCCAGTATCCCAAGCAGCACCGATTGGCGCAGCATAATCAATGACGTGCGTATCCAATACCAAAACATCAGTGCATAGATAGCCAGCAGCACGACCAAAATTATTATTAACACCATATTCGCCATTATTCTTCTCTCTTGTTATGGTTGACATTCGTTGCAACCAGTATAGCGGACTGTCCAAATAATCTTGTATCAGTTGCTAATCATCTCTGAAATATAGGCAAAATATAAGCGGAATTTGACTCCATTATCTCCCCCATTTATCAAAAATCATGGCAAAACTGATTCCTAAAACGCTCCCTAAAACAGCGCCTAAGAAAATCCAGAAAACAATAATTAACAATATATTTTATAAACAGCTCAATAGTCACAACATGCTTGACCCACCTTACTTGCACCTGCAAAAACATCCTAGCGGCTTATTAAAATATTACCTATGTCTGCTTAATATCAAAAAAAACAGTTGTTGAGACAAATAGTATCGTTATAATGGTCATTGCGTGAATAATCCTAGGTCTAAGACTGGGGTTTAAGATTATTCACTACAGAATGGCGCAAAACTCAGACACGACAATCTGCAAACGACAAGCTACAAGCGAAATTGTAAAACCGTCATTACGCAGTCAGTTGGGTCTCAATGTTCCTCATGATCATGAGGGTTGATATTAATATGGACGTTATTAGGAGAAGCGGTATGACAGCACTAAACCATGAAGGGCGTATTCTGCACGACGGTCTCAGCAAAAAAATCATGTCGGCAGATGAAGCAGCAAGCTTTATCACTCATGATATGAATGTTGGTATGAGTGGCTTTACCGGTGCTGGTTACCCAAAAGCCATCCCAGCGGCGCTTGCCAAACATATGCAAGCAGCTCATGCTCGCGGTGAAGACTTCCAAATTGGTTTATTAACCGGTGCCTCTACCGCAACCGAATGTGATGGCGTATTGGCAGAAGCCAACGGCATCAAATGGCGCACGCCGTATCAATCAGAGCCCGCGCTGCGCAAACAAATCAACGCTGGTAAAGCGCATTATTTTGATATGCATTTATCGCATGTGGCGCAGCAGAGCACCATTGGTTTTTATGGCGATATGCATATGGCGGTGGTTGAAGTTGCCGGTATTTTGCCCGATGGTCGCCTGATTCCATCAACCTCCATTGGTACCAACAATGCATGGTTAGCCAATGCGGATAAAATCATTCTAGAAGTAAATGCGCAGCAAAGCTTGATGTTAGAGGGTATGCATGATGTCTATAACGACATTGGTATGCCGCCCAACCGCACACCGATTCCACTTGTGACCCCGGGCGGACGTATTGGCACGCCGTATTTGCATTGTGATTTGGATAAAGTGGTCGCGGTCGTATTGACCGATTCTGCCGATCGCAATAGCAAATTTGCCGACCCTGATGAATGCTCAAATAAAATTGCCAGCCATATTATTGACTTCTTCCACGATGAAGTGAAAAAAGGTCGCATGCCAGCCAACTTATTACCGATTCAATCCGGTGTGGGTAACGTTGCCAACGCAGTATTGGCAGGCTTGCAAAACAGCCCATTTGAGAATTTAACAGGCTATACTGAAGTCTTACAAGACGGGATGTTAGATTTGATTATGTCTGGCAAAATGACTATGGCGTCGGCAACTGCACTGTCATTAAGCCCAGAGGCGTTAGCGCGTTTTAATGCCAATATCGAAGAGCTGCGTGCGCGTATCGTGTTGCGCCCACAAGAGATTACCAACCATCCGGAAGTGGCACGTCGCTTAGGCGTCTTGGCTATCAATGCCATGATTGAGTGTGATTTGTATGGTAACGTCAACTCAACCCACGTCATGGGCACCAATATGATGAATGGCTTGGGCGGTTCGGGTGACTTTGCGCGTAACGCTTATACCTCATTCTTTGTATCGCCATCGGTGGCAAAAGATGGCGCAATCTCTTGTATCACTCCAATGGTCTCGCACCATGACCATACTGAGCATGACGTGATGGTTATCGTCACTGAGCAAGGCTTGGCAGATTTGCGTGGTCTATCGCCTCGTCAGCGTGCGCAAGCGATTATTGATAACTGCGCCCATCCTGACTATCGCCCCATGCTGCAAGATTATTTTGATCGCGCCTCGGATAATGCCGGTATGCAAACGCCGCATATCTTGGATGAAGCGTTATCATGGCATCAACGTTTTGTTGAAACGGGCGATATGCGCATTAAGCAGACTGCGAATAAAGCGGCTGCATAAGTGGTCTATTTCAGACATAAAAATGCCCCTTATCTGATATTCAGATAAGGGGCATTTTTATATTCATCTCTTTATATTCATCTCTTTATATTCGTCTATTTATAGGTAGTTATTATGTTATGAATAATTATTATGGCTCAGCTAAATTTAAGACAAAAAAAGAGCCCACAGAGGAGGAGACTGTGGGCCGAGGAAAGCGCATGTATCGCTAAAAAGTAATGCTTATTTTTATTCTATATCGTTTTAATCAAAATATTATTTTTATTTAAAGATTCTTATCAATTACTTACTCTTCTTACTTATATACATAAGGATTAGTAAAGCTAATTCAAGGGCAAATGATAATTATTATTACTATTTATCAATAAACTTATATTAGATAATCATAACCTGTTTATAAGCCATCTAGTTAAGAAGCATCTAAGTAATTGACATTTGAAAAGTGTGCTTAACGACAATTTCAGACTATATCAATAACAGCCTCTATTAAAACCAGTGTACATCTGTATTTATCAATGTCTATCATAGCTGATAATGGTATGAGCAAGCTAGCTAAGTTACATGACATTACGTTTATCTTTATATTAGCATGGTGAATTGCTTAAGAGGGCAGTAATAATAAGGAAGTGGCAGACTTGGCATGACGTCAGGGCTGAAAAATGCTAAGCTAGTCGCCATACTTACGTCGACATTAAACTGGGTTAGCCATGACCGAGCGCATACACCTGCACACACCGCCTGTACCAGATAATAGAAGCATTTTTAACTTACCGAACAATCTAACCATCGCGCGTATCTTGATGATTCCGCTGTTTGTGGCGATTGCCTATTGGCCGCCTGCAATGGGTATTAATATGCCTGCTATTCCCGATAACGTCATCGCACGGGTTGGGATGAGTGAATTTAGCGACAGTTTGCTACGCCATTTGTTGCTTACAGGCGTGTTTGTTATTGCTGCGATTACAGATTGGCTCGATGGTTATTTTGCCCGTAAGCTCAATATGATGTCCGCTTTTGGACGCTTTTTAGATCCTGTTGCCGATAAGCTGATGGTGGCTGCAGCACTGATTATCTTAGTGCAATGGCATCCAAATATTATTATGGCGATAGCGGCGATTGTGATTATCTCGCGTGAGATTGCGGTATCAGCACTGCGCGAATGGATGGCGGAGCTGGGCAATCGTACTAGCGTTGCGGTCTCTTATGTTGGCAAATTAAAGACAGCGTTTCAGATGATTGCCATCACGGTATTACTGTTAAATTGGGAGTCGTTAGAAGGGCTTGGTTATATGTTAATGGTAGCCGCCGTGATTCTTACTTTGTGGTCGATGTTTATTTATCTAAAAGCGGCATGGCCGTATCTTAAACAAAGCGGCTAGCTTGCCATATTAAATTAAAGATAAAGTTTCCCGAATATCGATAAGATATCGCTAAAACCTCGCGTAAAAAAATGCCAGTCACATGATGCGACTGGCATTTTTTATGGTGAATTTTATTATAACCGGCTTTATTACAATCTATCGTTATCACGTCTGCAGTTACTTTTTATTATTATTGTTTCTATTATTATTAGCAGACTTATAACGATTAATGTCTTAAAGACGCGGTTTATAAAGCACCAACTGTAAATAGGCTATCTATAACGATACGGATTATAACGATACAGAGAACGTCTCGCCTAGGTCTTCAGCCGTTTTACCATCTTGTACGGCAGCAGTTGCCATCTTAAACATATTGACCAGTGAATTGCCACTAATCCAGCATTCTGCGCCATGTGGCACCACTTTAATCAGTTGCAAGTTTTCATCTTCTTTACCATGGGCAAAAAAGGCATTATAAACAGGCGACCATAGCTCATCAAGTTTATCTTGGTCGGTAACCAATTCGGCATTACCACTGATAGAGACATAGTTTTTAGCATCTTGAGAAGCATAAGTCAGACCAATTCTTGCATCGTCTTGAATGTCTTTAACCACATCTGAGGTTTTATCACCGATAAACCAAATCTCTTTGGCACCAATACTGGTCTCACTGGTGGTCATTGGCCACGCATGAATATCGCCCTTTTTATTGGTGGTACTCATCATGGCAAATTTTATGTCTTTTACCACTTCTTGGATTTTGTCGATATGGTCTTGTCTACTCATAAGGCTTATCCTTAATTATTTATTTATAGTGAGGAAGAAATTTGATTATAGGGAGGAAGAAAATAAGAATAAAAAATTCCAATAATACTTTCTGACTGATTTGATGATGGCTTCTTAAGTAAACAACATCAAGTAAATCACATCGTTACTGTTTGGTATGCTCAGTCTTGGTATGTTTAATCAGTTTTTTGGGTATCACGTTTGGACTGGAGCTAGAATAACGAAAGTTGGGCGTTCAGTTATATAGGTTGCCCGTAATGGGATGTGAGCGTTTGTAAGGTTTACGAGGGTTAGGTAAAACGGACAGCACTCTTGTATAAGCTCAGGCAAATTGTATATGGAATGCTGCTGTTCAAGGATTATTTGATGAAACAGGCGTTCATAGTTAGCAAGCAGCCAATGGACAATCGATGAATTTATCGCGGTTTATACCTGATTATTAGAGGTCTTCTTGTTATAATACGCAGACCATTTACTTAGCATGGCAAAGATGCCTGTTATTGCCTATATCCTATGGAACAAGCCTTTATGATGACCATCGCCGGACAACCGTTTCTTACCGATTTTCAGACGCAGCAACTCATCAGTCAGTTTCAGCAAAAAACCGAGCTAAATGTCAGCCAAATTCATACCCAGCAAGTGTATGTATTATCACGAGAACTCAAAGGTGATGAGCATAAAAAAGCGCTCGACTTATTTGCTGTCGACCCATCTATAACGCTTGCGACACCCGAGTCAAATCAGCTGCAAGTCATCGTTGGTCCACGTTTTGGTACGATTTCGCCATGGGCAAGTAAAGCGACCGATATTTTTAATAACTGTGAAATTACTATCAATCGTGTTGAGCGTGTGATTGTTTATACGCTAACGCTTGGTGATAATACTGCCGATAAGTACTTACCAAAAGTGGCTGAGCAATTATTGTTTGACCGTATGACTCAAAGTTTGGTCTATGATTTAAATGATGTGAATAAATTGTTTGACGATGAGCAACCAGCATCATTAAACCATATTGATGTGATTGGCGAAGGTCAGTCAGCGCTTGAGTCGGCAAATACAGAATTTGGCTTTGCGCTATCGAGCGAAGATATCGATTATTTAATGAATGCTTATGTCAATGAGCTAAAGCGCAATCCAACCGATGTTGAGCTAATGATGTTTGCGCAAGCCAACTCTGAGCATTGCCGTCATAAGATTTTCAACGCTGAATGGACGGTTGATGGCGCAGTGCAGCCAAAATCACTTTTCCAAATGATTAAGAATACCTATAAAGCCAATCCACAAGGCATTTTGTCAGCTTATAAAGACAACGCCGCAGTAATGGCTGGTTCTGAAGGCTGGCGCTTTTATCCAGTGCCTACTGATGCACAGGATGTAAACTCTGCGCACCCTTACGGTTTCCATCAAGAAGAAATCGACATCTTAATGAAAGTCGAAACTCATAACCATCCAACGGCAATTGCCCCTTATGCGGGTGCTGCAACAGGTGCGGGCGGTGAGATTCGTGATGAAGGCGCAACCGGTCGTGGTGGTAAGCCAAAAGCAGGTCTAACAGGTTTCCACGTATCACATTTGCATATTCCAGAGCTTGCGGAGAAATGGGAGCAGTCAGGTCAGGTCAGTACGCAGGATTATGGTACGCCTGATCGTATGGCAACCAGCCTTGAGATTATGACGGAAGCACCACTCGGTTCAGCTAATTTCTCTAACGAATTTGGTCGTCCAAATTTATGCGGTTATTTCCGTAGTTTCCAACTCGATACTTCAGCGGCAAAAGATGGCAGCCAAATGCGCGGCTATCATAAGCCAATCATGCTTGCCGGTGGTTACGGCAATATCAAACGCAACCTCATTGAAAAAAATAGCATTCAACAAGGCGATTTATTAATCGTCCTTGGTGGTCCTGCGATGCAAATCGGTCTAGGTGGCGGTGCAGCATCTTCGGTCGATAGTGGTTCACTTGATGAAGGCTTAGACTTTGCTTCTGTACAGCGTGATAACGCTGAGATGGAACGTCGCTGTCAAGAAGTGATGGATCGCTGCTGGGCACTGGCGGGTAATGATGTTGATGCCAGTAATAATGGCAGAGATGGCAACCCAATCGTGTCGCTACATGACGTTGGCGCAGGTGGTCTATCGAATGCGATGCCAGAATTGGTCAATGACCACGAAATGGGCGCGGTATTAAATCTACGTAAAATTCCGTCGCTAGAAGCTGGCATGTCGCCAATGGCGATTTGGTCAAACGAAGCACAAGAGCGTTATGTGTTGGCAATTCGTCCTGAGAGTGAAGCGCAGTTCGATGCCATATGTGCTCGTGAGCGCTGCCCGTATGCGATTTTGGGTACAGCAACGGATATTCGTCAGCTAGTCGTTAATGACGAATTGCTACCAGAACAGCCAGTCGATATGCCGATGCAAGTCTTGCTCGGTGGCACACCGCAGATGAAGCGTAGCTTTAATCGCACAGAGACTAGCTTACCAGCATTAGAGCTAGACGACGTCAATCTAGCCGAATCAATTAAAGACGTGCTACGTCATCCAACCGTCGCTAGCAAATCATTCTTGATTAGTATTGGTGACCGCTCTATCACTGGTATGGTAGTGCGCGATCAGTTTGTTGGTCGCTACCAAGTGCCAGTGTCAGATTGCGCCGTGACTGCTTCAGGTCTGATTGCACTAGATGGTCAGCCCATGAGCGGTGAAGCAATGAGTGTTGGAGAACGTACGCCTGTCGCGCTAATCAGTCCAAAAGCTTCTGCACGATTGGCAGTTGGTGAAGCAATCACTAATATCGCTGGCGCACGTATTACTCAGTTATCAGACATTACTATGTCGGCAAACTGGATGGCTGCGTGTGGCGATGATGCCGAAGATGCTGCACTGTTTGATGCTGTCTATACTGTTGGTGAAGAGCTATGTCCAGCGCTTGGTATAGCTATTCCAGTCGGTAAAGATTCGCTATCGATGCGTGCCAACTGGACAGACGACAATGCTGAAAACGGTAGCCAAGATAAATCAGTCGTTTCACCAATGAGCTTGGTCATTACCGCTTTTGCCCCTGTGGTTGATGTGGCAAAAACGCTAACGCCTGAATTGATTAATGGTGATAGTGCTTTCTACCGTATTGACTTGTCTAAAGGACAATTGCGTTTAGGCGGTTCAATCCTCGCGCAAACATTGAGCCAATTGGGTAATGACTGTCCAGATTTGGCACAGCCTAGCGATTTGGTCGATTTCTTTAACTTTATCCAAGCTGGCAACGCACAAAACGTCATCAGTGCCTATCACGATATCGGTGATGGTGGTTTGCTTGCAACCATCGCAGAGATGCAATTCACCAGCCGTCAAGGTATTAAATTGTCATTGACTGATGATAACTTGCTCGGTCAGCTGTTCAGTGAAGAGCTAGGCGCAGTCATTCAAGTCTTACCAGAAAACGTCGCCGCTTTAATGCAAATGGCAGAAGAATTTAATGTCAGCGATATGCTCAGCCTCGTTGGTCAAAGCATTGAAGAAGATAGCTTACTTATCCAAACGCCAACGCTAAACGGTGATGATACTTTAATCTTTAGCCGTAGCGAGTTGCAACAAGAGTGGAGTCAGGTCAGCTATCAAATCGCGCGCCGCCGTGACAATCCTGCTTGCGTGCAGCAAGAATATGACTTGATTAGCGATGCCAGCCATCAAGGTCTTATCGCTGCACCAAACTTTGACCTCAATCAAAAGGTTGAAGAGCCGTATCTAAATAGCCGCGAAAGCAAACCAAGAGTCGCCATCTTGCGTGAGCAAGGCGTGAATGGTCAGACAGAAATGGCAGCAGGCTTTACCCAAGCTGGCTTTGAAGCGGTCGACGTCCATATGAGTGATTTACTCAGCGGTCGCATCAATCTACGTGACTTCGATGGTCTGGTCGCTTGTGGTGGCTTTAGTTATGGTGACGTACTGGGCGCAGGCTCTGGTTGGGCAAACTCTATCTTGTTCCATGACGAATTGCGCATGCAGTTTGTACGCTTCTTTGCCCGTCCTGATACCTTCTCACTCGGTGTCTGTAACGGTTGTCAGATGATGGCGCAGCTAAAAGATCTCATCCCAGGCGCGGAAAACTTCCCACGCTTTATCGCTAATAAGTCGGCTCGCTTTGAAGCGCGCACGGTCAACGTCAAAGTTGAGCGTACCAAGTCTATCCTGTTCAAAGGTATGCAAGACAGTATCTTGCCAATTGCTATCGCGCATGGTGAAGGCTATGCCACGTTGAATACTACTGAGATCGACGGTATGGCAAAACACGGTCAACTTGCCATGCGCTTTGTCGATAGCCAAGGTCAATCTACTGAGACTTATCCGCTCAATCCAAACGGTTCGCTCGGCGGTGTCACGGGTCTGTGTAGCACGGACGGTCGCGTCACCATCATGATGCCGCACCCTGAGCGTACGCTACGTGCCTACAATCACAGCTGGAAACCAGAAGCGTGGGATGAGGACGGCGCGTGGATGCGTATGTTCCGTAACGCTCGTGCTTGGGTTCGTTAATAGGAAGTTTTAGATAATAAAAAAGGTGGGCTTAGGCTCACCTTTTTTATGCTAGAAGTTATTGTTAATAAAAAAGTTATTCCATTTAGGACATTCTCTTGTCAGTTTTTTTACTAAAGCTATTAGACTTTTATATTTCATTTCAATATCAGATATATATAAATGAGTGTTTATAGCCTTATTTTTAACAAATTTATATAGTAACTTGAGATCATGAGATATTATTTCGTTTGATTCAAAATAAAAAGGGAATATTATTCCCCTTTCTCCGTAAAAACTATCTAGATTATACGAGTAGTGGTCAGGTATTAAGACTTCCAAGTCTTTAAAATCACAAAATAAGTAATAGTCACTATAATTAGACCTTATATAAATCGTATCTTCTTCTGATAATTTATCAAATGCCTTTATTTTTTTAGTAAATTTATAATCTTCATTGGAGTATATTGGGTCTTGACCTTCGATGAGCGAACTTAAAGTAATAGTAGAAAATATAGCAACGCTAAAATCATCTATGTATAACGCATTTTCCATTTTTTTGCTTTTAACTAACCCTGGTTTGTGAAAAAGTAATATGTTGCTATTATGATAATTGTCTAACTTTCCAGAAAACTTAATTTCATATACTACAAATTTATTTTTTAGAAAATATTCAATAGTTCTTTTATAATATACAGTGTTTACTGAGTTAAATAACTTCACTTCATGGAGTATGTTGTCTCTATTTAACGCTTCTATAACCTTGACTGATGCTTCATTAATACCTAGCAAAAATGAATCTTCTTTAAGAATATCTTTTAAATACATACTGTCGTCAAATTTTAATTTTTCTATATCTTCGTATTTTACTTCATTTTCGTTTACTTCATTTCTAAGTATATTTAGACCTAGTTCCTTGTTATATTCGAATCCATAAACTAGTTTACATATATTGTTATTAACAAAGCTCATATCTTCGATCATAGCTTTTATCTTAATTATTAATCGCTCTATCAAATCATAATTTTTCCAGTCATTTCTAGAAATGTTTAGAAAATCTTTAGCGTCGCCATAAATGTCGATATAGACTTGAGCATGTCCAAAAACATTCAGGAGATGCATATTATCTCGATAAACATGTATCTCCTGTCCTCTAAAAGAATAAGCATGATCGTATCTAAAGTTATTATTACATATAGTGTCTGGTATATATATCTGCAAACCAAAGCTATAATTTTTATACTCAAACCATGCTATATTTTCGTCAGGTCTATAAAAATCTTCCATTTCGTATGTATGGTCTGGCAACCAATTTGGCATATTTTCTGCTAAGCTATAATCTATATTATCGTAAAATATTTTTGGATTATCCCTAGTAAAGACGTTGGACAATGAGTTTTTTAGTCCTATCAAAAGTGCATTGGCTTTGTTTTTAGTATTATTACTCATACTAGAAGAGAATTTTTGTTCAGTTTTTAGAAATAATTCTGTTCGAGTACCATAGGGGATATATTGACTGTTTTGATCTAACTGACTAATAAAGCAATAGCCATTATCTTTGCTCAAAGGAGAATTGAGTTTGACCTCTATAGATTCATTACTAACTATACTTTTAGTTAAAAACCTCAAATGTTGATATTCCTCTGGGTTTTTTCTACTCAAGAGGAATACGCTATGCATTCCTATACCGAAAGCCCCAGAAGGCCTCATCCATTGTGGCATATTACTAATAATTTTCTTTTTCTCAAGGTTCTTATCAGAACCTCCCATATATTGCATATGTTTGAGGTCTTTTAGGCTAATACCTATACCAAAATCTTCTATACAAAGCTTCCAAATATCCTCGTAATTTTCTGTGGTTTCGATGAATTTTAAACTCACAATAATAGAATAGCTACTAAGTATTTTATGAACATCAACATCATAAGGGTTACCTTCTTTCAGTGTGTTTCGCTTAATCTTATCATCTCTAGGATCTATCCACACTCTTAATAACGTAGCATCTATAGCATTTTGTATAAGCTCTCTTACAACATCCTCTACACCATGATATAAGTTATTACCTTGCAATAAATCAATTATATTCTTTTCATCTAACGCAAACTTCATAGGCTTGCCATCTAGTAATACCTTTGAGTCATCCATTTCTACATCAAGCTTGTTAATTGTTGGTAGTAAACCGAACTCACGACTAGGCACGATATTTTTCCATTGTGACATTTGATTTTGAATTTCTTCCTTGATCCAATCAAACCAGTTACGACATTCTATATAAGCCATTTCCGTACTACAGACAGCGGTAACACTAACAGTCTCATTATCTAGCTGAAACTCACGAATAGCTTGATGCTTATGTTTATGCGTTTCACTAAACGACGGCATATTACCAACTTGCCTAGCCATAACAGGACAAAAGCGGTTGTCATCGATATCAAATAAATCACCTAAACGTAGTAGGCATGCAACAAAACGAGGATGACAATCTTCCGTACCCATACCTGTTTGGCGAAAAGGTAAGTCCTTCATGACGTAATTGAAACTTTTGCCATGAGATAAACAGATTTGAGCGAGATAGCGATAAATACGATTTGGGAGTAATTCAGTACGTGGAGAGTTAATATTTAGCTTTTCAAATGGTTTTAATACAACTCTTTCGGAGTTGGCTGGGTGGTCACGCCGATACCATTCGGCAACCATCTGACGATATTTTTCAACACCTTTATATGGGTTATCATAATGAACAAGGGCAGCTTCCCAACCATCGTTATGCCAAACCTTCGCAAACTCATGTAAGTCTTGAATATTGTTGTTAGCAAGCTCTTCAACGTAATCTTTAAATTTCTCATTCTTAACTACATCTTGAACCTCATCAGCATTGAACAGCATACCGATATCATGCCAGTACGCCGCTTCCAAAAGTAACCATGTATCTGTCGCTGTCAGCTTTTCAATATTGCTACCTAACAGACGCTCGATGTTGACGAGTATTTGCTGAGAGTGAGATTCGTTGTGGCTACTAAAGTGAGGATAATAGCTACCCACGTTTTCAAGTGACTTACCGACGAGCTTTTCATCAAATTCCCATTGCGACATCAATATTCTGGTATTGCTATCTTCATCAGTCTTCTTTCTTAGATGTTTGATTAAGCCTGCACTCATGTTAAGTCCTTTTTATTATTTCATATTTAGCATTTTTTATTGTACAGAATTACTTTTGACCCTCTTTTTGAGCCTCAGCGATCAACTCATGAATCTTAGAACTTTCTTTTAGCACACAAGCATCATATGCAGAAAGCGTTCTAGATTCTTCTTCCACTTTTTGCTCGTGGTCTTGTTTTGCTTTTTCTTCTAAATACTTTTGAAGTTCGTCTTGTTCATTTGGTTGTGAGTGACTCATGGCTTATGTCTCCTAGATTTTGTATTGCTAAATAAGGTCTATCTTAACCACCATACTTCTTATTGAGCGCCTTTAAAATAGCATAGGTTTCCAAATCCATCACGCCCGTTGGCTGCTGCGGTCGGAAGTGCAATTGAAAGGCATAAATGACATTGCGACTGGCTTTATCCCATTCATTACTATCATTGATTTGATAACCGTAATCGCGAAACGCTTGCTTAATATCCGGTATCGTTGCCGCTGCAAATTCATCTTGATTCATAAAGAACTGTTTATCAAATTCGTCATACCATGCCCCAATGCCATATTCATTATACAGTCGTTGCCAAGGGAACTTAGCACCGGGGTCAATTTTACGCGAGGGTGCCATATCAGAGTGCCCGATGATATTAGTTGAGGCGATATGATATTTTTTGGCTAAATCCTGCACCAGTTGGGCGACTTTTTTAATTTGAATTTCATTAAATTCGACATAGTGCTCAGCAGGATGGTAGTCGAGCGCACCGTTTTTGAGCGCATCGCGATACTGCGGGGCAATCCCATCATTGACAATCTCAATGCCAATCGAGGTATCATTTAATACCGTTCTACCCGCAAAGCCGCCTGCGCCCGCGTGCCACGCCCGTTCATGATCTGGTACTAGATTATAGATTTTATCATCGTCATTATTGAGAATCAGATAGTGGGCGCTGACATTGCCCGTGGTTAAAGTTTTGCTAGAGCGCTCATTATTACCAACGGTGTAATGCAGCACAATAAAATGAATGCGCTCATTTTTACCTTGGGCTTGGTAGGTATGCTTGTCGATTGCGTAGCGCGGCGCGGTGCTGGATAGGCAGCCAACCAATGGCAAGGTCATACATAGGGCTAGTGCCACAGAGGTAATGTTTTTCGTCATGAAGCGCTCGGATTAGAAGGAGAAGCGGTCAGATAATAAGCCGACTCTTGCTTCCGATTTTGGATAGGATGTCAGTGATGCTCATAATACCCATAATAACAGCGATATCCATGATATTAACGAGTCGTCTGCGCAAATGCGAGATAATACGTCAATATCAGGCCGCCATGAATATTCTTATAATGTATGGATTGAGGTTTTTTAACCCAGTTTGTCAGGGTAGAATTTAAGAAAAATAATGCTTATTTAGATATCTTTAAAACAGTAGAGATAATGAGATAAGGGCGCTGGCAAGGCGATATTCACCCGAAACGACGCGTTTCTGCGCCCCATGCAAAGACCAAGGCATACAGTACGTGACCGATAAGCGCGATCCAAGTTACTTCCGTAAACCCAAGGAACGCTGGCAACCCAGTAATCAGGTGGGCGACGACATAGAGCGCGAATACCCACAGCACGATGCCATAAGCCACAGCCGTGAGCGACCAATGCAGCGACGGCATGATGGTTTTCCACAGCGGACGTACGACCATAAACCAGCCCAGCGGATAGATTATTAAGCCTGTAATGTAATGAATCAGCTCAGGCGTGCCCGTTGGCGCTGAGCCAAACAGCACCTCAATCATAGTAGTCGGCAGCTTAATGGTTGAAAGCTCAGCAAAACCTAGAATGGGAGATAAGGATGGTCCCCAAAAGTCAAAGACAATTGTGGCAAGTGCGCCTGCGAATAAGATTGTGAAAATAGACGCCTTGCTTGCTGATAGGTGTTTCGTTGAAGCGTTATGATTGGTCATAATAGAGTCATATTTAAAGGCAAACCGATAATAGCTATAAAGGGACAACTGGTTTGCCGCTGTCAATGGTCATAAAACCACTGACAGCAAGTAAAAGCGTGAATGCTCGCGCTTAAATCGACGATAACACGGATACAGCCTTTATTTATCATGGCTTGCAGGAGCGATTGATGAGCATAGTTCACGCAAAAGCTGCATGAACCATGCTAAGGCAGGGTATAAATCTGATTGAGCTGGCACATAATATGGAATTATACCTAGCGCTTACCATTACTTTTTAGTTACGTTTTATACAGATTGATGCTGTTAATAACGAATACTGTCAATAACTCAGACTTAGAATAAGACTGGTCATGGCAATGCTCAAATCAGCAGATACAGATTCGAATATAGCGACAATTATGCTGAGTTAATCCTCTTTAATTTTCTTTTTAAGAACCGTTTTCCAGCTCTCTTCCAAGCAGTCAATCGCCAGCCACGGCTCGATAGTTTCTGCGGCAAATTTCTCTTTGGTATTTGCTAATTGCCATAGCGTCTTAAGGTTGGCAAATGGGTACGGGCGCTCGATGAGATAGACAGGCAAGTTCGCGCTAATCATGCCATCGCGTACCACTTCAAAATACCAGCCAGAAATGCCTTGTTTGGTTATCCATGAGGCGATATTAGGTACTTTAGTGAACTGTCCAATTTGATCATTGATTTTATAGCAAGGCCTGCGCGGTTGGACGATACGTAATTGCACGCTGTCGTTACCATTAACTTTATCTTTACCGTATTGAAAGACATCGCCAATACAAACCGTCGCTTCCGTCATCTCTGGCAAACCGTTTACTGCTTCAGTAGTCAAGTTTTCACCCAACGTGCCGACACGTACCTGTAAACCAAACTCTGCATTAATCTTGTCATATGTCGCAGTTGATAATTGATGCACCGCTTTTAAGGGACCGCCATGATGTTTGCGATCGGCTTGCTCATCGGTGGTCAAACCCATAAAGTTAACGGCGACCGGCGCTTTAATGGGACTTTTATCAATGGCACTCAGCTGCTCACGCGTAAATGGCATCGCTTTACCAGCGCGGACATCGATTAAATTAGCAATATACAACGGCAGTGGCTGATTAAAATCATTGATATGAGCCTTAATATCAGCTTCGGTTTTGGTTTTGGTTTCAATACTAGATTTTTGCGATAAGGGTATGCTGCAATCTATGCTCATGAGTCGTCCTAGACGGTTATTATTTTAGTAAGCCAATAGGGTTTTATGGCTCACATTATCTTAGCGCAATCATAGGCTGTTTTCAGATTATTTAAAGGTACTGTTTATTTCTTAGAATTAAGGTGTTAAAAATCAAACATAAAAAAAGACCAGATAATGTATCCAGTCTTTTTATATAAGCCACGCTATTTATCTTTGCTATTAGTTACGGCGACCGGCTTTTTTCTCACGTGGTACAGCAACCAGCTCAGCTAAGTTTTCAGCTGATGACCAAAGACCTTCTAAGTCGTAGAACTCACGTGCTGCTGGAGTCATCATATGGACAACGACCGCGCCTAAGTCGATGAGCGTCCAGTCAGAGTCGTTACCGCCTTCGCGACCGAGGGGCATAAAGCCGCCAAGTTTCGCTTCAGCGCCAACGCTGTCTGCCATCGCGCGCACATGGCGTTTAGAGGTACCGTCAGCGATGACGATACGTTCCATCACGTCAGTTAAATGCTCAACATTCAGCACGGTGATATTTTTGGCTTTCATATCGTCTAGGGCAGTTTTAACAAGGGTCAGACAAGCTTCTAAGCGTTCGTTCGTCATGGTGTTAGACATATATTTTGATCTCTTTAATCGTATTAATAACATTGAAACATAAAATAATAAATGGTCAGTTAAGCAATAATTTGCAAAATGACATCAATAGAGCGATTTTAACGGAATTAGGCAGCAGAATATAGCTGATGGGCGATAATATATTGATAAACCGTAGGATTTAGCCATTTAGCTAATAAATTGGGCGGATTGTAAGGATGAAGGGGCATATTGGGTAAAGTGATATTTATTGTCAGTTGTTCACGTACTCGGGTACTCGATATCGCCGCAACAGGGCGCGGGTCAATATAAATGCGTCCTTTAGCTGGGTTTTTCAAGTCAGTTCTTGATTGTAATAATTGGTTTAAAGGCTGATTTAAGGGTTGAGTAATATCGGTGAGTCTATGCGTAACTTGTCCTTGCAAGACTAAGGGTAATTGACAAGATAACTGTGCAAAATCTTGCTCAGACAAAGGTTGGTTTGCATAGCGTGTATGATTCGTTATAGCTGAAAAGTTAGCATCGTCATTGCGATTAAAAATCCATAAATGCACATAGTCGGTCAATTGTAGACCATTTTTCCATTTATCCAAACTGCGTGCGCTGTCCATGCCCATGATAAATATCAGGCTATCGTTAGGATATCGCTCATGCAAAGTACGCACGCTATCAATACTATAAACCGGCGGCGTTTGCCACAGCTCAAGCTGTTCAATATGTAAGGGCGTATCTTGAATAGCAAGGGTTAACATGGCTAAGCGCTGAGCAGGATCGATAGTGTCTTCTTTAAACGGCGAGCGCGCATTGGGCAATAATGACACTTCAAGCACGCGATTTTGCTCCGCAGCCATATCGGCAAGCGCATTGTAAACGTGCATCGCCATTTGGATATGACCTTGATGCACGGGGTTAAAGGAGCCGCCAAGATAGGCACGAATCGCAGGCGCGGTAGACATCAATTAATAACCCATAACAGCATAAATATACTGACTATTGTAGAGGGCAGCGATGCGCTTGTCATCAGCTGCTCATCATTTAATACTAGCCGTAAAAAAGACTTAAACATAACGCACGAAAAAGCCGACCCTTATGACAAGCATCGGCTTTTTTATTGAGCTATTTTTAGATAACAGCTTACCTTTTAAATCACCATCTTAAATCGCATCGCTCTCGGCTTGAATGGCGGTTAAGGCAATGGTATAGATAATATCATCGACCAATGCGCCACGCGATAAGTCGTTGACGGGCTTATTTAATCCTTGCAGCATGGGTCCAACGCTGATGACATTGGCACTACGTTGTACCGCTTTATAAGTGGTGTTACCCGTATTGAGGTCAGGAAAAATAAAAACGTTGGCTTGTCCGGCAACCGGCGAGTCCGGCGCTTTTTGTTTGCCAACGCTCATGACCGATGCGGCATCATATTGCAGTGGACCATCAACGGCAAGATGTGGCGCACGCTCACGGACGATTTCGGTGGCTCGGGTGACTTTTTCTACATCCGCGCCCGTACCTGATGCGCCTGTTGAGTAGCTAATCATGGCAACTTTGGGTTCAATGCCGAATGCAGCTGCTGATTGTGCCGACTGAATGGCAATTTCTGCCAATTCTTCCGCTGTTGGGTCAGGATTAATGGCGCAATCCCCATAGACCACCACTTGTTCTGGTAGCAGCATAAAGAAGATAGAGGATACCAAGGAATACTGCGGAGCGGTTTTAATCAACTGAAATGCTGGGCGTACCGTGTTGGCAGTGGTATGAATAGCGCCGGATACCAGTCCATCGACTTCGCCCAGCTGCAACATAATCGTGCCTAGGAATACCGTATCTTTAAGCTGTTCAGCCGCGACTGTTTCGGTAGTTTTACCTTGACGACGTTCAACGACTGCCGCGATATATTTATTCATATCTAAGCTATCAGGGTCGATAATCTCTAAGCCTTCAGGCAAGACCAAATCGCGATTTTTGGCAACTTGTAATACGTCAGCGCGTCTGGCAAGCAGTACGCAATTGGCAATACCTCGGCTTTGACAAATACAAGCTGCTTCTACCGTTCTTGGCTCAGAGCCTTCCGGCAGTACGATACGTTTTTTTGCCTGTTGTGCTTTTTTGACCACTTGATAACGGAACGCCGCTGGCGACAACCGCGTTTTATGCTCATTGCTAAAATAGGATTTAATCCAACTTAAATCTAAATGCGCCGCAACATAACGGGTGACGTCTTTGGCGCGCTCAGTATCATCGCTTGGAATCTCAGAGCTCATGTGCATCAGACTTTGCACGGTCTCAAAGCTTTGTGCTTCGACACACATGATAGGAATGCCCGTTTTTAGCGCCGATTGCCACAGCTCAGCGACGGTAGGATTGGGTACCACACCGCCAGTTAATACCAGTCCGGCAAGTGGAATGCCATTGATACACGCCAGCGCTGCTGCTAAGAGCAAGTCATCCCGGTCGCCTGGTATAACAAGAAGCGTGCCCCGCTTAAAGACTTGATCAACACGCGCCACTGAACGGGCAATCAGGCTAATATGTGTGATGCGGCGCGTTTTGGCGTCACCCACATGCAGCCACGTGGCGTCAAGCTCGGTGGCAATATCCCACGTTCGCGGTACGGATAGTGAATCACTAAACGGAACCGCCCCGATTAAGCGAAATTGCTCACTATTAAAATGCGGCGACAAACGGCGCACATCTTCAATAAACTGATCATCTAAACTAAATAACGCTTCACGAGGGGCAACCAGCTGATGCTCTGCGGTAATATCTTGAGTTGGGACGCGCATTAAAATACAGCCCAATACGCGCTCATCACCCATCCCGCCAAAATAGCGCGCATTGACGTCCAATTTGTCCGCTAAATGCGCTGGATTATTAATATCAACCGTACTCACAAATATAATATTGGCATCAAGGGCATGGGCAATGGCGCGATTGACTTGTGAGGCATAAGGCGCTTCAGTCGTCGGCACCAGCCCTTCACAAATAATGACATCCTGATTGTCACCAATCGATTGATAACTGCCCACCACCTCTTCCATCAATTCATCTAAATGGTCATCGCCAATCATGCGCTCAACGCGCTGACGGCTGATGGATTTGGGCGGCGTTAAACCAAACGCGCTCATAATCAGCGCACTTGAGCTGTCCAAACTGCTTTGCTTATCAAGCGAATCATCTTGCAAAAACGGCTTCATAAATGCCGCTTTAACACCATTATAATCCAGCGCGTGAATCAAACCGAGCGCCGCTGAAGTCACGCCAATACCGCGACTGATAGGAACAAGTAAAATGGTTTGCATGGCATATCCTATTTTTATGAGGGCAGTTTTTTCATGAGGGCAGTTGATAAATCACAGCTTTCAAATGACAAATTAGGGCGCAAATGTATCTATGATAATCCCAACGTTTGGCGCGTTTCCTTGGCAATTTGGCATTCTTCATCAGTTGGAATGACCCACAGCTCAATGCTGCTATCTTCATTATGGAAGCTGCCTTCGCCGCCGCCATATAGAGATTGGTTTTTATCTTGATTAAACTTAATACCGAAGTGACGCATCACCTCTAAAATACGCGCGCGCGTGGTTGATGAGTTCTCGCCGATACCACCGGTAAAGACTATTCCCGTAAATTCAGGTAGCGCACAGCTTAAGCTAGCAAGGTATTTCCCAGCGCGGTAGCAGAACATCTCAATAGCTAATTGCGCATCTTTATGACCTTCATTCGCGGCTTGCTCAATGGTACGCAAATCGTTGGATAAGCCAGAAATACCCAGCAAACCGCTGTCGTTATTGAGCATGTCGTTGATTTCTTCTAAGCTCAGACCCAGCAGACGCTTTAGGTGAATATGCAAACCGGGGTCAACATCGCCACTGCGCGTGCCCATCATTAGACCCTCAAGTGGCGTAAGCCCCATGCTGGTGTCCATACTTTTACCATCATAAATGGCAGTTGCTGAGCAGCCATTACCCAAATGCGCGGTGAGCCAGCCATGTGGACCTGTAGTATCCGTCAATTCACTGGCGCGCTCTGACACATAGGCATGACTGGTGCCATGAAAGCCGTAGCGACGGATTTTTTCGTCTTCATATAAGGCTTTTGGAATCGGATAGCGATAGGCAACCGGCGGCATGGTTTGATGGAATGCCGTATCGAACACCACCACTTGGGGGATATCGGGATACAGTGCTTGTACGGCTTCAATACCCAACGCATTAGCTGGATTATGTAGAGGTGCTAGGATTTTTAGGCGTTTGACTTCTTCTAATACATGCGCATCAACCCGTACCGCTTTCGAGTACTCACGACCGCCATGTACCACGCGGTGACCTACTGCGATAAAATGATATTGTTCTAATAACGCGAGGATTTTTTGCAGCGCCAACTCATGACGACCACCGGGAATCGCAATCTCAAGTTTTTCACCATTTAAAGTAGTGTGTTTGATACGCGCGGTATCCAGCCCCAGATTTTCGGCAAGCCCTGTGATACGCGTTGATTCATCTTCGCTAATAAGGGCGTATTTGATGGAGGACGAGCCACAGTTTAAAACCAAAGTAGGATTGATTAATGTAGACGTATCCGAGTTGCGGTCACTAAAAGTGGTATTGCTGACGCTGTCACTCATGCTCTATCCTTAGATGGGTTGGTTAAGTAATGAATCATAGCGGATTAGATGGATTTGAACAAACACTAAACTCTAGCTAAATAATGTGCTAAAAAAACGCCAAAAACCTTATCAAAACGCTAGTATTATCAGCAATCACGGGTGACTGTCGTTGCCACTATTCCCTGTGCTTATTGCAATAGATAATAATACTAGCAGACATAATGAGACTATTCAGCTCATTTTAGTAATTGTGATGCTATTTTTATTTAACAGTTGTCCATCACTATCCTAGATAGGCTCATAATAAGATAGTCTATGTTATGGTAATGCTTGCCAGATTCTTATTAAACCCTATATAAAATCAGGCATAAAGGTGCCTGTTTCTTATATCTGATAATTTCATAACTGTTTTTTAATCTAAACTTTAGCTGTCTAAACAAATTGTAAGAAAATTTGTCAGATTAAGCTGTATTTGGGATTAGTCAAGTAAGGTAAATGGTAAGCAGAGTGATTGACTACGTTATTTGCAAGATTATTTGCTATGTTATGTGCAAGATTAGCAACACAGTTGATGACTGAATGAATAAAGAAATTAATCGCTAAATGCGCGCAATAGGCGCACAGAATTATGGAATAATGCTATGATTCCCTCAATTCAGTTAAGGAAAGCGCTATGTTGCCAGCCTCTGTTGTTACTACTACTGCCACTATTAACCCGCGAATTATTAGCTCAAGAACAATCGGCACGCTATTGTTAACGGGTGCCTTTATGACAGCGCTCACAGGATGTGGACAAAAAGGCGATTTATACCTAGTCGATACCAATAGCCAAATGGTCACTAATAGCTCAGAAGCGTTAGACAGCACCAGTAATCCGCAAGATGCCGCTTTTGCCGGGCTGAATGATGCAGAGTATGAGCAAGCGCCAGATGGCAACTATGTCAGTGATGACCCGAACGATTATTGATTATTAGCACCATATTCTTTTTAGACTGTCACAACGCACTTATCCTTATTTTCATTTCCTAGCTTTTATCATTTCACCTGTTTACTTTGTAACGCTGAACACATTAGAGAAGCCATTATGAATCATGCCAATCCGCAACAAGACGTAAGCCAATCTGTTATTTCTGAATCAGTAACCACCAAAACCGAACAAGGTTTGTATATCAACCCTAAAGCGTTAACCGCGCATTTATCGGCTTTGCAGTATCAGGACGAAGCGTTATATGTAGAAGGGGTCAGCGTCAGTGAACTGGTCGAGCGCTACGATACGCCGTGTTATGTATACTCGCAGCAGGCGATTTTGGATGTGTACCGCGAATATAATGAAAGCTTTGCCTCAGTTGAGCATCGGATTTGCTATGCGGTCAAGGCAAACTCAAATATTGCCGTCTTAGGCGTATTAGTAGAGGCAGGTGCAGGCTTTGATATTGTGTCGCGTGGCGAGCTTGAGCGCGTCTTAGCAGCAGGCGGGCAGGCAAGCCAAGTGGTATTTTCAGGCGTTGGCAAGACGCGTGATGATATTGCCTTTGCCCTAAGCCAAGGTATCAGCTGCTTTAACGTTGAGTCTATTAGCGAGCTGACGCTCATCAATATGGTCGCGAAAGAATTGGACAAGCGCGCGCCTATCTCGTTACGGGTTAATCCAGATGTGGATGCTAAAACGCATCCGTATATTTCTACCGGATTAAAAGACAATAAGTTTGGCATTGCCCATGATAAAGCGCTGGCAGTGTATGAGCATGCTGCCAAGCTGTCACATATTGAGATTGTTGGTATTGATTGTCATATTGGTTCACAATTAACTGAAGTGGCACCTTTTATTGCTGCTTTGGATAAGGTGATTGAGCTGATTCATGGCTTACGTGACAAAGGCATTGAGCTGCGTCATGTTGATTTGGGTGGCGGTTTGGGCGTGCGCTATATTGATGAGACGCCAGTGACGATTGCTGATTTTGCCGAAGCGTTATTGCCAAAATTAACTGAGCTTGGCTTACCGGTATTTTTTGAGCCGGGTCGTAGTATGGTTGCAAATGCAGGCGTGTTATTAACCCGTGTCGATGTACTAAAACCCACTGAGCACAAAAACTTTGCTATCGTTGATGCGGCGATGAATGATTTGATTCGTCCAGCATTGTATCAAGCAGAAATGGCGGTGATTCCAGAAATATTACCAAGCGAAGGTTTAGATACTGAAGGCACACAAGCATGGGATATTGTTGGCGCGATTTGTGAAACGGGTGATTTTTTAGCAAAAGACCGTTTATTATCATTAGCTACTGGTGATGTGTTAGCCATTACAGGTGCTGGCGCGTATGGCTTTGTGATGAGTAGCAACTATAACTCGCGCCCACGCGCTGCTGAAGTGATGGTCGCTGGCAGTCGTCATCAATTGATTGGCAAACGCGAAACCATTGCTGATTTATACGCTGGTGAAAGCTTGTGGCAAAGTGAGAAGTAATACTCAAAAAGTATTCATGATAATAATTATGCATGCTTAATTATCATTCCTACTTAATTTAATCCTATAAAAATGACCCATTGTTATCACGACAATGGGTTTTTTATGGCAAAAAGGCTGAACGTTACTGCGCTAAATTGGTAGTGATAATTATCATTGTAATAGGCAGCATGCTACTATATCAGGCACATAATAATAGAATAGGAAACAAAGAGATGCTAATAGAGTTTACCAAAATGCATGGTCTGGGCAATGATTTTATGGTCATCGATTTGGTGACCCAGCGCTTAGAGCTGACGACTGATTTGGTACAGTTATTGGGCGATCGTCACTTAGGCATCGGCTTTGATCAGTTGCTCATCGTTGAGCCACCGATGCGTCCAGATGTGGATTTTAGTTATCGTATTTTTAATACTGATGGTACGGAAGTTGAGCAATGTGGTAATGGCGCCCGTTGTTTTGCCCGTTTTGTGCAAGCGCGCAAACTGTCCTTTAAGCAGCGCCTGCGAGTTGAAACGGCAAGTGGCATTATCTCTTTAACCACCGACCGTTATGGTTGGGTGGAAGTAGATATGGGTAAGCCAAAGTTTGAACCCAATGAGATTCCCTTTACCCCAAAAGCCACCACCAAAATTCAAAACGCCTATCATTTAGACGTTAATGGCACGCCGGTGCAATTATATGTTGCCAATATGGGTAATCCGCATGCGGTTATTAAAGTGGATGATGTGGTCAATGCCGACGTTGAGAAGTTGGGCAAGGCAATTGAGTCGCATCCGGCATTTCCAGCGCGGGTCAATGTTGGCTTTATGCAAGTGATGAATAACCGTCATATTCGTCTGCGTGTTTATGAGCGCGGCGTTGGCGAAACCCAAGCTTGCGGTACGGGTGCATGTGCAGCAGTGGCGGTTGGCATTCGTGAAGGCTGGCTTGATGAAGGGGAGGACGTGCGCGCACAACTCTATGGCGGCAGTATGATGATACGCTGGCAGCCCGGTTATTCAGTGATGATGACTGGACCGACGGCATTTGTTTATGAGGGAGTATTTAGCCCTGATGGCTTAATGGCGCAGGCGGGCATTAAACCTAGCAAGAGCAGCGATGCCGTATAAGTTATCTAAATTATGCCAAAAATAGAATCAAATGAGGCGTTAACCTCATTATTAATACCCGTTGAACGCTGGTTAAATACTTTAGCCACGCGTAACCATTCAGCGCATACTTTAAGTGCCTATTTTGCTGGGGTTCAGCAGTTGGCATTATTTTTGCGCGGTAGGCAGCTGACATGGACGCGCTGTGATAAGCGGCAATTGGCGCAGCATATCAGTCAACGTTTGGACGAAGACAAGTTAGCACTTGCCAGTGTGCAGCAAGAGCTATCCGCTATTCGTCATTTTTATGGTTGGTTGATTGAGGAAGGGCTTGCTCGTATTAACCCTGCAACTGGTTATCAGCTAAAGCGCAGCCCTAGACCCTTGCCATCGATTGCGGATATTGATTTATTAACCCAACTTCTTGACCAACCTACGCCCGATACGCCGGCGCAAGCACGATTGTGGTTACGCGATAAGGCAATGTTTGAGCTACTATATAGCAGTGGTCTGCGGGTTGGCGAGTTAGTGGCGCTTGATGTCAACGATGTGGAACTCTCGGAGTTGCGCGTGCGTGTGACTGGTAAAGGCAATAAAACCCGCATCGTACCTATTGGGACAAAAGCCGCTACTGCCATTACGCGCTATTTGCCACATCGTCACTTGTGGGTTGAGCACCTTGATAATGCTTTGTTTATTAGCGAAAAGCTCGGTACGCGCTTATCAACGCGCGCGGTGCAACAACGGCTAAAAGTTGCCGCCACGCGTGCTGGTATCGCCCAAAATATGTATCCCCATTTACTGCGCCATTGCTTTGCTTCGCACTTACTGTCTGGCAGTGGCGATTTACGGGCAGTACAAGAAATGCTCGGACACAGTGATGTTAGCACCACGCAGATTTATACCCATGTTGATTTTGCGAAGCTGACTCAAGTATATGACCGCGCCCATCCACGTGCGACGCAGGTAAAAAAAGACAAGCTAGAGTAGTAAAGTTGCAATAAGTTATGCTAAGCGATGACAATTAAAGATAGGCATATGTTGTCGCCCTTGTTCTTGTGCATTTTTATCTAATGTTGCCATGACCAACGTATAGCTTTTATCTAAGGCTTCACCCTCAAGATTGCTATGCTCATAGCTATCAGCGACTGAGCCATTAAATTGCGTAATCGCTGCATGTCCCCACGTTTGACGCGGACTGCCGGTTTTATAATGATGTTCACCGCCTTGCGCTGCACCAATCACCATACATTGACTATCCAACGCCCGCGCTTGTAATAATAATGACCAGTTTGCCTGTCCGGTCAAATAGGTAAATGCCGATGGCGCACTAAGCAACTCCGCACCTGCTTGGCGCAACCGCTGAGCCAATGCTGGAAAGCGCAAATCAAAGCACACCATCATCCCTAAGTTAAAAACTGTATTATCGACGTCAATTGGCGTCACGACCGTCTGCGTGCCCGGCTCAAACGTTGCCGCCTCATTATAGCTGCCTTGCTTATCCGCCACTGTCGCGGTAAATAAATGAATCTTATCGTAGCGCGCTGCCTGCGTGCCATCTGGCGCAAACAGCTGACTGACTTGGCGCATCCGTCCATCAGGCACAATCACGCCATCAGGACGATACAAACACGGTAGCGAGCCGGCAAGCACATACAAGTCATGCGTACGTGCGGCATCGCCAATCATAGCTGATAATTCATCAAATCGCTCAGCCGTCGCGCGTTGCTCCCCCATGCTACAGCAGTTCTCCGGCAATACCACCAGCTGCGCGCCTTGCTCTTTTGCCGCGCTTATCGCCGATTTTATCGTTGCCATATTGGCATCAACATTTTGCTGGCTGTTCATTTGTACCGCTGCCACAGTTAACTGATGACTCATATATCTTCTCAATCGTATTTGTTAGTATGCGTATTATCATAGCAACAATGCCGCAAAAAATGCTATCGTCGTGTCCGGATATATGTCAGCTCATTTGTTGAAATCAGAACAATCACTTTATTTATAATAATTATTATCACCATCATGGAGTGTCACCCTCAGTCATGAGTATGTCGTTTGGGCTAGTAGCCACGCTAAATACCTCACAACGGCTCACGCCACAAATGCAGCAAGCGATAAAATTGCTACAGCTGTCGAGTCTTGAGCTGGCACAAGAAGTACAACTCAAATTGGATAGCAATCCTTTGCTTGAGCGTGTTGAAGATGACGACGAGGATTTCACGACTATAGCGGATTCGCCTTTGACGCTTGATGCGTGGAATAGCGACACGGGCAGTTCGTCAGCAGCCGATACCGACTATAATGCTGACGGCTATTCTAATAACGACTATTCTGACGATAGCTACGCCAATAATAACGATACTGATGATAGCTATAATAATGATAGTTATAGCAATGATGATACATGTAGCAATAGCTTTGATAAGTTACAGCAGTCTGGTATTAGCGATAGTGTGCTAGATACTGGTGATATTAATGATGACTATCAAGATGTTAATAATATTGACACCGGAAACTATGCATCGTCAACGCAAACAAGCAAAGCTTTTGACGAATTAGATGCTTATCAAGGCAGCACCAGCGCCTGTATTCAAGACCATGTACGCTGGCAGCTTAATTTTAAGCATTTATCCGACACCGATATGCTGATTGCCAATTATTTGATGGATGCCATGGATGACATGGGCTTTATCCAGCTTGATATTGATGAGTTATTGCAGAGCTTTACAACCGTGGCGAGTTTTTATCAATGGGACAATCGTGTTGAGCGCGATGAAATAATGGCAGTACTGCGCGTCATCCAGTCCTGTGATCCTCTAGGCGTGGGCGCGCGCACACTGAGTGAATGTCTTGCCATTCAACTCGGCAAGCTTGATATAGATACCGAGCATTTAGCGCATGCAGTTGCCTTATTATCTGCCAGCGAGCACTTGGTGAGTAATAATATCAAAGCATTAACAGACGCCACTGGATTACTGCCGGAAAACATAACGCCAGCGCTACAGTTGCTGCGTACGCTTAATCCTGCGCCCGGCTTATCCTTTCAAACCAATCAGCCCGATTATACACAGCCGCCAGCGAGCTATGATATTCCTGATATCATCGTGATTCCTATTAATTGTAGTAAAGCAGATAAAGTAGTCAACAATACTGCTCAAACCGAAGGCTGGCATGTTAGGCTAAATCCAGAAACCTTACCAAAGCTGCGTGTCAATCAAGAATACGCCAGCCTCGTCAAACGCGGTGATAATAGCCCTGATAATCAATACTTACGGGATAATTTGCTGGATGCGCGATTATTTATTCGCAGTATTGAAGAGCGCAACCAAAATTTACTTAAGGTAGCCACCAGCATTGTACGGCGTCAGCAAGCCTTTTTGCAGTATGGCGCAACCAGCATGCAACCTCTGATTTTAAAAGAAGTAGCCGATGAAGTAGAGCTGCATGAATCGACTGTCTCGCGCTTGACCACCAGCAAAACCATGCTCACCCCGCAAGGACTATTTTCTCTAAAGCATTTCTTTTCATCGCACGTTAGCAGTAGCGATGGCGATATCTCATCGACCGCCATTAGCGCCATGATTAAGCAGCTTATCACTGATGAGAACCCTAAAAAGCCACTGTCTGATAGTCGTATTCAAGCGCAATTGCTAGCCGAAGGTATTGATATCGCGCGGCGTACCGTTGCTAAATACCGTGAAGCCATGAATATCAGCTCCTCAACCCAGCGTAAACAAAAGTACTAGCGTCTATCTATCTCTCGCTCAGTTTGCATTCATAAAACGTCAAAGTAATGCTAAATACCAGTAACCGTATTTACCTACTGTAACTCAGCTACTATCAAAATCTTATATAAAAAATAAAAATTCCTGAGTATATAGATTTGAGTGAATAACGAAAGCTTTAGATACATTTCGCTACACGATTTGCTCTTGCCAGCTGCGCTGATTCATGACAAATTAGAGACATATCAATAACCACTGCCAATCAGCATAGCTATAAAAATATCTAACATTACTATTAAAACAGTCACCTGAAACGGTGACAAGATACGAAATTAGCGGACTGATAAATCAAGCAGAATTATTGATACGGGAAGGTAATGAGGACAGGATTCTTAATTACCGGTTGTACTATCAGCGATAACTATAAGGACAATAATATGAATGTTACTATCCGTGGTCACCATATCACCGTAACTGAAGCCATGAATACTGCTGTCCATGATAAGTTGACCAAAATAGAACGTCACTTTGATCAAATTCAAAGCATTCAAGTAATCCTATCACTTGATAATAGTGGTGCCAGCGATGGTGGTCAAAAGACCCATAAAGCTGAAGCTATCTTACGAGTCTCAGGACAAGAAATGTTTGTACAAGCGCTTGAGGATGACATGTATAAAGCCATTAATGAGATGGCAGACAAACTCGACAGACAAGTACGCAAATATAAAACGCGCCTAGAGCGGAACAAGGTTAAAGGGGCAGGTCGTGAAGCACGCTTTGGCGATATAGAGCTGGAAGGTGCAGAACCAGTCGCCTAATTGCCAATTGTTTTATGATTGAAATTAAGTTTAGTAGCTGGTTATTAGGATGAATTTATAAGCATTAATAATAAATAAAGCTAACATTCAACTCATAGCCAGCTATTAATGAATACCTAAACATATCGAGGGAAATTAAGTAGCAAAGCAGCAGTTATAAAATGAATAGTAAAAGCATAAAAAAGACCGCAAACGTATCATACGCTTGCGGTCCTTTTGTTAGCTAAACACCTAAGAATATTATTTTTAATAAGATATTAAATGATACTAAAGTAATAGCGATTAATCATTGAACCACTAGATAGCAAATACTCATAACTCAACAATAGTCATTAAAGATTAACCGCCACCCACCGCTTGTACCACCTCGATTACCATTCCATCAGTAATAAGTAAATTATCAAGCTCGCTTTTAGGAATCAGCTCACCATTTACTTCAACGGCATAACGTCCGCTACTTAAGCCTAGCTCGTTGACCACCAGTTGTACCGTTTGATGGGTAGTTTGCAAGGTTTGTCCATTAACACTGATTGTACTCATAATCGTTGTTCCTTAAATTAATCATTCCCTAGATTAACCGTGACCTAATTAATGTGATTATTCTTTATGAATCAAAGTATAACCATTAATCCTTACTTAATGTAGCGCCTTTATTAATCAGCTGGCATTGGTAGAGCGAAAAGCAGTCACCGCTAGCCAGACCCAACCTGCTATCATGAGCGCGCCGCCAATAGGGGTAATCGCGCCAAACCAACGCGGTGCGCCAAGGGTCATCGCAAATAAGCTGCCTGCAAAGATAATAACGCCAATTTGTAATAACCATGCCGTTGTGTGAGCAGCAATGTTAAGACGTATCAGCACTCCGACCAGCAACAGCCCTAAGGCATGGATAAACAGATAGAGCGTAGCCGTGTGCCACCACTCCAACTGTTGCGCATCGACCATATTCTTAATACCGTGCGCGCCAAACGCCCCTAACGCCACTGCAATAGCCAGATTAAGCGCGGCAATTCCTATCCAGTTGACCATTATTAATCCTTACTGAATATCGTCTGGCAAAATCACGCTATCAATGGTCATTGCTTCACGGATTTTATCCATCGCGTTTTTCTCAATTTGGCGCACGCGTTCCGCTGATATTGAATAAACAGCGGCAAGCTCGTGTAAGGTAGATTTTTGCTCGGATAACCAGCGCTGTTCAACGATATCGCGAGAACGCTCATCCAAAGTATCCATAGCGGCTATCAAGGCAGAGGAGTTGTTCTCTTCCCAATCCGCTTCTTCAACCATTTCCGCAGGATCAATACCATCTTCTAAGAACAATTGCGGCGCATAACGTCCGTCGTCATCATCGCTCGACTGAGTTTCAAATGATGCATCATAAGAAGTCAGGCGCGATTCCATCTCTAACACTTGCTTACGCGTGACGTTTAAATCTTGGGCAATGGCATCAGCTTCTTCTAAAGTCAGCTGATTATTGGTCTTTTTTAAGCTACGTAAATTAAAGAATAATTTACGATGGGCTTTGGTGGTTGCCACTTTGACAATACGCCAGTTACGAATGACAAATTCATGAATTTCAGCTTTAATCCAATGCACCGCAAAGGATACCAAGCGCACGCCCTTATTAGGGTCAAAGCGTTTGACTGCTTTCATCAAACCTAAGTTGCCTTCTTGAATCAAGTCTGCTTGCGGTAAACCGTAACCTGAATAGCTACGGGCAATATGAATCACAAAGCGCAAATGCGACATGACCAGTAGACGTGCCGCTTCAACATCGCCTTCATCATAATAACGATGGGCAAGCTCTTGTTCTTGCTGCGGGGTTAAAATTGGGATTTGATGTACGGTATTAATATACGCACCAACATTGACCCCAGGCGCTGACAAATGCGTAGGCATAGCCGGTACCAAATCGCGGGTACTGGTATTTTCAAAGGCAGTGGCATCATAAGGTGGACGTTCAGCTGCTGCCTTGAGCGCCGCGTCGCGTGCTGGATTGGATTCAGGTGCAGGGATGTCGCTTTGTACTGTTTTCATCGAGTCAGTAGCCATATTCTTGACCTTGATTAAAATGGAATAAGTAAAAAATTTATCAATTAAATATAGTTATTGTGGTCACATGTGGCACATTAAGGTGCTGATTACTTTAATTGTAAAGGATAGCACGACTCAATTGGTATCGGTTTTGGTAATGATGAAGTGAAAGATTGTATCGGGCTTAGCGCTATCTAGATGGTTATCAGCCACGCTATTGGTCACTTGGCTAGTGCTGACTTGATTAAGTATTAATGTTAGCGCAGGAGCACCGCTTTGCTGAGTTTTATGGGTTTGCTGACAAAACGCCACAATATCCGCTTGTGAGTTGGGGTCAGTTGCTACCACATACAGCGATTCGCCTGCACCAACATCACGCAGCGCCACTTTCGTTTTTAATAATGGCATAGGGCACGCCAGTCCACGACCATCGACCATATTTTTAATGATTACTGACTCGCCGTTCATCGTAGTATTTACGGCGCCTTTTTGAGTCAGCTGTCTGTTAGCAGGCTGTATATTAGCAATATATTCAACTGATAATTGCTGTAATAAAGCCGCCGCCGTTTCCTGTATGGGCGCTGCCAGAATCTGCGAAAAATAAATAGTATACGGAGCGTGTAATGTAGGCATGGTTTGCTGGGTGATAGTCATAATAAAACCCTTAAAATCTTGAATGTAGTGTTGCTTAATGTGGCAGCGCTATAGCAGCTTTTAATGATATTTATTGCCAAGTGTCTATTATAACAAATCCCAGCTGAGCAATTACAGTCGATTGGACGTCCTGTCATCAACGCTGTTATTGAAATAATTAATGAGGCGCGTTCAGGCTTATAGATATGAAAAAGCTTAAAGCAAAGCGTAAGGTAGGATAAATAAAAAAATATTCAGAAAGGGAATGTTGCCCAAAGATAACGCATTACTTAGATATTGGTAGTACATGGCAGGTTAAAATTGACCACTGACCTGCAAGCTCGTATCATCCAAAATGATGAGTGAACCTCCAGAGATTTGACTACTAATATTTGACTACTAATAAAGGATGGGCATGTGACCCCTATTAATTATTTTGCGTTAAATCGTGCCTTAACCGATAAGTATTCAATAATGACATCCGTAAGTGCCCCTTTTACATCGTTTGCTGGTGTGCAGCCTAACCCTTTTTTATTTAACGATAAGGCAAGACGTTATAGCAGATGGATTGTCATGGCGGCAATTATGAGTGGGACGGTAGGCTTTAGTCAAACAAGCCATGCTGCGTTAGCCTTGGCAACGGTGGCAACGAATGCGCCCAGCTCATCTAATAGTATGATGGCAAGCTCATGGCAAAATTCGCCAGTTGCAGAGCTTGCGCTGCCAAGTTTACAAGGACAAGGGCTCAGTTTTGCCGATCAATATCAAAATAAACGTATGGGCGAGTGGTCACTACAAAAAATCAATGGTCAAGCAAAAATGGAGCACGACCCATGGATTCAAGAGACAGTCAAAGAGATGACGTGGCGGCTTAACGCGCAAGCACGGCAGCAAGCGCCACTTGGCGAGGTGATTATGGATAATCCCAGCATCAATGCGTTTGCCGCGCCGGGCGGGGTGATTGGTATTAATACGGGTACTATCCTTGCTGCCAGCAGTATGGATGAGCTGGCAAGTGTGGTGGCACATGAGGTTGCGCATATCAGTCAACGCCATTATGAACATGGAGCAGATGAGCGCCGGCAAGCATTATTGATTCAGATGGGCGGAATGCTGGCAGCCATTGCCGCGTCCGCTATTGATAGTGGTGGCGATGCGGCAGCTGCGGTTATGATGGGTAGTCAGACCGCTGCGATGAATAGCAGTATGGCATTTAGCAGGAGTAATGAGCGTGAGGCAGACCGAGTAGGTATGCAGATTATGAACCAAGCCGGCTATGACCCACGTGCGATGCCACGGTTTTTTGCAACGATGAATCAACAAAGTCAGCTCAATCAAGTTGCCAATCGATTTTTACCCAGCTTTGTACGATCGCATCCTTTAAGTAATGAGCGTTTAAGTGAAGCCCAAAGCCGTGCCCAGCGTTATCCTGTGTTGTCGCTTACTCAGCAGCAGCGGCACCAAGCCTTATTTGATTTGCTCTATTGGCGGGTGCAAGTGACGGGAAATCGTGTTTCCCCAACTGCACTAACCACCGCTGCAAAAAATAATCCTGCTGCCAAAGTTGCCTTATTACTTTGGTACGCCCAGCAGCAACGCTTTGATGAGGCGGCAACTATGATGACGCAACTCAATGCCTTGCCAAATAAAGAACGCCAAGCATTAGAGCCGCTATTATCGATCACTTATAGCCAAGTGTTAACCGAACAACATAAGTGGCAACAAGCGGTCGATGTGCTCACGCCGCAGCAGCGCCTTTATCCTGAACGTCGTGACTTGCGCTTATACTTGGCTGAAGCATTGACCAATAATAATCAGCCGACTGATGCTCAAATACTTCTCAAACCTTTAACTCAGCAGTACCCAAGTGACCGTTACGCGTGGCAAAGCTTGCAATTAGCCAATGAAAAAATTGCTAAAACATCAGCCTCAGCACCGCTTGCGCGTATCGCTACCATCAACGCGCTACGCTATCGCAGCCAAGACCAGCTGTGGAATGGACGCTATGATGCCGCGCTCATATCCTTGACCCAAGCCCAGCAATTGACCAAAAATATGCCAATCGCTGAACAAAGCAGTAGCGCTCGACCCTTATTAGCAAATATTGCTCAAGAAATCAAAAACGTAAAAACCGCCAAAGACTATCAGCCTTAAGCGGTTATACAATGCGGTTATATGATGCGGTTAATCATTATTAGCGTCAGTAATGCTACTCATCCACATGACGTAAAGCTAACGTATTAACCTTTATTGCAGCGCTAACTTGACCAGTTTTGAGATAATAGCTGGATCGGCACGTCCTGCGGTTTTGGTTTTTAACACGCCCATGACCGCGCCCATATCACGCATAGAAGTTGCGCCTTGTGCGGTAATTTCAGCATTAACCAATGCGGCAATTTCCGCATCATCCATCTGAGCTGGCATAAATTGATTGATAATATCAATTTCAAACTGCTCTTTTTCCGCTAAGTCATTACGATTGTTATCAGTAAAAATCGTTAATGACTCTTGGCGCTGCTTAAGTTGTTTTTGCAGCACATCTAACACATCACTATCGTCAAGTTGCGTTTGGCGATCAATCTCGATTTGTTTAATGACCGCTTGCACATTGCGCAATACCTTGACGCGCTCGATATCATGAGCTTTCATTGACTTGATAATATCATCAGCTAGGCTTTGTTTGAGTGGGTTCATGATCGCTTCTCTTCCTCATAAGGTTAAACACAATAGGCTTAAATGCGCTAGGCTTAAATAAAATGGCTTGAAACACTAAGTTAAAAAACTAGGTTAAAAAAACTGAGCTAAAAATTCCATAATAAAAAAGCCACCATAAAAAGTGTAGCATAAAAAACGCCACTGGCATCAATAGATAGCAGTGGCGCTTATATAACTGGTTAGTCTGAGGATTTATTGACCAATACCCTCATTGGCTTAAGTGACAAAAGAATAATAGCAATCAAATAGATAACCGCTTATCTTACGTCCTTAATATTAGTACATACGCGTGGTACGGATAGTTTCGCGTTGTAGTTTTTTCTTATAACGCTTCACAGCAGCCGCTTTTTTGCGCTTACGCTCTTGCGTTGGTTTTTCAAAAAATTCACGTTTGCGTACGTCAGCTAAAACGCCTGCTTTTTCACACGCACGTTTGAAACGACGGATAGCGATGTCAACTGGTTCGTTTTCTTTAACCTTAACTGCAGGCATGAAGACTCCTTATGAGGATGAGATATAAAGGCATTAGCTTGGCTGTATAGTAGTTGATAGCGGCAATATCTCAAGATTGCACACATCAGCTCAAACTAGGATAATCTTGCGCAATAGCACAAGGGTGGTCATTCTAATAAAAAATGCCAGTAAAGTCAAAGCCTTTCATGTATATCGTCCGTACACTTTATTAGGTAAAAAGTTAGATAAAACGTATATTTAGGTTTATCTTTACACCGTTTTATGTCAAATTGATAAGCTTCTACTGACATCTTACAGCGCCCAAATAGGCGATATATCATTGATAACTAGGCAATAAATGAGTACCAAATAACTGATAAAAAATCCTCACTGTCTATAACGATTTGGTTTCAGTTTATGCTATGATAATTTCCTTGTCAGAGCAGTCGGCATCTTTACGCTTTTTTGTCAGTTTTATAAAGGATATTGGGATGAAAAAATCGGTATTAAACACGTCGCTACGTATGGTCTTAGGGACAGTGTTTGCGGTTACACTTGGCATCAGTGTCAGCGCTTGTAGCGATGATAAAGAAGTCGCTCCACATGGCCAAGTGATGGCAGTCGATCGTGTGGATGCCGCCGCTGATCTTGCCCGCAAAAATGCCCCAAAAGCAGAAGAGATGGTTTTTGAACAAGCAGCACCTGCTGCGGCTACCGATGAGACAGCAACTGCTGCTGCCACGCCTGACAGCGCTGATGCAGCACCTGCCGAAACAGCAGCAGCTGTACCAGTAGCGGCAACTGATAATGCAGGCGAGCAGCTTTATAATGCTCAATGTATGGCATGTCATGCGACAGGCTTGCTTAATGCGCCTAAATATGGCGACGCTGCTGCTTGGAAACCACGTATTGCTCAGGGTAAAGACACGTTATATACGCATGCAGCAAAAGGCTTTAATCAGATGCCAGCGCAAGCCACTAACGGTGTGACTGAAGAACAAATTCATGCTGCCGTTGATTATATGGTTGCTGCTGCTAGTTAATTAATTTTGAAGATAAGTACTAATTATTGATAGCTATTAATTGAATAGCTATCGATAATTTGCTCTTCAATGATAAACGGCAAAAAACTCTTCTTAGCATACCTATCTTTAAGCTGTCTGTGAAAAACCTATCTTGAAATCTATATCACTTAAAATTAGTATGATTATTATACCTATTATCTAAGCTATTCCTGACCGCGATGACTATAAAGTTGGCGCGGCTAGAACCACAGTTACACTCACAGTAAGTCACGCACAACAGCGCATTGACGACGTCAAAACTAGTTATATTCGCAAATGGTAACAACCGCAGTAAGCAGGGAATAAAAAACGCACCACCCAAAAAACGCTCACTTAACCCAACCGGCAAAGGAATGAATATGGAAATCAATCAACAGCTTAGCAATAAAAAATCGCTAAACGTAGTAGGAAAATTAACGTGGTCAGCACTAGGTCTAAGCGCCATGCTAGCACTTAGTGCTTGTAGTGGTGATAAAACCGCAGAAGAGCCTGTAGTAGAAGATGTACCAGCCGTTGAAGTTGTCGAAGAACCTGTAGTCGTTGAAGAGGTGCCGGTTGTAGAAGCTGAGCAGCCTGCAGTAGAAGAAGTGCCTGTCGAAGACGTTGCTGTCGTAGAAGCGGCTGGGACTGAAGAATTGGCAGCCAATGCCGGTGAAGAACTTTATAACGCTCAATGTGCCGCTTGTCATGCAACTGGCTTGTTAAACGCACCAAAATTTGGTGATAAAGAAGCATGGACACCGCGTATAGCCAAAGGTATGGATACCTTACATATGCATTCTGAGAAAGGCTTTAACCAAATGCCAGCCCAAGCCGCTAATGGCGTAAGCGCAGCGCAGGTTCATGCTGCGGTTGATTATATGGTTGGCGCTGCTAGCTAATAGCAGTCATTAAGATATTAACGATTGAAATTTGTTAAAATGACCGTCATTGTGATTACAATGGCGGTTTTTTTATGAAGGTGAGTGCATGAAAGTATTGGGTTTAGAAACGTCTTGTGATGAAACAGGCTTAGCGATTTTTGATAGTGAGCTGATAGACAGTGACAATAAGGGTCTGCTTGGGCAAGTGCTGTATTCACAAATAGAACTGCATGCCGTCTATGGCGGGGTCGTGCCGGAGCTTGCCAGCCGCGATCACATTCGTAAATTGGTACCGTTATTTCATGAGCTGTTAGATCAATGTGGCATTACTAAACAGGATATTGATGCCATTGCTTATACCAAGGGTCCTGGCTTGATTGGTGCATTAATGACCGGTGCATTATTTGGGCGCAGTTTGGCTTATGGATTAGGAATTCCGGCAATCGGTATTCACCATATGGAAGGGCATTTGCTCGCGCCATTAATGGGTGCTAATCCACCAGCGTTTCCTTTCGTCTCGCTATTAGTATCCGGTGGTCATACCTTACTAATTGCGGCAAAAGGTATCGGGCAGTACGAGATATTGGGCGAGTCGATTGATGATGCTGCTGGCGAGTGTTTTGATAAAGCCGCAAAAATGCTGGGCTTAGAATATCCGGGTGGTCCTAATATTGCCAGATTGGCTGAATCGGGTAATCCAAATGCCTACCAGTTACCGCGTCCAATGTTACATCGTGGTTTGGATTTCTCCTTTAGTGGTATGAAAACCGCCGTGCATAATTTGATTAAAGATACCGATGGCTCAGGGGGTTCAGGAAATGGCGCTGAGAGTAATCCGCAAGTGCGCGCAAATATTGCCGCTAGTTTTCAGCATGCCATGGTTGATACTTTAGTAAGAAAGTCGATTAAAGCATTAAAGCAAGCAAATATGAGTCGCTTGGTCATTGCAGGCGGGGTCAGTGCCAACCGACATTTGCGCGACACTTTAGAGACAGAATTAGCGAAAATAAATGCCACCGTCCACTATGCACCGCCCGAGTTATGTACTGATAATGGGGCGATGATTGCTTATGCCGGTTATGAGCGCTTGCAAGCTGGACAGTCAGATGATTTGGCAGTGAGCTGTGTACCGCGTTGGCCGATGACAGAATTACCAGCGATTTAATAGCTCACTTTTATTGTTCCTCATTTATTCACGTTGATTACTATCAGTTTTTAGAAAAAGGATGAAATCATGCAGTGGCTTGCCATTGGTTTAGGAGCAGCATTTGGCGCGTGTTTGCGTGGCTGGCTGGCGCGTTTGAATTTGCTGCATCATTGGATACCGCTGGGTACGCTTAGTGCTAATGTATTGGGCGGTTTATTAATCGGGCTGGCACTGGTATGGTTTGAGCGTATGGGACAAGGTCTTTCGCCCAATATTCGGCTGTTTGTTATCACCGGATTTTTGGGCGGGCTGACTACTTTTAGTACTTTTAGCGCGGAAGTATTTACCTTTATCAATGCCGGTAAGTTATTGGCAGGATTGGGTTTGGTTGGGCTGCATGTTGGCTTAACTTTGCTAGCAACCGCGCTCGGGTTTTACTTTTTTAAGCTGATTTTATAATTATTAATGGTTTTAAAGTTAGTAATAATCCAGCCGTTACTACAACGGCTTAACAATGCCTTCTAATAAACTGGCAAAGCCTTGCATATAGGCGGTATCTTGACTGGAGGTGCGAATCGCGGCATAGAGCTGGCAATGCACGCCATCACCAAGCGGACGGGATACGACCCAGCCTTTTTTCTCGTAATCGCTTACTACCCAATCGGGCAGGGCAGCAACACCGCGCTCACTAGCAACCAATTGAATCAACATAGCGGTCAACTCAGTGGTACGGATTTGCTTAAAAGTAACCTGTGCTGGCGTCATAAAGTTGGCGATGATATCAAGGCGCTTGGCTTCAACGGGATAAGCAATAAGGGTTTCGGCGATTAAATCTTCCGGTGTTATAAAAGCTCGTTCAGCCAAATCGTGCATCGGTGACAGTACCAAGCGACTTTCATACTCAAATAACGGCTGATAGCTAAGCCCGTCAATCGGCAAATTACTGGTAGTAATCAATAAATCAATATCGCCTTCTAGCAATAGATGATGTGGTTCCGGCTCAAAACCTGTGGCAAAGTCTAGCTCCACATCTGACCACTCGCGACGATAGTGATTGAGTATCGGCATCAACCAATCAAAACAACTGTGACATTCAGATGCCAAGCGTAATCGTCCTGCTTGCCCGTGCGCTAAGCGTTTGAGATTGGCTTTGGTACGGTTCACTTGCGGCAGGATATTGTCGGCAAGCGCCAATACTGCCTTTCCAGCTGGGGTAAAGGTAAGTGGACGCGTACGCCGATTGACCAAGCTGATATCGTAGTAGTTTTCCAGCTCTTTAAGCTGATGTGATACCGCAGAAGCCGTGACGTGCAGCTCATCAGCAGCGGCTGCGAGCGAGCCATGCGCCCGTAACGCGGTTAAGGTATTAAGATGACGAAGCTCTAACATAGGATAACCATAGCGCTAATAAAATTGCCAATAAACATGAATATGAGGTGAATAAAATTCATTATAAGCAATTCTATGCTGATTTTCACTCAAAGATTGGCAATGACTCAATAAAGCACTAGCGTCGACGTAATAGCAGCTGCGAGATAATAACCAATATTAACGAGGCAGCAAGCAATAAAGTACCAATGGCATTGACCTCAGGTTTTAAGCCCACGCGTACCATAGAATAAATGCGTAGCGGCAAAATCTCATAGCTGGGACCGGTCACAAAGGTCGAAACCACCACATCATCAAGGGATAAAGTAAACGCCAATAGCCAACCTGCCAAGACCGCAGGCAAGATAACCGGAATCAGTACCGTGCGTACCATCGTAGATTCACTCGCGCCCAAATCTCGAGCCGCTTCCATCAAGCGCTCATCCAAACTGCTTAAGCGTGCAAACACAGTAATCACCACAAACGGCAAGCAAAAGGTAATGTGCGCCAATAGTAACGACACAAAGCCCAACTGTAGTCCAATAAGTAAAAATAGCGCGAGTAACGATATTGCCAACACAATCTCAGGCGACATCATCAGCACAAATAATAAGCCGTTTAATAAACCTTTACCGCGAAAATTATAGCGATGCAATGCCAATGCCGTTAACGTGCCAATCAAGGTCGAAACCGTCGCCGCAACCAAACCCAACACAATAGAATGCCAAAAAGCGTCTAACATGGCTTGGTTATTAAACAGCGATTCATACCACTTTAAGCTAAAGCCGCCCCAGTTATAGCCGATTTTAGACTTGTTAAAGGACATGACGACTAAGACAATAATGGGCAAATACAGCAAGGTATAAATAAGACCAAGATAGCTTTTAGCGGCGAGACTGCCAGCACTTGCCATTTTAAATGCCTGTTTTTGATTCTTTTGTTTAGGCAACGATGCGCGGTCTAATGGACTGTCAGACATTATGCCACCTCATTAAAATCGGTTTTGCCAATCCGGCGGCTACTGGCGCGATAGGCAAGTAACAATACCGCCATTGCGAGCGTTAGTAACACGCTTGCAGCAGCACCAAAAGGCCAATCACGCGCATCTAAGAATTGGTTTTTGATGATATTACCGACCAATAGATTGCGTGACCCGCCTAAAATATCTGCCACGTAAAACATACCCATTGCCGGTAATAAGACTAACAGCACACCTGAGATAATCCCCGGTGTGGTCAATGGTAATATCACATGCCAAAAAGTCTGCGTTTTTGTTGCGCCCAAATCTTGCGATGCCAATAGCATATCATTGCGTAAATCAGTAAAGACGGCATATAACGGCAACACCATAAACGGGAATAATAAATAAGTGAGTCCGGCAATCACCGCGCCTTGCGTATATAAAATATCAATCGGCGTATCGATAATGCCGACTGCCAGTAGCGCTTTATTGATCAAGCCGTTATTGGCAAATAGTAATTTAAGCGCATAAGTACGCACTAAAGAATTCGTCCAAAACGGTAAGATTAATAGCATCATGAGTAGCGGCTGCCAACGCGCTTTGGCCTTGGAAACTAGCCAAGCAAATGGATAGCCGAGCAGCAGACAAATCACCGTAGTAATGCCCGCCATCCATAATGAATGCACAAACACATCAAAATATAATGGGTCTATCATGCGCACGTAGCTGTCGATACTAACGGGTAAGCTGATAAACGCGCTGCTATCACGGGTTAAAAAACTGACCGCTATCACTAAAATATTCGGCAATAAAGCAAAAATCAGTAGCCAACCCCATATGAGCCATAAGGTTGCCGTGCGAAAAGGACTTTTATTACCTGAATTAAAGCCCGGCATTAGAAGCTATCCTTGTGCATAGCTAGCGATTCTTCATTAGGCAATACCCATTCCCAACCATCAACCCAAGTGACTTTTACCGGCTCATTTATTTTATAATCAAAGCTGGGATCATCTTCATCAAAAAACTCAGACGCTTTAATAATATGTCCGTTGTCCAGCTTGATAATAGAATCTAAGGTGCTGCCTTTATAGTTACTCTCAATCACGCGTCCAATCAGACCCGTGCGCGTGCAGTCATTAACATCATAAATGCGCAAATCTTCAGGGCGTAATAATAAATTAACAATATCGCCGACTTGAACCTCTTTATCAAATGTCGGACGGCGCAAATTACGTAAGATTGCTGGCTTTTCTGATACCTGAGTTTCTTGCGCTTCGCAGACGGCAACTTCAATGCGCCCGTTGGTCACCTTGCCATCACGGTCGGGCTGGTCGAGATAAATGCCTTTGACTTCGGCTTTAAACAGATTGGTCTCACCGATAAATTTGGCGGTAAATAAATTTGCAGGATTTTCATAAATCTCAATTGGTGTACCAATTTGCTGAAACTTACCATCTTTCATCACCGCAATACGGTCGGACATCGACAGCGCTTCTTCTTGGTCGTGGGTGACGAAAACAAAAGTAATGCCAAGCTCGCGTTGTAAGCGTTTCAGTTCCGATTGCATTTGCAGACGCAATTTATAATCAAGCGCTGATAAGGGTTCATCGAGTAATAAAAGTTTGGGACGATTAATTACCGCACGGGCAATGGCGACTCGTTGCTGCTGACCGCCGGATAAATCTTGCGGGCGACGGTTGGCAAAGTTTTCCATCTGTACCATTGCTAACATCTCGCGCACACGAGTTTGAATTTCGTCTTTTGGGACTTTTTTAAGCTTAAGACCATACGCGACATTTTGCGCCACCGTCATATGCGGAAATAATGCATATTGTTGAAACACGGTATTTACAAGACGCTTATCGGCGGACAGCCCTGCCATTTGTACGCCATCTAAATATATCGCGCCTGCTGTTGGCTGCTCAAAGCCTGCGATTAAACGTAATAACGTGGTTTTACCACAGCCTGAGGGTCCCAATAACGTTAAAAACTCACCGTGTTTAATATTCAGATTGATATCACTTAAGACTTCCGTGTCATCGTACGTTTTTTTAAGATGGGTGATTTGTAATAACACATCGTCTGGCACGGTATGGGTACTGGTTGTGTTTGAGGTCTTGGAGGGCATATGTAGTGGGGCAGGCAAGTTAATCATGGGATAAATTCCTAAAATACCAAACACTTGATAGCATTTTAATATCACTATTGAAGACAGGTATTTTATAAAAAATGTGTTTTAATAAAGGCAAGTTGTCAAAGGCAAGTAGTCTTTAAGTCAATGAGACATAATGTTAATGCGTCAATGCCTCGCATTATAACAAATCCACCCTGCCAATCAGTGCAAGTTCGTTAGCGTTTACGAGGGTAATACTTTGTCTCACTCAAAAATATTGTAGTATCAGTTTATGGTATCGGAATGACAATACTATGATATTCCTGATGTTGATATCACCTCTTTTATCGCACAACTTTTATGTCATAACATACGCTAATAGGTTTATTACTGCCGGATTTAAACAAATTTTTTAATCCGTTTGGAATGTGTTTACGCTACAATTACGGCGTAAAATTCAGATTTTATGACGCCCTTATTCTTTATACTCTTCATTATCGTGCCTCATTAACAAGGATAACTCATGATTGACACTCGTCCAAAAACTGGCGAAGAAGCGCTGGAACTGCTTAAAAAAGGCAATGAGCGCTACGTAGACAGCTTGACCAATCCAGACCCTATGACCAAGCGCCGTCCTGAGCTGACCAATGACCAGTATCCACTGGCGATTATTTTGGGTTGTTCGGACGCGCGCGTACCGGTAGAGATTGTCTTTGATCAAGGCTTGGGTGATTTGTTTGTCATTCGCGTGGCGGGTAATATCGTTGCACCTTCGCAAATTGGCTCCATTGAGTTCGCGGCAGAAAAATTCGATACGCAATTGGTAGTGGTGCTCGGACATTCTCATTGCGGCGCGGTAACAGCGTGCGTCGAGACGCTTATCGACCCTGAAAAATATTATTCACCCAACTTGCAATCTATCGTCGACCGTATTCGTCCGAGCGTTTATAACTTGCATGAACTGGCGACTGCCAATGGGCAAGATGTTGATGCCGAAGCGCTTATTGACCGTGCCATTCGCGCCAATGTACGTATGTCAGTGAGTCAGTTAAAACACAGCTCACAAGCTTTAGAGCATCTAACCAATACTGGGCAGCTACTTATTGTTGGTGCTGAATATGATATTGATACGGGTAAAGTACGCTTTTTAGAGACCTAATAGCAGCTTATTTTTCGTAGGTTTGCGCTTAATTTACGGTCACTATTTTTATATCTGGAGTAATTTTATATGTCTGACTCTATCTCTAATGCCACGCATATTGATCAGCCTAACAACAGTATTCAGGCAGCAGGCGTGCAGCCGATTGCGGTTGCCACCACTGGCTATACTTTTAACCACACCATGCTACGGGTAAAAGATCCGGTTAAGTCACTTGAGTTTTATACTGGTGTTCTTGGAATGACGCTGCTTGCGGTGAAAAAATTCCCAGAGATGGAATTTGACTTGTACTTTTTAGCCAAGCTCACTGATGAAGAGCGTGAAAATCTGCCTGCCGGTGATGATTTGGCGATTTATGCCTTTCGTCAGCGCGGTATTTTAGAGCTGACCCATAATTATGGCACCGAGACGCAAGACGGCTTTAGTTATCATGATGGTAATGAGCAGCCACAAGGTTTTGGTCATATTTGCTTTAGCGTGCCAGATCTAGCTGCCGCGGTAGCATGGTTTGATAAGAATAATGTGACTTTTAAAAAGCGTCCGGAAGAAGGTAGTATGAAGCACATTGCTTTTATTAAAGACGTTGATGGCTACTGGATTGAGATTGTGCAAGCTGGTCTGATGGGCTAGCGTTTAGCTGTAGCTAGAAATATAGTCAAAAAGATAGTTAGAAGTATGGACACTTAAAAATTAGAAAAATAAAAAACCGCCATTCCAATATAGAAATGGCGGTTTTTTATTTTTCTAATACTTAACTGTTTCAGCTTTCTTGATATATGACTTAATAACAAACACAGCTTCGATTGCTGATATTAGTCATCTTTTTTAACTTGATAATCGTCATGGCAAGACTTACAGCTTTTGCCCACCGCACCAAATGCCGGTTTGACTTCTGCAAGTGTCGTTGAGTTTTGAGCGACCGTATTCAAGTCAGCAGCTGCTTTTTGGAAGTCTTCTGAGGCGCTAATAAAACCTGGATTATTACTCCATACGTCAGGCTTGGCATTACCAACCGCTTCGGTATCTTCAAAGTGGCTCCAAGGTGTTTTAGATTCAGTGTCTAAAAACGCTGCTTGTTCTTTAAAGACATCAATATCAAAGGTATCAGGTTCTTTCACCATGCCACCCATAATTTTTGCTGCATCGCCATAGTTTTTCATGACATCTTGACGGGCTTTCACATCAGGATGGGTCGGGGTACACGCCGCTAGACCAAGTACCGCAGTCATTAGCGTCATGCCGATAAGAGATTTTAATGAATTGTTGGTGTGAACCTGTGCCATATGAAGACTCCTTTATAATTGGCTATTAATGAGCATATAAGTAAGCAATATGCCCAAAATTAAGTGGCTATTAGTTATCTTTTTTATGAATAAAGGTCGCAAAACCAATGATCATTATAAAATAGGTTATTACTTAATAAATAGAATAATAGGCTAAATTCACTTTTCTATTATAAAGAAAGGTCAGCCTTGATAGCTGACCTTTCTTTATTGTTTTACAGATGTTTGCTTTTATTGCTTAACACCTAGACTATCATTATGCCAATCTAGACTATAATGTCAACCAATCTTGTGGTTTTAAATAATAATCGGTTAATTCAAATTCCGCAGTTCCAGCAGCAGGCTCGAAGCGATAGTGCCAGCTGGCAAGGGGTGGCATGCTGACCAAGATGGATTCGATACGTCCATTACTTTGTAAGCCAAAAAGGGTACCACGGTCATAAACTAGATTATATTCCACATAGCGCCCACGGCGATACAGCTGAAATTCGCGCTGTTCGTCCGTATAAGGGGTTTTTTTACGCTGCTCAAAAATCGGCAAAATAGCGTCAAGATAGCCATTACCTACTGCCTGCATCAACTCAAAACAGGTGTCAAAATCCCAGCCACGACTTTCAGTATTGACATCATCATAAAATAATCCGCCAATACCGCGCTGCTCATTACGATGACGCAGATGAAAATACTCATCACACCACTGTTTAAAATCCGGATAAATGTTGTCACCAAACGGCGCGCATAAATCATGACAGATTTGATGCCAATGTTTACAATCGGCTAATACCGGATAAAAAGGCGTTAAGTCAAAGCCGCCACCAAACCACCAAATCGGCTCTTTATTAGCCGCTTCAGCCACGAACAAGCGGACGTTAGCGTGGCTGGTCGGCACATGAGGATTTTTTGGATGTACGACCAGCGATACGCCCATTGCTTGAGCTCTACGTCCAGCGATATCAGGATGGCGCGCGGTGGCTGAGGCAGGCAAGTCATGGACATGAATATGACTAAACATAACACCTGCTTTTTCAATAACCGTGCCGTCAGCTAAAATACATGAGCGACCGCCGCCACCTTCTGGACGTTCCCAGTCATCAGGCACGAATGTTGCTGTGCCACCGCCATCCGCTTCTTGCCCTTCTAATGCTTGGCAAATACGTGCTTGCAAATCGACCAAAAATGCCCGAACGCGCGCGATATCTTGCTCCGTTGGCGTGGTTTCTGCCGTTAACGTTAAAGTATCTGGCATGTCCGTACTGGCAATATCTGTTAGATTGTTATCATTCATCGTTGTCGGTTTCATAATGGCTGTGCTCATAAAGATATCGGTTATAACATTGCTGAGAGTTTTGGGTGTGATTACAACTCTTGATCAAAAAGATGCCCCATGCGATCGCGCTTGGTCGCTAAATAACTGGCATTGACGGAATTAACCCCGACCAATAGCGGTACGCGCTCAACCACCTTTATGCCGCTTTCAGTTAAATAAGCAACCTTGTCTGGATTATTGGTAATCAGGCGCACCTCAGTGACCCCAACATGCGCAAGCATCGCCCCGCACATCTCATAGGTGCGCGCGTCCGCTGGAAATCCTAACATTAAATTGGCATCTAACGTATCATGCCCTTGGTCTTGTAAGGCATAAGCGCGAATTTTATTGGTCAGTCCAATACCGCGACCTTCTTGACGCAAATATAAAATAGCCCCACAGCCCGCTTCTTGAATGGCTTGCATCGCTGCATTAAGCTGAGGTCCACAGTCGCATTTTAGCGAGCTGAAAGCATCGCCCGTGAGGCACTCTGAATGAATGCGTACCAGTGGCGCGATAGCAGCGGTATTATTATTTGAATTGCTGGCAGAAGTATTAGTTGTTTTTTCGCTCGTGTCTATACTGGTTATTTTTTGCGTTAATAAGGGGTTAACCACGGGCAGGCCCACGGTAAGCATCACTTGCTCTTGACCGGCATCATTTTCAAACATGTGAATGTCAAACTCGCCGTGACGAGTGGGCAGTGTGGCGCTGGTAATAAATTGATATGACATTAAGATCCTACATAGACCATGTTTCGTGGCGGTAGAGGGTATAAATATAGCTATTTATCAGTAGAATAGCTATGCTGTTATGCTTTTTGAATACAAGGGGTACCCTGTACAAGTAGAGCCGTTGCTCTAAAAGGGTTATCCTTTATCGTATCGATGCGTAAATCACATAAAGTGCACAGATGTTGCACGATGATTTTAGCGATAGTCAGAAAATAATGCTATTATGCCACACTATTTTAACGGATACAGTGACAAGTCTTTGTCCTTACATTACTGTGTCGTCACTATTCTCAGATATTGAAGCACAACAATAGTGCATAATATTTAGAATATATGAGGGTATGGGGAACATATCGTCAGCCCTATAATACACAGCAGTTGCTCATTTACGTCAATTAGCTTAAGTTATAGATTATTATATGACGCCATATCAAAAGGATAGTGGCGCATTAGGATATGATAAGGCGTCACCTTGTCAGCAGATTGGTAGGTATTGTACGGTATATGCAGCAGTCAACTCATTCCTCACAGTCTCATTCTCCATCGTCATCAGCTACCGATTCTGCTATGCCTGCATCTAGTTTGCAGCAGACGTACTCGGTGATACCGCGTGCGCGCCCGGTCACGCCATTATTGGATGCTATTGAGACCCCAGCCGACTTAAAATCCCTCAGCCCCGAGCAGCTAATTACCTTAGCCGATGAGCTGCGCCTGTTTTTATTGTATTCAGCGGGTCAAAGTGGCGGGCATTTTGGTGCAAATTTAGGCGTTATTGAGTTAACCATTGCCCTGCATCATCTGCTAGATGCGCCTAATGACCAAATTGTTTGGGATGTGGGTCATCAAGCTTACGCGCATAAGGTGTTAACTGGTCGCCGCGATAAGCTAAGTACCATTCGCGCAAAAGACGGTCTGACTGCCTTTCCTGAACGGGCTGAGTCAGTCTATGATACGTTTGGCGTTGGTCATTCATCGACGGCTATTTCGGCAGGGCTTGGCATGAGCTTAGCACTGCGCTATCAAGGTCGCGCGCAAACGGTTGCTTGCGTAATTGGCGATGGCGCAATGACGGGTGGTATGGCATTTGAGGCGATGAATGATGCGGTACAACAAGACGCTGATTTGTTGGTGGTTTTAAATGATAATGACATGTCAATCTCTTGTTCTACTGGCGGTTTCTCTCGGCATCTGGCTATGCTGTGGGAGTCGGGATATCAGGTTGATATCTCAGAAACAGGCACGCCTGTTTTATGCCCACGACCAATGATGGCAGGCTTTGATCGCCGTAAGCGCCATACTGAACAACGTGCGGTTCCGAGACTAGAAGACAACTTATTTAAAGCCATTGGCTTTACCTATTTTGGTCCTTTTGATGGGCATAATATCCCTGAACTGCTGCGTGTATTAGCACGGGCGAAAGACGTTCAGGGTCCAGTATTGGTACATATTTATACCACCAAAGGTAAAGGTTTTGCGCCAGCAGAGGCAGATCCTGTTGGCTATCATGCCATTAGCAAATTACCTGCGGATGACACTGCTACTGACAGTAGAGCGGCTAGTAATACAGCTATCAATACCCAACAAAAAGCTACTCCGGCTTTAAAATACTCGCAAGTGTTTGGGCAGTTTTTATGTGATAAAGCTGCACAGGATGATAAGTTGCTTGCCATTACGCCAGCGATGGAAGAAGGCTCAGGCATGATTGACTTTGCCCGCCAGTTTCCCGAGCGTTTCTTTGATGTGGCTATTGCTGAGCAGCATGCGGTGACACTTGCCGCTGGCATGGCAACCCAAGGTGTAAAGCCAATTGTTGCCATCTACTCGACTTTTTTACAACGCGGTTATGACCAGCTGATTCATGATGTGGCGCTGCAAAATTTAGATGTGATGTTTGCCATTGACCGTGCAGGGTTGGTTGGTGAAGACGGCGCGACCCATGCTGGAGTATTTGATTACGCGTTTTTACGTTGTATTCCCAATATGCTTATCGCAGCGCCAAAAGATGAAAATGAATGTTATCAGCTGCTCAATACTTGCTATGACTATCAAGGTAGCACCGCCGTACGTTACCCACGCGGCGTAGGAACGGGCGCGATTATTCAGCGTCCTGCCCAGAATTATAGAATTGGACAAGCGGTGGTAGAGTCAGTATTGGGTGCTAATAACGCGCCCGCTCAATTGGCGCTGCTGGTATTTGGTACGATGGTAGCAACGGCTGAGCAAGCAGCGCAAACTCTTATTCAGCAACGAGATTGCCAAATTCATGTTGTTAATATGCGTTGGGTCAAGCCGCTTGATACCAGCTTGATAGACCTTTTAATTACTCAAGGCATAACTCATATTGCCACCATAGAAGAGCATGTGCTTATGGGCGGCGCGGGTAGTGCGGTTAATGAGTACCTATTAAATGAATCGGCTGCTTTTAAAATAAATCGTCCAGCAATTTGTAATATTGGTATTCCTGACTCTTTTGTCGCCCATGGCTCGCAAGCAGAACAGCTAAGCGACTGCGGTTTGGATGTGGCAGGGGTCGCGCGTCAATTGCAACAACTGCTGTCTTAGCCAGCAGCGCCGTTGACAAATAACCGTTTTAAGGCGCTAATATATTGATAATCAATAGCTTAGTTTTTTAATAAATTTTAAAAATTAATAATAAATACCCACACGCGCTAAAAAATTGATAAAATAGCACCGCGAAATAAAGCGCATGTGTGCCACCTGCTTGCCGTAGGTGTAAATTATTTGACAACTTGGGCAGTAGCAGATAGCAACCATCAGGTATGGCGTGCATGATTGCCATGACGGCGGGTTTTAAGATTATTAATTAACCCATTGTCGCGCAGTGTTTTTTAGTCACAGTACGCAGTTATTCGTATTCATTCATCAAGCAAATAGGTTATATATGGAACCCATGGTCGTTATCGCAGCGCGCGCTGCTGAAAAAGTCGGTAAAGAGATTTTATACGCACATCAAAACCGTCATAAAATTGAGCTGGATATTGAGTCTAAAGGGCTTGATGGTTTGGTAACGCGTATTGACCGTTTTAGCGAAGAGTTGACCATTGAGACGCTAAAAGCCAGCTATCCAACGCACTCGTATTTGGGTGAAGAGTTTGGTATGCAAGAAGGTCGCGGCGAAGATGCCGATTGGTGCTGGATTATTGATCCGTTAGATGGCACCAAAAATTTCGTACATGGTGTACCGCAATTCTGCGTATCTATTGCGGTACAGCATAAAGGCGTGACTCAACATGGCGTTGTCTATGATCCTGTCCGTGATGAGATGTTTTCAGCCAGCCGTGGTAAAGGTGCGCGTTTAAATCAGCGCCGTATTAATGTCAGTGAGCGTAAAACCATTGATGGTGGTCTATTTACTACCGGTCATCCGCTTGAGCGTAAGCGCAATGGCGAAGTCATATCGTATGCCAAAGAGCATTTTGAAAGTTTACAAAAAGTAAGTGAAGCGGGTGGTCAGATTCGCCGTTTAGGCTCCGCTGCGCTAGATTTATGTTATGTGGCTGCTGGTCGTTTTGATGGTTATTTTGAGATGTCCATTAAGCCGTGGGATATTGCCGCTGGTGAATTGATTGTGACTGAAGCGCGTGGCGTGGTGGTTGATCATACGGGCGCGCATAACTCTATGGAATCAGGGTCTATCTTTGCTTGTAATATAAAAATGCTCAAACCATTAATGCAAGTGGTTGTTCCTGCTTGGGGCGATGCGCTTTAAGCTTATCGCTAAATCGTATTATAGTCAGTTGATAACCATATACTGAGCATCAATAAGTAGCAATAAAAAAGCTGATTTCATATTGAAGTCAGCTTTTTTTATGGGCGTTGAAACATGATGTTTTTATAATACTATTTAAGTCAGCCTGCTTATTTTTCATTATTGATAGCTTCTAAACTAATGGTTTCTAAAGCGCCAAGTTCTTCTTCAATCAATGCCAACATATCTTGCACATGCGGCAATAGCTTACTACATGCTGTAATACAAAATTCCAGCTTATCCAAATAGGTGGTCAAAGTGATATTCATAGCTTGCCCATCAACGACGATAGAGGCAGGATATAACGCTTTAAGCGGCGCGCCATTCCAGTAGAGTGGCTTATCAACCCCAGGCACATTCGAGATTATGAGGTTAAATGCCTGCTTTTTTGGGAACAGACCGGTTAAAATATTGATGCCCTCCCACGCATAAGCAATGGCACTATAGTTGAGCACTTGCGCTTGATTCATACGTCTAAAACGGCGCTTACCCTTATTCATACTGTCATGAATCAGCTGCAATCGGCGTATAGGATCATCAAGATGGGTACCCAAATTTGCCAATAAAAATGAAAGTTGATTGCCCGATGCTGATTCATCATTGCGTAGCGACATAGGTACAAAGGCAATTAGCGGCTTTTTGGGTAAAGCATTAATACTTTGTAGATAACGGCGAATCGCACCAGCGCATACAGCAAGAATTACATCATTCATGGTGACATGCAGTTTGTCAGCAATATCTCGAAAGCGTTGCATCTCATAGGACTGCGCGGCAATGCGCCGTGAGGCTGAAATGCGTTGATTGAGCACACTCATAGGCGCATCAAAGGGGCTGACATAATCTTCATCATGGCGATTTTTAAAATTATCAATCAGTTCAGAACATACTGGCTTAATAGTTAATAGCTGCTCTTTAATAATCGACAGAATTGAGCGCCCAGCAGGTAATATAGCATCGACCTGATTGCGGTGACGTGCCATCAGTGACCATACTGGCAGCGTCATCGGCTCAGTGGGCGACTGTGATAGCGACCTTTGAATCAGGCGCATGGCAGCAATGCCGTCCACTAAAGAATGATGAATTTTAAAATATAAGGCAAAGCGTTCCGGACTGCCTTCAAATTCTGGGCAAATGCCTTCAATAACGTGACATTCCCACAATGGCATTGCCCGATCAAGTAACCTGCTGTGCTCCTTTGAGATATACATCAGCAGCTCGCGCACGCGCGCAGGCTGCGGCAATGCCACATGGCGAAAATGATGCTCGACATGAAAGTTCTCGTCCTGTTTCCAAAACAGTAAATGCTCTAGCACCTGATTAAAGGGAAAGCTTGGCGGCACGGTCGCCGTCTGCATCTGCTGCACCAATTCATGAACAAAGTTGCAATCGGCAGTTTGCGCCAGCTCTGGCAGTTCAAATAAAAACAATCCACCCACGTGCATGGGCTGCTTACGTGACTCAAGAAGTAAAAATAACTGATCAACTGCCGTCAACACTCTCATGTCGTGTCCTTTAAAATAAAGCGTTCACTTTAAGATTCAATTAACTGTCTTGGAGGAATTATTTTTAATAGTTTTTTTGATGCTTAGAGTCATTATTGCCACATTATTGGAAAAAATAACCCGTTTGTGGTGAGCTTGCCTGCGCCATTCTACGCATCGGCATGCGTCCTGCTAAGAATGCCTCACGACCAGCCCATACGGCATGTTTCATCGCGTGTGCCATCATGATAGGATTTTGCGCACTGGCAATCGCTGAGTTCATGAGTACGCCATCGCAGCCAAGCTCCATGGCAATTGCTGCATCTGATGCTGTGCCGACACCGGCATCGACCAAGACAGGCACTTTAGCATTTTCAATAATCAGGCTCAGGGTATGGCGATTAAGTAGACCCAAACCAGAACCAATCAAGCTGCCTAATGGCATAATTGCTACGCAGCCCATGCTTTCTAACTCTTGCGCGACAATCGGATCGTCTGAGGTATAGACCATGACCTCAAAGCCATCATCAATAAGCACTTTTGCTGCCTTAAGCGTTTCCATCACATTGGGATACAGGCTTTTTTCATCGCCCAACACTTCAAGCTTGACCAGATTATGCCCGCCTAACAGCTCGCGAGCAAGCTTACAGGTACGAATGGCGCTTTCAGCATCAAAACAACCAGCTGTATTGGGCAAAATGGTGTATTTATCTGGAGAGATGACGTCAAGTAAATTGGGCTCATCACGATTTTGACCGATATTGGTACGGCGAATCGCTACGGTCACAATCTCAGCTCCCGACGCAGCAATTGCCGCTCCAGTCTCATTCATGTCTTTATACTTACCCGTACCAACCAGCAAGCGCGAAGAAAACGTACGGCTACCAACGGTAAAAGTATCATTGGTAAGCGGAGAGTGACCAGTGATAATGGATTGAGCTTGGGTCATGGCTTGCAACATATAAAATCCTAGGACAGACGGGCGATAAGAACACAAAGAAAAAAGCGTAAAATAAAAATTTGGATAATAAAGATAACATATTAGACTGCATAAACCAGCATCATGCTGCAAAGCGTTATTTGTGCAAATACCAATCATGCGCAAAAGCAGCACTTATATAAGCGTACAAAATGCTAGTATGTCCAATAGAGTTGCGCTGATAGGGTAGTACTTAGAATAGCGCTGACGGCTATCCATTATTCAGGTTCAAGGATACGTCGTCAATGACTTTTTATCTTCTTATCAGCTGTGCTATTCATCCCTTTATTTTGCTCGTTAAACGCTTCTATAATCGCTTTTTTAAGCCATTCTCGAACCTTTGCTAACTGACTACTTTATTGATTAGGTCGCCCTTATGCTGCAATTGCCATACAGTTTTGCCAAGCGTCACCAGCTATTAATTGTTCTTGCGATTGATGCTGATATGCCACCGACTTTGGTGCTGACCAAAGCCACACCGTTATCAGCCATTAATGAAGCGGTGCGCTTTTTGCAGCAGCAAGGTGTGCGCAGCGTGCCGGTTTATGACAGTATCAGTAGCGATGATTTTGAAAAACGTATGAACGCCGCCTATGCAGGTAACACGGGTGAATCGCAGCATATTGCCGCCGGTTTAGAGGATCATCCTGACCTTGATAGCCTAGCTGACAGCGTCCCTGAAACCGAAGATTTGATGGACAGCCAAGATGATGCGCCCATTATTCGCCTGATTAATGCGCTATTGTCGGAAGCCATTCGCCTAAATGCTTCTGATATTCATATTGAAACCTTTGAAAAAAGGCTAGTGGTGCGCTTCCGGGTTGATGGTGAGCTCAAAGAAATTATCACTCCAAAACGCCAATTAGCTCCCTTATTAGTATCACGTATTAAGGTCATGGCAAAGCTCGATATTGCCGAAAAACGCGTGCCACAAGATGGGCGTATGAGTCTAAGGCTGGCGGGACGCGAGGTTGATGTGCGAGTATCGACCTTGCCCTCAAGCTTTGGTGAACGGGTAGTGATGCGGTTGCTGGATAAACAAGCGGGTCATCTGAATATGACCTATCTTGGACTTTCTGAGCATGATTATGATGAATTAAAACGCTTAATTTACCGTCCGCATGGCATTATTCTGGTGACTGGTCCGACCGGTTCTGGTAAAACCACTACCCTATATGCGGCACTAACCGATCTCAATGATCAGACGCGCAATATCTTGACTGCAGAAGATCCGATTGAGTTTCAGCTCGATGGTATTGGGCAAACGCAGGTAAATAATAAGGTCGATATGACCTTTGCCAAAAGTCTGCGCGCCATGCTACGGCAAGACCCTGATGTGGTCATGGTAGGAGAAATCCGTGATATTGAAACGGCTGAGATTGCGGTACAAGCGTCATTGACCGGGCATTTGGTGCTATCGACCTTGCACACCAATACTGCAATTGGTGCGGTCACAAGACTGCAAGACATGGGCATTGAGCCATTTTTATTATCGTCATCGCTGATTGGCGTGGTGGCGCAGCGTTTGGTGCGTACATTATGCAAGAATTGTCATAGTTGGCAACAGGCTGACCCTGAACAAAGTAAATTATTTATCGAAATTAATATCAATGCTGAAACGATTATTAATCTGCCCAAAGCTGTCGGTTGTGATAAATGTAATCAGTCCGGATTTAAAGGGCGGACGGCAATCTATGAAGTAGTGCCGATTGATGATAGTTTGCGCCGTATGATTCACAGCCATGCGGCAGAATTTGAGCTTGAAGCCTATGCGCGCCAGCAAACACCGTCTATTCGTGCCGATGGTTTGCGTAAAGTGATGAGTGGACAGACGACACTTGAGGAAGTGCTGCGCGTGACTAAAGAAAGCGCCTTATTAGAAGACGCTTTGCTTATTTAATTTAACAACTTAATCACTACTTTAATTTGTTTAAAATGAAGCGTTATTTTGCCGCGATACATTCAATCTCGACGCTAGCACCTGCTGCCAATCCTGCCACCCCAAACGTTGAGCGTACCGGATATGGCTTAGCCAATTCGGTCTGATAAACTTTATTAAAATCAGCAAAGTCTTTCATATCCGTGAGCATGGCGCTACATTTAATCAAGTTTGATTTTTGATAACCGTACTGTAATAAAATTGCCTGAATATTATCAAAAATTTGCTTGGTTTCTGCCTTGACACCGCCTTTCACCAACTTGTCATTTTTAAAACCAATTTGCCCTGATAAATACAGCGTGTCGCCAACACGCACGGCATCAGAGAACGGATAAGCGCCACCATCGCCATAAAAAATCGGCTTAGATTTACTAACCTTAGCGTTTTTATGAGTAATGGCAACGGTGTCGGCATCAGGACTGACAGCCGCATTGGCGCTTACGGTGACAGTAAACAGACATGCGCCCGTTAGTAATGCTGAGGAAAAAGCGCTTATCAGTTTGTTGGTATAAGTAGACATGATGTTTTCCTTATGATAAATGGCAGGATAATAAAGGATGGTTATAGCCGTTATGGTTTTAGAATTGGTTATAAATTAAAAACCAAGCTCTATATTTTTACTAATTTTGAGTCTCTACCTTATCAAATTTAGTCGGCTTTTGGGATTTATTTATGTCCTAGTCTGACTTCTCGATTTTGCCTTGGCGACGGGCTTCGAGTTCCGACTTTGGTATCCACGCCCATGTCATCTCAACCACGATAGAGTCGCGCTCACTGTCAGATTCGCGGTCTTTAATCACACACGGAATGACCATCTCACCTTTAGGCGTGTTTAAAATAACCAAGCGTTGTTCATCGGTTAAGGTAGCGATGGCTGCGATTTGTCCTTTTTTTAGCGGACGATAAAAATTCACCGCATAAGATTTTATTAATAACACACGATCAGAAGGCAAATTTACACCTAAGATAAAACCTGTCGCAGTTTCGGCAAGAAGGGTAACGGCGACCGCATGCACGGAGCCGATATGGTTTTGTACTGCTTTAGTATTGTTTAAGCTGACCACCACTTTATTGGGTTCGACGGTCTCGTAATAGACGCCAGTTGTCCCCACGTAGGGCACGACTTTACCGAACGCTTTGGATAACACGGTGGCGCGAATGCCTGCTGGCAGGTATTTAGTGACGGCTAATAATTTGGTAAATTGATTGCTGACTGGTTTAAGTGTGTCGTTAGTATTTTTATTGCTGATATCGTTACTAGTATTATTGCTGGCATCATTTTTCGGATTAAATTTATCGACAACCTTGGCAGGCAATACGGCACCTGAAGTAGCCACTAGTTTGTTGAATAGTTCAGACATATGATATTCCTTAAGATGACGGGTTTTAGCATGTTTAATCAATGGCCAGTTATCCTGATAAGTGACCTGCTACGCCTAAATAACCCAGCAGTAACCCTGTATAATGCTGGCTAATGTTGTACGCACTTAATGGTAGCACTATCGACCGTCAGCCAGCCATGATTAGCATCGACTGCCGCGCTCACAAACTATTGTCGTTAAGATGACACATATCGCTAAACGTTTTATGACCTATTTTTATTGAGTAAAGTTATGCCGAATACGCCTGTTAATATCATTTATACCGGTGTTGCCGGAACGGGAAAAACCTACCAGTTACTGCAAATTGCCAAGCAATACACCGATTATTTACCAACCCTTGATAAAGCTCAACTATTGGCGCAACTGCTGCATGAATTGAGCTGGCGTGAAGTAATATGCTTAATTTTATTGGACTTTAAGCACCAGCAGCAAGAATTAGTAAAAGTACCTGAAATTTTAGCGCATGAGTTTTTTATAGCAAAAGCGGCACATAATGAGCGCGATAAAAACTTAAGCAATACGGCGTGGTCAGTACTGCAAATGCACAGTTCGATAGCCTCACAAACGGTCGATTATAAGAAACGCGCGAGCCAAGCTTATTTTGATAAAGATAACAGTGGCGCGTGGTTTTTACTGCCCGAATGTTTGCCGTTATTGGCTGAATTGTCCATGCAGTTGCTAGAGTATCAGCAAGCACAGACAAACATTAACGCGATGCAAAAGTCGCGCTTTAGTATGGTAAGTTTTCATCAAGCCTATGGCTATGAGGAATTTGTTGAAGGGATTCGCCCGGTGTTGGGAGGCAATACTCAAGGGCAAATCAGCTATGGTATTCAAGATGGGGCGTTCTTGCAGTTGTGCCAGCGCGCTGCAAATGACCCGAATCAGCGTTATGCGATGCTCATCGATGAGCTCAACCGCGCCAATGTCTCACGGGTATTTGGCGAGCTGCTCAGCTTAATTGAGCCAGACAAACGCAGCGGACAAGCCCATGCCATGCAAGTGAATTTGGCATACTCTGGACGCTCATTTAGCGTGCCTGCCAATGTCGATATCTATGCCACGATGAATACTCAAGACCATTCGCTAGCACCGCTCGATATAGCCATGCGCCGCCGTTTCCGCTTTATTGACTGTCCGCCGCGACCAGAATTATTACCTACGATTACAGTCTTAAGTGATGATAATAGTAGCAACGAAAATGCCCCTATAAACGAGATTGATTTAGCTCAGTTGCTTATGGGTCTTAATCAAAGAATTATTGAAAGTTTAGGAGCAGAAGCACAATTGGGTCATGCCTTTTTTTGTACTGTAAAGGATATAGTGCAGTTGCAAACAGTGTTAATTGAACAAGTTCTTCCGCAATTGGTGCAAGTCACTGGCGGACAAGTGAGCTTGTTGCAGTATCTGTTTTGCGATGAGCAGCAGCCTTTTACCGCGCAATTTATTCACGATAGTCAAGCGTTGCTGTTGCAATCGAACCTGCGTAATGAACCAAATAATCCTACCCACAAACAGCAAAATTTTGGCGCTCAACAGCCTTTTTTTGAACCAAGGATGAGCCATAGCAACTATAGCATTAATCCAGATTTAATAGCTAAAACAGGTGCGTTTGCGCAGGTGGCGGTTTATCAGCGTCTATATGGATAAGATATATTGATGATAAATGCTGAGCGTCAGAAAAAGCAACGAGTTAGGGTCAATCATGGCGCTTTCGTCGCCCATAATGACTCGATTATGAGCGTGTTTGAACATCAGCGCTTAACTGTGCAAGACTTTGTCCACGCTAGCGATTTTATGTGGCTAATGGCGCAAGAGTTTGCTGTATTTAGCATCCAGCGGCAGCGCGGGCAATGGCAGCTCAAAGTCGGACATTATATTGGCATCATTGTATTGCCTAGTGATATGACGCTGGAGATATTACCCAAACCAGTTGCTGGTATGGCAAGAAATAACGCATTACAAAATGATGAGATTGCATCCACTCGGCAGTGGGTACAGCGCATGCTAAGCACGTTATTTAATCCTGAAAACGCGTGGCAAGCACAGCCTCATACTCAGCATATGGGTCAATTTAGTCCTCACTTAAGCGCACTCACAAGCCAAACATTGCCGTTATCAACATGGCTTATAACGCAGTTTTTGCAAAAATTGACCCGCTATTATCCCAATAAAAATTATCAACTAGAAATCGATACGCAGGCACGGCTACAAGGTAAGTTACTTATCAAAGAGCAGCTGCGCCGTCATGGTGCTCAGCCGCATAAGTTTGTCAGTGAAGTCAGTATTTTAAGTCAAGATTTGCTGCACAATCGGCTTATTAAAAGCGCTTTTATGCTGCTCGCTCCTTTATTTCAAATTCAATTATTGCACATCCAGTTAATAATGCCCCAATGGCAAGTTTGGCAGCCGATTACGCCATTAACTGTACATGAGTTGCACCAATTACAACCCATATATATTAGCGCTAAACGTCAACTCAATAGCCAGCCCTTGTCATCCTCACAACGACAAACCGCCCAGCAGCTGCTAGATATTGCCTATTGGTTATTACAAGCGCAGCAGCCTAACATTAAGGCGGGTAGTAGCATATCGACACATTCTCATACGCTACCAACGCACGCGCCTTTGCGTTTGTGCTTATTGATTAATATGAATCAAGCGTTTGAGCAATGGGTCAGTCAGTGCCTTAGCGATTTTTTTGTGTCGCAAGATGAGTCTAAAACGCCTCGCTACGAATTACGCTATCAGCCGCGTGATGTTTGGCTCCGCGATCATAGTGGGCAGGCGTGTCTATCTATTCAGCCAGATATGCTGGTTTATCGTGTGGATAATATTCAGCAAAATGAAAACAGTGATATTGGTAATAAAGAGGTTAATCCTTTTCAGCAGTGCAGCCATGTTATCGACACTAAATGGAAGCACTTAGCACATCCGCGTGATATCAGCGCCAGCGACGCCTACCAGCTCACCAGTTACGCGCAAGCGTATCAGGCAGAGCAAGTGTGGCTGGTGTATCCAACCACTGACTATAAGCGTGCGCCCGTGCTGCTTACGCCAACAAATAATACTGACCGTCGACAGGCTAAATTGTGGTTAATGCCTTTTAATTTAATGACAGGCACATTAAATCAGCAAAACTAGACGCAAATTATTAAAATAAACATACTAAATCATATTGCCCCAACGTCATAAAATATAAATTATGATGAATTATTTACTAAATATGGCGAATTTTAGGTAAACAGCTTGGGTATCTGGCTTAAAAAGTGCCGATTCACCCTTAAAAATAAGATTAAATCCATATAAATCAAAATAAATGCTAAATATTATAAAATAATTGAAAATAGGTGTTGACACAATCGCCTTAACCCCTTAATATGTGCACCTCGATAGCGACAAACACTAACAACTTAGCGGTTCTTACCAATAACGAGTTAATGATTGAAAGTATCGAGATGATAGATAAGCATCGGAGTGTGGCGCAGTTTGGTAGCGCATCTGGTTTGGGACCAGAGGGTCGTAGGTTCGAATCCTATCACTCCGACCATCTATTTTATGAAAGCCTTTCAGGCTTTTTTTTATGTATAATAGTTTAGTTTCTGTTACTATGATTCTGCTAGCATATATAAAAGTCCTTCAAGAGCGCCTGTAGCTCAGCAGGATAGAGCACCTGCCTTCTAAGTAGGTGGTCGCAGGTTCGAGCCCTGCCAGGCGCACCATTTAGCCTGCATGATATTGCTCACAGTTAGCAATAGTTCTTTATGGCGGTTGTAGCTCAGTTGGTAGAGCCCCGGGTTGTGATCTCGGTTGTCGTGGGTTCGAGTCCCATCAGTCGCCCCAATTTTTTTGATGTTCCCCTCGTTTTATTTTTTCTTGTTTTATTTGCAATATCCTACCTTTTATTAATATCTACTTTATCTTTTAAAACACTTGCCTCCTTTGGCAATTTTTTGCGTTTGCCTTTTTTATTCTTATCTTCTAAAGATTGCTCATTGATTTTCTACGTCCCCTCTAATGCTAACTATTTGTATCGGTTGTATGCTTGTAAACCTTACGATAATATCGGTATGAGTTGTATTAAAGATAGTAAGTCATGGATTCATGAGTAGCAAGGTGTGTGCAGCGTATGTATATTCCCATTAACAGTCCATATTTAGCGATTGTTCTTGTGTAATGGCTATCAGGTGGTTTACTTTGCTACGTTTGCGCACTTGGTTATATTGGGTTGAGGATAGAATTTATGGACGCGTTGAGCATGTTGTTAGAAAACGTGCATTTATTCGAGACGAAGTATTACCGTCTACAAGGTTCGGGTAATTGGTCGTTTTCCCTGACTAGAAAAGATACGATTGTATTTTACTTAGTGGTATCAGGCAGTTTTTGTATTCAAATCGATGGTAGCGACCATCAAGCGCATGCTGGTGATATGATTATGATTCCAAACACCCATCAGCATGTGTCGTATGCTACAGGTTATCATAGTGATACTGCTCAGGCTTTAGATAATAAGCTGTTAGGACTAAGCTCGCATAGTGTTATGCTCAATGGTGACAATGAAAACGTAGCTGATTCTGATGCGCATTTAATATTGATAGAATGTAAATACGATAAGGATATGATACGTCCGCTATTGTCCGTATTGCCGTCGATTTTGCCTGAAATTACGGATTTACCTGAAAGTCGCTTGGAGGTAATTGATGTTGCTATTAAATTACTGTCGCTAGAGTCTGAGCATGAGCGGATGGGTAAAACAGCGGTGATTAATCATTGGGCAAGTATCATGATGATTGAGTGCCTGCGCACCTATATTGAGCGCTTGCCTGAGGCGACGGATAATTGGCTACGGGCAATGAAAGATCCCTATCTTGCTAAGGCGCTGGCAGTGATGCACGATGACCCAAGCCGTAATTGGACGATTCATAAGTTGGCGGAAGTTGCTGGGATGTCACGTTCAAGCTTTGCCCAACGTTTTAAAGACAGCGTGGGCATGCCGCCACTGACTTATTTGATTGATTACCGTCTGCGTCTGGCGGCACGTTATTTACGCTTACAGCAAAACAGTATTGGTCGTATCAGTGAATTGGTCGGTTATGCGTCGGACTCGACCTTTAGCCAAGCCTTTAAACGTGTTTATGGGTTATCGCCAAAAGCATATCGCCAACAATATCAAAAGCAGACGCACGCAGAATCATAATAGTATGGAAGATTATTGTTAAAAGAAAAGTGTCAGTAGTCATTTGTACATAAGCAGTTAAGGTGTTGGTTAAAGGTTCAATGCTGATAAAGTTTTAATAGGTAAAGCTGGCACCAGATGACAGCAGCTACAATGGCTGACAAAGACGCTGGCTTCAGGTACTATGGGGCAGTAAGCCATCTGCATTGAGTTCCTGTTTAAGCATTTATTGCCTAGCTAAATGTCTATTTTTAATTGAGCATTTTTAACTCATTAAGTTTTAACTGCGGTTACCTAGTAAATGGTTGCCCAGTTATTTACAGATGATGCCTACATCTACTTTCTACTGGTGATGGTATATTATGACCCAACCGACCGTTAAACCTGCTGTTCAGGCAGCTATTAAGCAGAGTATATCTGCCTCTTCTACTGATTATAATGACTTTGAAAGCCAGACTGGAGCAGCATCCATTCCTGTTACTAATAGCCAATCTAGCACCCTGCCCATATTAGATAAAGTGGGGCTACTGGCATTGTTTACTGTCCCTGCTGCGGTAGATATGGCGCATCATTCTTTATCCGATCATCCTCTTTTTGCTCATACCTCTTTTGTGTCCGATAGCAGTGAGATGAGCGTGGAGCGTATGCGTGTCCTGCATTATCAGTGGCAGCATGAGCGCACCCGACAGTTGTATATGGCGTCGGTTCATACTCGTCCTACTTATTTGGTACAAATTCTTAAACGCCAATTTGTAGAATATCAGCAGTATGAGCTGACACAACAGCTTGATAAGCGCGGTCTAATCGATACCGAAGCATTGGCGCGTTTGTGGCAGCAGCTGCACGTGGTTGACGATATTATTACGGATATTGTCCAGCATATGCCCGCCCAACAGCCAGCTGGCTGGCAAATCACGGTACAAGAGGGACATAATCCGTTATGCTTGCCGACTGTCGGTGCTTTAAAACATCCCAAACCTATTTTAGACCAAGCCAGCCTAACCAGTTATGTGCTGGGTCATTTTGGGGTCAGTAGCTTTACTTATGATCGCGGTTATTATATCGGTCATGTGATAGGTTATCTGTTCAGCTGTTATTTTTGTGCGCACTTATCGATTATTTACAGCGTTACTGCCCTCGGTCAAGATGTGGTTATCGATTATGATTATGCCAGCCTTGAGACGCCACATATGGTGCGCTTATTGCAAGGATTAGATGGTTATTGTAAAAAACGCATCTATCAGCTGGCGATTATTTGTGCTCGCTTAAGTGTTTATGCTTCTGATAAACGCATTGAGAAAATGCTGATTACCGAGGTTAATGACTTCGATAAAAAATTGCAGCAGCAGCATTTGGATATGTTGTTGTTGCAAGGACTAATGCCAGAAAGTAGCGATTCTACGCCGCTATTTTAAAATCCTAACGGCTCTCTTTTAACTGCTTTATTTTAATGGTATCAACTCTATATTTTTCCTCGTATTATGTTACTTTTTACCCTCCCTTTGGCGCTACAACTTGGTAGGATACCACCGCTATGCCCGCTTACCATTACAAAGCATTGGATGAACAGGGCACGGTTCAAAAAGGGCTGTTAGAAGGCGATTCTGCGCGGCAAGTGCGCCAGCAGCTGCGAGATAAACGCTGGACACCGATGGAAGTGGGCGCGGTCAATGCCACTCACAATAGCCAAAGCCGACATAAAAGCCGCTATAAAAAACCTTCTGCTTATGAGTTGGCATTATTAACCCGTCAGCTGTCAGTGCTTCTTGCTGCGGGCATTCCGTTAGAAGAAACCCTCGCTGCCGTCGCCAAGCAATCGCCAAAAACTCATATCAAATCCTTAATGCTGGCGGTACGCTCGCATGTGTTAGAAGGGTTAAGCTTTGCGCGCGCTTTGCAACAAGCGACCAGCTTTCCACCGCTTTATATTGCCACTATTGCTGCTGGGGAAAAGTCGGGGCATTTGGATTTAATTCTTAATCAGCTTGCCGATTACACTGAAAACCGCTTTGCTCTACAAAAGAAAATCCAAGGCGCAATGGTTTATCCCATTGTGTTAATGATAATGGCGCTTGCCGTTATTATGGGACTTATGAGCTTTGTGGTGCCCAAGATTGTGAAGGTATTTGAGCAATCTGAGCAGGCGCTACCGCTGATTACTCAAGTGGTACTTGCCCTGTCCAACGTCATTACCCAGTGGTGGTGGCTGATGTTATTAGTGATTAGTGGCGGTAGCTTTTTTTTATATCGTCTTGCCCAGACGCCAGCAGGCAAGCTAAGTTTAGACAGTTTGGTGCTCAAGCTGCCTATCCTTGCGCGCTTGTCAAAAGGTCTTAATGCGGCACGTTTTGCCAGTACCCTTGCTATTTTAGTGCGCTCAGGTGTGCCGTTGATTGAAGCGTTGCATATTGGTGCGGCGGTGACTACCAATCTGCATATTCAACGCGCTGTTATTTCTGCCGCTGATAGGGTCACTGAAGGTGCAAGCTTATCGAGTCAGTTGGAAAAATCGGCTTATTTTCCCCCGATGATGGTGCAAATGATTAAAAGTGGCGAGAATTCAGGCGAGCTTGAAAATATGCTGAGTCGCGCTGCTACCATGCAAGAAGCCGAAGCCACCAATTTTATTAGTACCTTACTGTCACTACTTGAGCCGTTGATGTTGGTGTTAATGGGCGTGGTGGTCATGATTATTGTGATGGCAGTAATGCTGCCCATTGTGAATATGAATGATTTGGCAGGTTAAGAATAGGTGGCGCTAAATTTTACTTATCCAATAATGCTCACTGAGCCATGTCACTTTTTTTATTTCTGATAGACCTTTCTTCTAGTCCGCAATAACCTATCAATTTGACTTAACCATTATTTAGGTTTCTTAAGTTTTACTTACTGTTGTATATTGTTGTCTCACCGCTGTTTTTACTAGGGGGCATTGCATCGTTGCGCTATAGTATTTGGTAATGGCTTTGACTGAATGATGATTATCATCACTATTTCCAGCGGATAGCTTACAAGTAACCAATCGGTAATAAAATAACAATACTAGGGTAGTACGCTGCGGTTAGACTGACTATCACCAAACGATAGGACGGTGCCTATTAAGAATGCTAAGCAAGGGTAGATAAATATAAAACCATCGTCTATAGTGATTATCATTTAAGCATTAAATCCGAACGTATTCCTTTAATAGCCAACTGTGATGATCGCCTCTATGACTATAAAAATGCCAATAAAATTACAAACACCAATAACAATAGATACGCAAATAGAGAAATTAAAATCGTCTAAGTCGACATTTGACCGAGCTGGTCGCCATTCTCATAAATATAAAAAATCTCAGTCGGGATTTACCTTGATTGAAATCATGGTCGTCATTGTGATTTTGGCTATTTTTGCTGGTTTGGTCGTGCCAAAAGTAGTGGGACAAAGTGATAAAGCAAGAGTAAAAACAACGGAGACGGCGCTTGCTACCGTGTCTAATGCGCTAGATATGTATAAGATTGATAATTCGCGTTATCCGACTACGGCGCAAGGTTTGGACGCCTTAACCACGCCGCCAGCTGACGCTAAAAACTATCCTGAAGGCGGTTATATTAAAGGCGGCTATCCAACAGATGGTTGGGACAACGAGCTGCAATATGTGGCTCCCGGTTCTGAGGGGCGCGTCTATGATTTGTTCTCGCTGGGCGCAGATGGACAGCAGGGCGGTGAGTCGCAAGATGCTGATATTTATGCCCAGTTATAATCTTGTGTCCAGTTATAAAACTGTGCTCAGTTATACCCTTATATTCAGCAACAATCTTATATAAGTAAGTTGAGCTTACCAGTCCAATCAAGGATTATGACCCAAAAGGATTATCAACCAGTGAGCGATTATTGGTTGATATTTTTTATTCTGCTGAAAGTTAGTCGAATGAATGCTTAATTATTTTAATAACGAATCAGCTCGACATCTTATTGATGAGCAATAGCAATAAAAGGTAATTAGTTATGAGTATTAAAGCAGCACATAATGTACGCAGTAAAACTTCAGTATCGGTAGCTGCGCTTTTAGCAACTTCATTGCTGGCAGGCTTAACGATGATGCCTGCGCAAGCGGCAAGTTTGAGTGATTTATTTGGCAATAATGACGCCGCAAAGTCAAAATTCTTATCCGTTGACCAAGCGTTTCAAGTGACCAGTAGTAGTAAAGCGACGTCTGCAGGTACGCAATTTTCGATTAACTTTGCTATCACGCCGGGTCACTATGTTTATAAAAACCAGCTGACCTTAAACTTCCCGAAAGGGGTACGCGCAACGCCGTTTACCTTTAGCCAGTCGCCCGTATCAATCAATGATCCTACATTTGGTAAAGTGCCCGTATTTACGCAAAAAAATATGGTCGCCACTACCACGTTGACCTCAGCCACTGGCAAACCTATCAAAAATGCTGCTGTCGTTATCGGCTGGCAGGGATGTGCTAAAGCAGGACTGTGCTATCCACCTGAAAAGATTAAAACCACCGTTAATGTTGCAGCATCGCGTAAGTAATTGATGACTATAAAGCAGTCATATTAAGTTGTGAAAAGCAATGCCCATACCAGAATCAAAGGCAAGAGAGCTCGACAAGAATGCTCTTAGCTTAATCGGTCGCATAAGTCAGTCTGTTTTACTATTAGCAATACAAGGTAGCCGTTCATGTCTATAAAGACACCTGTGAAGAAATTATCATTAATTACTAAAACTACTGCTAAAGCCTCGCCTTTTTTTGCAGCGGCTATTGTTAGTAGTGCGCTATTGACTGGGCTGACTGCCACCACCATGACGACCCATGCTGCCAGTTTGGGTGATTTATTTGGTAATAATCAAAGCGCAACTCAGCCGAAATTCTTATCGGTTGATAAAGCGTTTCAGGTTGGTAGTACCACCAAAGCAGTTGCCAATGGCACACGCTTAGCGATTAACTTTGATATCACGCCTGAACATTACGTTTACAAAGACCGCATTAAGTTGGACTTGCCAGCAGGCGTAACGGCAGCACCTTTTACCTTTAGCCAACGTGCCAACATGATTGACGACCCAACCTTTGGGCGCGTACCAGTATTTGATCAGATCAATGTAGTGGCAACGACGACTTTGTCGAGTAGTAAAGCGATTAATAATGCCGCTTTGACCATTGGCTGGCAAGGCTGTGCGAAAGCCGGACTGTGTTATCCGCCTGAAAAAATTAAAACCACGGTAACGATTGCGGCTCCCCAAAAAACAACACTTGTCAATGCTGCCAGTGCGCCTAATACAACGAGTGGTGCTGCAAAGACGACGGCTACCGCTACAGAAGTAACGGCTAATTCAACATCAAAAAATGTGAGTTCGACCAGCGAAGTCAATACGGTATCAGGTGCTGCTACGAATGCTGCTAGTGATACTGCCTTGGTCGATAACGGCTCTGTAAAGAGTGCGGATTTAGTCAGTACTGGTTTAGAGAGTACCGAGTTAGAGAATAGTACTGCAGAAGATGCAGCGTTAGATAGTGAGGCAACCAATAGCATCTCTGGTGCCGATAGTAATACAATTTCTGGCGCAGACAGTAATACGATAAGTGGCGCTGATAGTGGTGCTAATAATATCGACGGCGATTTTAACGGCAGTGGAATTGCGGCTAACTCTCTTGAGGATAGTGATCCGTTTGGGCTGGCATCGCATCCTTGGTTGGCATTGGGTTTATTATTCTTAGCCGGTCTAGGTCTAGCATTAACGCCTTGCGTCTTACCAATGCTGCCGATTGTTGCCAATATCGTTGCCCGTCAGCAAAACCCAACCGTAAAAAAAGGCGTGATTTTAACCACCAGTTATGCGGTGGGCGTTTCCATTGCTTATGGTATTTTAGGGGCGATTATTGCCGTATTTGGTGAGTCGTTAGGGATTATCGGCTGGCTACAAAACCCTGTTATTCTCATCGGCTTTGCCATCGTGTTTGTGCTGCTTGCCTTGTATATGTTGGAGATATTTACCATTCGTCTGCCGCATGCAATTGCCAGTAAAATGCAAGGCTTAAGCCAAGCGGGTGATAGTAAATTAGGCAGCGCAGGCGGAAGTTTAGCAGCTGGATTTTTATCCGCGCTAGTAGTATCACCTTGCGTATCTGCACCCTTATTTGGCGCATTGCTTGCAGTATCAACGATAGGTAATCCAGTGCTCGGGTTTGCCGCATTATTTATGCTAGGCTTTGGTTTATCTGCGCCGCTGATTTTAATTGGCGCAACGCAAGGCAAAATTATGCCAAAAGCGGGCGAATGGATGAATTGGGTCAAGCAAGGCTTTGCCTTATTATTATTCGCAGTTGCTTTGCTATTGATTGAGCGCGTCTTTGTCTCGCCTGTTATGCTGTTAGTATGGGCGCTTTGGTTTATGGTTGTGGCAATGTGGGCGTGGCGCTGGTTAGGCAAGGGGCGCATGTTAACCCAAGCGCTTGCTCTGGTTACGGGTATTTGGGCGGCGTGTTTAATCATCGGTGCGGCATTGGGCAATGATGACAGCTTGCATCCGCTAGAGTCATTGAGTGCGGCTCCGATAATGTCACAAACAATTGACGGTCAGCCTGCTCTTAATAATAATGCGACAGATACCAAAATAACCACGCTTGCCGAGTTGGATGCGATTACTGCTGCCAACCCTAAAGTGTTGGTGGATGTAACGGCGGATTGGTGTATTGAATGCCGTATTATGGATAAAAATTTATTTACCAATCGCCCTGCGCAAATGGCGGATTGGCAATTGGTGCGCTTAGATATTACGGACACTACCGCTGATTCAAAAGCCATTTTGGCGCGTTATCAATTATTTGGTCCACCGACATTGCTCTATTATCAGGACGGTGAATTGGTCAATAAACAAGTCGGTGAAGTCGGTCGCAAAGTGTTTGAAGAAACATTAACGATGCTGAATAAATAACCCTCTATTAATACGTATTAATCATCAGACTACCAAAATAAACAAGCCAGCGCTGCTATCATGCAGTTGCTGGCTCGTTTGTTTTTATGTTATCCATTCTTCTATAATATTATCTTTATTTCTAAGCTATTTTTTTACCTTATAAGCGATGCTCATTCTATGACTATTTTTAATCGTACCTGTACCTTTATACGGCAACCTTATTTTTTAGCAGCCAGCTTATTTTCCCTCTCAGTTGCATTGAGTGGTTGTCAGCCAAACGATACCTTAGCGCCTACCGTTACTCAAGATAATAACGGCAGTATAAATACCGTCGAAAAAGACAAACAAGCTGCCAATCATTGTCGTAATGACATCCTTATGCAAGCCTTTCAAGCCAAGCAATCCGACCGTCAGGTGCAGGGCTGCGGCACGATTATTAAAGCATTGCTAGATGATAATGAGGGTAGCCGCCATCAAAAAATCCTGATTGAGCTGACCGATGTAACGCCCAAGCAGACTTTATTACTGGTGCATAATATTGACTTAGCACCGCGCGTGGCTGATGTTGCAAAAGGCACGCCAATCAGTTTTTATGGTGAATATGTCTATAATGATAAAGGCGGCTTGGTACATTGGACGCATCATGACCCAGCGGCGCGGCATCAAGGCGGCTGGATTGATAGTAATGGCGTACGTTATGAATAAGATAAGAATGGCATGATCTATGCAATGATGACATTGCTGTTTTTTAACGGCAAACAGGAGATTTAATGAGGATAACGGTCAGTCATTATTGAGTCATCAATCACCTCTAGTAACTGAGCTCTATTTTCATTACAATAAAGTAACATTTTATAGCGGCATTGTTTATTGAGCATTGCTGCTTTTATAACTTCAATTCCTTTATTACCTGAATTTATTTTATCTGAGCCAGCTGACCAATGATGTTGAGCTGTGCCGCCTCTTACCCTATCCGATACCTCTGCGACTTTGCTGGCTATTGTGCCAGTAAGATAAAGGACATTTATGTTTGCTCATACTTTCTCACCGCAGCGCCGCGCTATATTTCAGGGCACGCCAACTTATTTAACGGTCAGTATCGGGGTTTTGCTAAGCTGCGCTACCGTATCAGCACAAGCAATCACGCCTAAGACGGTGCAAAATACTGAGTTTGTCGAGCCAGCTGTGACCATTGCACAAACCAGCGCCATCAAGGCGAGTATGGTCAATAAGCGTGCAAAGTATCCTGAAGCTCGTGTTGATAATAATCTTGGTTTCACTACTGATGAAGTTGCGGCGCAAAAGCAGCTCTTTATCGAATGTACGCACGTATTGACCGATGGCGCACGCTTGGCGTGTTTTGATAAAGTTGCCAATCAGGGTATCACCCCAAGCTATATAACCGCTAAACAGCCGTTAGACTTAGCAAAAACCCTCAAAAGCACCATTTCAGGCAGTCCGCAAGTGGTATTGGCTGAAAACATGACGAGCATAGATGATTCTACTATCGAGAATACAAAGACGGTTGTGGTTGCCAGTCAGTCTGTACCGCCGCAGCATTTGCATCAAGGCGCCCCAAAAACAGAGGCTGAGATTTTAGAGAGCGTGGGCGTTACCCAAAATGATATTGAAAAATATACCCCATTAAGCTTGGCTTATGATTTGGATAAAAACAGTGAGCGCGGCACATGGTCAGCGCGTCCGCATCGTCCGATGTACCTGTTGCCGATATTCGTGAACAGTAGCCCCAACCGCAATCCAAGTAGTCCAACACAAGATCTAGAACGACCTTATACCTCAGATGAGATGCGTAACGCTGAGCTAAAGCTGCAAGTGTCGATTAAGACCAAAGTCGCAGAGGATTTATTCGGTACTCAAGCGGACATGTGGTTTGCGTATAGCCAGCTGTCACATTGGCAAGTTTATAATGAAGACAACTCGCGACCGTTTCGAGCCACCGACTATGAGCCTGAGATTTTTATTACCCAACCGGTAAAAGCAAATTTGCCTTTTGGTGGTCGTTTGCGCATGCTTGGGGTAGGGGCGTCACATCACTCAAACGGTCAGTCTGACCCTTTATCACGCTCATGGAACCGCGCTTATTTGATGGCGGGTGCAGAATGGGGCAAATTCTCCGTCGTACCGCGGTTATGGACGCGCATCAACACAGACAGCAATAGCGAGTCGGATGACAACCCAGATATCGAAGACTTCATGGGTTATGGCGATGTCACTTTTTTATATGACTTCCCTAACAAACAAAGTATCAGTGGCACCTTGCGCTATAATCCCAAAACCGAAAATGGTGCTATGCAAGTCGATTACGTCTATCCGCTATCCAATAACGTGAATGGCTATATACAGCTGTTCCGTGGCTATGGCGAGTCTATTATTGACTACAATCATAAAAATACCGGCGTTGGTATTGGCATCATGCTCAATGATTGGAAAGGCTTATAATAGATTTACAGGGTGTCTAAACAGTACGCACTAGCGATACATAAGTGGACGGCACATTGAATTATGGTAGACATATGCGTCGTTTAGCGCCTTATCAAAGCGGTCTGTGGCTGGCAGAATATGTGAATAAACGCTGTCAGCTGTGCCGCGTGGCAGCGAGCGTTTTGCAGCCGCAGCCTAAAGAAGATAGCTTTGCATCATCTAGTGCGCCTCATATATTCTCTTCACTCAGCCAGCATCTAAATAGTGGGCTGTTATGTGCCGACTGTCATCATAATATCGCGTGGTTGCCTGAGCCTTTTTCTGTGGATATCGCTGCTGATACCTCGCTGTCTGTTCAAGCAGCAAGCTACTATGATTATCCTCTTCGCCAAGCCATTCATGGGTTTAAACACCAAGAAGACATGACCAAACTGCCGCTATTGGTACATGTATTACGCCAATTACCACGTCCTAACGGCTGTCATACGGATAATAGCGTTATTGTTGCGATGCCGACAACATCCAGTCGGTTGAGAGCACGCGGGTTTGATCCGGTGACCATATTGTCTGCATATTTATCAAAGCATTGGCGTATTCCGATTTGGCATGGCGTGCAGCGGATTGATGAGACAGTCAGCCAGCGCGGACTTGGGCGAGCTGAGCGTTTAACCAATCTTACCGATGCTTTTTGCGTTATTGAGCCGCCGCCTGTTAAGCGATTGCTTTTATTTGATGATGTAGCCACTACCGGTGCCAGCTTACAAGCATTGGCAGGTACTTTACTGCCGTCCTCCAGCATTAATATCAATATACCTCGTACTCAAACTCTCGATCCTTTGCCCACTTCCTATCAAATCAGCGCCTTCGCCCTAGCGCACGGCAGCCAACGCTTGCATAAATAATCAAACCTCTAACAGCTATCAGTAATGTAACAGTTATGTTACCGTTATTTAAGATAGTGGAACGAAAATTGCAGGCTATATGGTATGAATCCTTTTAAATTAAACGCTTAAGGGTTTTTTACAGTAGTTTAAAAGGTCACTGTGCTAAGTATTGAATTATTAAAATAATAGTAGGATAACGATGTGAAAACGTTCGTAAATAAGTCGTTATATAGACAACCAAAAAGCAGCTCAGGGTTTACCCTGATTGAGCTGATGGTAACGATTGCTGTCCTTGCTATTATTGTCAGTATTGCCGCTCCTAATATTAGCAATCAACTTGCCAATCAGCGGGTGAAATCTACCACAGCAACGCTACAGAATGCTTTAAAAGAAGCGAAGGTTGAGAGTGTGATTCGGCGGCAAGATGTTGAGGTTACGATTAACAATAATGGTACTGCTGCCGGTTCTATTGTCATTACCGGTGGCAATTCACTGAATATTACTACTTATTCGTACTCTGTCAAAAGTACCGTTAAAGCGGTTGATGGTGGTGGAGTGGCTGTTACCAATATTAAATTTAAACCAAGCAAGACGGCAGATACGCGCACGTTTACTATTTGTGATAGCACCCAGACCGCCAGCCCCAGACAAATTACAGTCAGTAGGGTTGCTAATATCACTACTAACTTGGGAGGAACCTGTCCATGAAAAATATACGCTCCCAAAATGGTGTCGGTCTGGTTGAAGTACTGGTCGCTGTCTTATTATTGTCGGTCGCGGTACTTGGCTTTAGTGCCTTGCAACTCCAAGCTGTTAAAGCCACAGAAGAGAGCTTAGTTCGGACGCAAGCGCTTAGCGTGGTACGTGGGCTTGCCGAAAATATGCGCGCTAATCCTTTGAAAACGCAAACGTACCAAGATGCCATTAATACCCCTGATGCTACTGCTACTACTTGTAAAGCACTGAGTGATAAATGTACTTCAGAACAGATTGCTATAAAAGAAGCAAATGCAGCGGTCAAGAAACTTAAAGAATATGATATTAAAGTAAGTATGAACACCTGTCCTGGTACGGCTAGTTTTTCTGAGATTAAATGTATTATTGCTGCTTGGGGTGAGACCAAACCTATAATGAATGACACGGATACATTGGCTTGCTCAACAGTAATGGGTGTTTATAAAAGCGGTAGCACCTGCATCATCGTGGAGGCGTACTGATGAAAAATATTGCTTCTACATTTGTTACCAATAATATTCGACATCAGCAAGGCTTTACCTTGATTGAGCTCATGATATCACTGGTATTAGGTTTGCTGATATCAGCCGCCGTTATGCAAGTATTTTTGACCAGTCAGCGAGTAGACCGCATTCAAACTGCAGCTTCTGAGATTCAGGACAAGGCGGTTTTTGGTCTACAAGCTATAGAACCGCAAGTGCGGCTGGCGAATTTGGGCAATGATGGCGTATCTATCAACGATATTACTGTAAATGGTGGCATTGTACTGACTGCTGGCAAGTTTGATAGCAGCTATGAAGCAGATGAAGATAGCGCTGATGATTCTGCTAGCGCGTCTACTAGAAGTAATGTTATGACAAAAAACAATCTTCGTAGTGGTTTTTTGACTCGAAGCGGCGACATGGCAACCACAGGAAATACTGGTAACAGGTGGAATGGCAGCTTGACAAATACTGGTGTTAGTAGTGACCAATTAACCATTCAATATATCAATACTACTGGTCGAACGCTTTACGATTGTGAAGGTGAAGAGGTTGCTCCAAATGCCCGAGTAATCACTCGTTATTTTATAAAAGAAGACAGTGACAAAACGAAAAAAGATAGAAAAAATTTAAACCTAAATTGTGATGCCGGTCGTATTATTGATAATAGATTTACAGATTTTGCTAATAAAAATAGTGGTCAAACCATTATCGAAAATATTGATCAATTTAATATCCGTCTAGGTACACAACAATCTATACCTAATGGAAGCAAGATAAGCTATCAATATGCAGACATGACAGTCGCAGAGTATATGGCGCTAATAGGTGATAAACCGCCCATCGTTAATATTAGAATTGCTGTTTTAGCGCGTAGTACCGCCAATAGCCCTGAGGCAAGCACTGAGAGCTTTGAAATATTTGGTAGTACTCAGACTCTAAAAACCCAAACTGATGCGCCAAAGTATCTGCGCCGGGTCTATGAGACCAATATACTGCTGCGTAATGCACGAATCATGCGGATTATAGATAGTAGCGCGCCTTAATGATGTAAGAATCTGGTGTATATATAACACCCCTGCGCCAGTGGAAGCCGTCGCTGAATTATATAATTACAGAGAGATTGCCATGATCAGTCACAGACCTCACGCCACACCCTTCGCTTCATCTAGTCAAAGCGGCGCGGTCTTAATCGTGGTCTTACTATTCTTAATTCTTATTATGCTAGTCGGTGTGATTGCGGTACGTAATAGTAGTATCGATCTAAAGCTGGCGACCAGTGATCAAATCAACACTGTGTTACTGCAATCATCTGATAGCGTGAATAATAAAATTGAGATGTCAGTCAACGGTGATCCACTCAGTCAAGAACATAAGCAAATCATGAGTTTTACTGGCCTTTTTGGCTATTATATTTTGAACGATAGTGCTGACAACGATATTATTGACTTCTGTTATCGCCCACGTGCGGGTTTTTTTAATATTGACAATGCTGTGATACGGCGTAATACCGGTAAGTTAGTAAGTAATAATGAAGGCTATTGTGACCCAGCGGTATCAGGCGACTATACAAGCGCCCGAAATACGACTATGACGCAAGTGATGGTTAAGAATGTCAATAAAGCGGCCGATGCGCGTGCTTTTAATCATATGACGCTAGGCTCAGACACAGAGGCTAAAACCGCAAAAATGCATACTTTCAATATTTATTCGACATCCGTACTGCCATCGTATGGCAATGCTAAAACTAATAATATCCGAGAATGTTTTACAAAAGATGCTTCAGACAGTACCAATGGTATCGCTAAATGTATGAAGGATAATAATATTCCGAATAAAATGTTGTTCGAACAGGTTGATGTTATCAACATCCAAAGTGGTGAGTTTTGTAATTTTTTCGGTACTACAACAAATAGTGTAGCATCTAGTCAGTTATGTAAGGACAGCTGATATATATTGTTGGCAGTTATGATAGTGACTAGCAATATTATTAGCAGGTCATATCATAAAGCATTATTAAATAATATATAAAAAACATATACTTAGTAATATAGCATGGGCTTAATTACTTTTGTAATTAGCAATTATGGTAAACGATAGTATTGATAAATTCGTATCCATCATAGCCGTGCTCAGGAGATATTTTCATGAAAATAAAGCCACTGAATCGTTTTGATAGCTCTATGCAATCTCTTTGTCCATATCACAGTTTACCTGTAACCCAATATTGCCTATCTGTCTCGAGTCTAAGCACCGCTATCATTAGTTTGTTGTGCATGACCATGACACAGGCAGCAGTGAATGAACAAGGGGTTATCAGTCAAATGGGCGACCTAAGCATCTACCAGCCCGCCGCCGCCGCCCGTACCAACTTGATGATGATGATTGATACCTCGGGTTCGATGGGTATCAGCTCATTGGTACTGCCAAAAAATAACCCATTTGGTAGTCCGGGGGATGTAGATGTTGCCTTGTGCGATCGCATCGGTGTTGGCGAATATCAAAACAATAGAAATAATACCAATAGTATTTTTGAATGGAAATATAATCTGACAGATACCACTGTCGGTAGTCCAACCAAAGATAAAACCTCAATTTATAGAAGTGTGGTTATCGGGAATCAGTCTTTTCCTTATTATGTGCGTGGTTGTACTAAAAACGGGGTCACAGAACTTGATCGACTGTCACGGCTAAAAGATGCGCTATTACCACTGCTTGCTAGTGACCAAATTAACAATAAAGTTTTTATGGGGCTTGGGCACTTTTCATCGAAAACGGAGATGAATATTGGTACGGCAACTAATAAGCTGGTTGATGGTCACTCAGGTCGGATATTGGTGCCTTCAGCACCTTTGACGATCTCTCAGCGACAAAAAATCGCTGCTGCATTAGCAGACATTAAGTCACTTGATACTACTACTAATGAAGATGGTACGACAAACGTTAATTTAAAACTATCCAGTAATACCTATCCAAACGTGATCAAATCATCCAGTGGTACACCAACAGCGCACGCCTATGCTGAGGCTGGCGCGTATATGATGGGTACGGGAACCGGTACGGACAGTACCTTAACCAATATAACAAATATCAAGATCATTTATGATGGTTACATGGTCAAGCAAAAATCAGCAAGTGAAGATAAGCAAATCTACTTTGTCTGTGTCGAGCTTGGTACGAATGATACAACAGCCATTGGTGCCACCGTCAAGCAGTGCGTTAATAACTGGCCAGGTCGGTCTGGCAATACTATCTCGACGGGAACTGTGAGTGGCGGAATTTACTATCCAGAAGCAAACGGTACTTGGACGAGGATTAAAGATCAAACTGACTTTAACACAAAAGTTAAAACTGCAACGAATAAGACTGTAGATATGAAAAATCTATGGGATACATATGATACGTTACCAGTTGGTTGGCGCTATGGGGGTTGGTTAAAAGTTGCGCAAGAGCCACTTGATATTGAGCCTATCGTTGGTACGGTTTGGAGTTACGGTGAAAATATTACCGGCTTGGTTTCTTATCGTACCAACCCGTTTACACTAAAGCCGGATCTTACAGACAACAATGTGGGTGGCTTCAGATACTCAGCAGCAGATACTAAAAATACCAGTAGTAATACCTACATTAAGGGTAGTAGTAAAGAGAGTTGCGATAGTAATGGTATTTACTTTTTAACTGACGGTGCGCCCAACTCAACTAAAGACAGTATGGCAAGTGCCATTATTAACCAATCGTTAACGAACAGCTTTGGTATCACTACTAAGCCTACAGGATTGCTATCACCAAAGCTACAGTCGAATCTATTCCCTGGTGAGACTGGCGGTTGGGAGTATATTGGTGAATATGCTAAGCGCTTATATGACCCGACAAAAAATCCTGCAGGAACTAGTATTAAAACTGCGGTAGCAGGTTTTGGTTCATCGTTTGCTGGCATCCCTAAAAAGTCAGACGGTACTTATGACTGTGATGCTGCAACCAATTTAGATGCCAAAAATGCTTGTAAATGGGGCGGAAAAGATTATGGTAATGGTGGCTTCTTTTACGCAGAAACATCGCTTGATATTGCCAATAGTGTGCAAAAATTCATCACTGACTTAAACCAGACCATTAATACCATTCCTGCAGGTACTATTAGTGTACCTGATGACCCGTACCAAACCAGTGCCACCCTACCATATGCCTATCTGCCGTTGCTTGAGCCAAAAGTTGGAGATACTTATAGAGTGTGGCCGGGTAACCTTAAAAAATATGAGACTAAAAATGGTACTTTATACGGTCGTAATGGCGGCAGGCTCTATGACAATACTAAAAAAGGCGGTTCATTAAAAGACAGCACTGCTGACTTATGGCAGCCGACACCTTATCTAAGTTCAGGAAACTCTGCTGTTACTGCAGGTGGGTTTTATGCGCAGCTGAAAGCGGCAAACTCCCAGGCACCAACCAGTACCCGTAACGTATTTGTCGAAAACTATATCGGTAAAAATGACGCAGGAAGTGACACCACTATCCCTAGTGGCGTAGTACAGCTGAGTGTCAACTCTAGTGGCGTACCGACGACCTTTCGCGATGTTAATGATCCTGTATATTCTGCACGCTTGACCATGCTGCAATCTAAGCGTTTATTACTAAATTTTTTAGGATATAACGTTGAATATATGGAAGATTATAGAAATCCTACTAACGTTAATGAGCCACTATATATCGACCAAATGGATATGAAGAATTTCTTACCTTTATCACCTATTCGTCAAGTGGGTGGTGTAGTGCACTCAAAGCCTACACTAGTATCTTACAGTGCTGAGGTCGATGAGGCGGGTAATGTAACTGCAAATAACCGCGATGACTATTTATTGTTTGGTACGATGGATGGCGCCCTACATATGGTGGAATCTAAATCAGGTAAAGAGCAATGGGCGCTGGTTCTACAAGAGATGTTCCGTAAGCAACCGGACGCACTGGTCAAAGATGCAATGGGGGATTTGGCATTTGGTGTCGATGCACCATGGCTTGTAAGTGCAAAATATCGCTATAGTAGTGCTACTGTTACGGAAACGCGCAAAGTCTCTTTATATAAACCTAATGCTAATGACGTCAATGATGCGACCAACACCAGTAATTTTTTACCGCTTGCCGCCTATGGTGGCTTTCGTATGGGCGGCGATGGTCTCTATGGTTTAGATTTGGCAGATAAAAACTTACCTAAAATATTATTTAGCATTACCCCTGACGTGACGAATACCACACCTGTATTGCATCAAAATATTAGTGGTGTTCAGACCACTACGGTTAACGGTGACTACAGTAATGTCGGACAAATATGGAATACTGTCACCACTGCACGTCTGAACGAGTCAGCAAGCGATAGCAAATATAAAGACGTCATTATCTTTGGGGGTGGCTATGATATGCAGTATGAAGCCCCAACATTTAGCCCGACTAACGCTACTAAAGGCAGCTCGATATATGTGAGTGATGCCAAGACTGGCGCAAAAATTTGGTCATGGAGTAACCTGTACAAGCATAGTATTGTCGCTGGTGTTACGGCGTTAGATCGTAATAATGATGGACTCTTCGATCATCTGTACTTCGCTGATATGGGTGGTAATGTGTTCCGTGCGGACTTTATTAATGAAAAAGGCAAGGCATTTAACAATGTGCGAGTCGTCCGCCTTCTTGATGCCTCCAAACGTAATACAGCAAGTACGGTAATAAATCCTATCGCCTACCGTTTTTATAACCGTCCAGTCGTAAGTTTTTATCAAGACAGTTCCCAGTCCTTATTTGCGTTGGTAAATATCGCCTCAGGAGATCGTAGCTCACCTCTATCCAAGCATCGTAGTGATATTAAACAAGCAAACAGACTGTATGGCATCATCGATAGTGATGTCACCCGTGCTGATGTGTTGACCGCTGAGCTGTCTACCTTGAAAATTAAAGAGCTTAATAATAACGAGCATTTGGTCGAGCTGGGTGACGGTAAGCTTACGGTGAATACGACAGAAGCTAAGCTAGCATTGACCCAACCGATGAAAGATAAAACCAAATACGGATGGTACTATCCGTTAACGCGCTTTGGCGGTTTTGAAAAAGTACCGCATATTAAAGCCATGGGCGATTACCGCGTGGTTAATAATTATCTATATGTCTCTGTCTATGACCCTAATATGGCATTTAATAAAAAAAATATCTGTGAAGCGCAAGTACTAGGCGGTTCTGAGCATCAGTTATATTGCTTGCCTTATGGCGTATGCATGGATAAGAACAATACTTCAGTCAGTGGTACGGGTGGATTTATATCCGCAGGTGAGGGTATTCAAGAGTTAAGTCTTGGGGCGGTCAATGATAAAAACCTCAATACCACCGTATTACTGGGTACGCGCACCTTAAATGAACGGGCAAGTGACCGTTTAGCTTACGGCTCGGATGGTAAAAAAGGCACTGCACCTAACCCTTTCTTAACGGGTACTGAAATCACCAATCCCAACGGTTATGGCAGCGCAACCACCACTGGTGGTGACGGCTCAATGGCAGACTTGATATTCCGTGATCGTTACGTGCTCAAGCCCACCCAATGGTTTGAGGCAAACTGATGTTGCACTCAGCTGATTGCATCGCCACTAAGCCAAAATACCTTGCGAGTATTAAAGCGCGTCAGTCTGGCTTTACCTTAATAGAGATGATGGTTATTGTCTCTATTATCGGTATATTGGCGGCGATTGCTGTACCGAGTTATCGCCGCTATGCCATCATCAATGCAGAGCGCGAAACTCAAGCCACGATGCTTCAACTACAGATTCAGCTTGACCGTTGGCGCGCTAGAGCGTTGACGTATCAAGGATTCCTTCCACAAAAATTGACCACAGTCAACAAGATCACTACGACCAGCTATGCTTATGATGCTGATAGTAATACCATCTATGTACCAACAGGCAGCACGTCGAGCAATTACCGCTACAAAATCACCCTCGTTGATGGTATAGACTCTACTAAGACCTTACTGACAACAGGACTTAATACTACCATCGGTCGTACATGGAAAATGCTTGCTGTACCAAATGCCAATAGCGGTGCTAAGGGTGGTGACGTCATTATGCTCACCAGCACTGGCACTCGCTGTAAAAATACCAGCGTCACCCTAACAGCGGACGATTGCGGCACCGGACAAGAGGAATGGTGATAATGATACAGACAAAGGCAAGTATAAGGTTTAAACCACAGTCAGGCTTTACTCTTATTGAGCTGATGATTACTCTAGCGATCATCGGCATCTTAGCCACGATTGCTTATCCCACTTATCAGCGCCATGTCATTAAAACCAAACGTACTGACATGATGAGCGAGATAAATAATATCGCAAGCCAAATCGAAGGTAAAAAGGTGGCAAAGAGCAGTTATACTGCCATTACTGCCGCAGAGCTAACACCCTTTACGGGCGACTACCCAAAACAAGGCACAGCGCTTTATAATGTTATCATTACCCCAAGCCCTATTACGGCTCTATGGACAATCTCTGCCGCGCCCAAACCCGGCACTCAAATGGCAGGCGATGGTACTCTTAGCTTAAACCATCAGGGTATCAAGTGCCGTAACAGTGTATGCGGTACTAATGAGGAATGGAACTAACATGCGGTGCGATTAGTTGTGATAAACATAAGCCATTAACGAAAAATATCAGTTCAGAAGCTGGACAAAAAATGTCAATCTCAAACTATCAGCACTTAAATACAATGATACGCTGCTAAACAGTGACATTTTTGGGTAAGGATACAGCAACAATGAGCTAGTGACAAAAAATGTCGCCTAGTTTTGCTGAGTATCGCTACTCTGTTCTAAGTAATAGCGGCATTACCCTAACTTATCTTCCTTTTTGTCATACTATTGTCCATATATCCTTATTTCTAGTAAGGATATATGGACAATTTTTTAGTATGAATTAAAAAAATAACGATTGCCAAAAGTTGGCACAGTATCTGCAACAATAATAATAAGACCAGTCAGTGATTAGCATTAGCGTGACTGACACCACTACTATGAATACCCCATACTTATAACTGACAGCTAGTGACACTCCGGAATTAGATAGTCATCACACTGTCGTCATATTACCCAAAGGAAATGCTATGAATACTATGCAAAAAGGTTTTACCTTAATCGAACTAATGATCGTAATCGCTATTATCGGTATCTTGGCTGCGATTGCTATTCCTCAGTATCAGAACTATATTGCGCGCTCACAGATGGCAGAGCCAATAACGTTGCTTAAAGGCATTGAGAGCGCTGCACAAGAAAAAATCGATACCGGCACAGCATTTGGTGCATCAACTGGTGATCCAGCTGCTGCTACTAACGTTCTAGGCGTTCAGCTAGCCGGTACTTATGGTACAGCAATAGCACCAGCATGGGCAGTGACTGCTGATACATATACTATCCAATATAAATTTGGTTCTAAAGTGAATAGTAATCTAAAAGATAAACATATTCAAAACACTTATACTAAAGCAACGGGCAAATGGTCATGTGCTACTGATGTAGATACAAAATATGTATCGGGCACTTGTACTCCTGGAGCTACAATTACTGCTTTAACAGAATAAGTATATATAATATACATATAGCTTAGTAATAAATATAGGAAGCCGAACGTGATGTTTGGCTTTTTTATTATCTATAAAACCAAAATGGTAAGCAGTCCGTACTAACAGTTTATCACCTATGAAAGTCAGTACCACTATGCTAAAAACTTCGAAGCGTCACGTTAGCGTTACACTCCAATCTGGTTTTACGTTGATTGAGTTGATGTTAACGATTGCAGTAATTGGTATTTTGGCTGCCATAGCAGCGGTCAGCTATCAATCGCAGATTAGACAGTCTCAACTAACTACTATCTATCAAGAGCTCAATCATTTTCGACTGCCTTATCAGATATTAATTAATGAGGGTGCAGGAGTTACAGGATTCTCACCGGAGGGTCTGAATGTACCAGAGCAGACTAAATATTGCCAGTTTACTGTTACCACACCGCATGCAACTGCCGCAACACCCAATGCCGTACGCTGCAAAATTCAAAACATAGGCTATCTACAGAACCAGCACCTTAGTCTTGACCGCGCTGCTAATGGCACTTGGCAGTGTCAAGCGTCAGCAGGGATACCTCATTCATATTTACCGAAGGGTTGTCAGTAAGATTATTAGTTATCTCCATAAAAAATGAACAGAAAAAACCACCTCATAGCTGTATGCCATTGGGTGGTTTTTTATTAACTTTAGACGTTAAGCCATTTCAATAAATCAGTTACTTCTCAAGATACTGTAATTTATCTGCAACACCATCCCACTTTTCAGCTTCTGGCAGACTGTCTTTGATTTCAGTAATATTAGGCCATTTTTGCGCCAGTTCTTCATTGAGCTGAATATAGATTTCTTGGCCTTTTGGTACTTCGTCTTCTGAGAAGATGGCATTGGCGGGGCATTCAGGCTCGCACAGTGCACAGTCGATGCACTCATCAGGGTCAATAACGAGGAAGTTGGGTCCTTCATAAAAGCAGTCCACAGGGCAGACTTCGACACAGTCGGTGTGCTTGCAAAGGATGCAGTTATCTGTAACGACAAAGGTCATGGCGGCGGCTACCTATGGTTGGTGTGCCGTATGGTCAAAGCTACGGCAAAAATAGGGTGAAATAAGTAAACGTCAGTTAAAAGGCGTTTAAATAAAAATAAGACATATTTTAGCGCCTTTACGACCATTTAACAAACCCAATTAGCGATTAATACCTTGTTTGAGAGTATATAGCATGTCTAACGCTTGTTTGGGCGTCAGACTGTCAGGGTCGAGGGTGGTGAGAGCGTCATATAGTCTAAGCAGTTGTTTTTGTTGTAAATTGTCGATGATATCAGGCGTTTGTGCTGCAATAGCTATGCTATCGATAGTCGCATTATCGCTATAATACGGTGCTCGTTTTTCGTTTTGTGACTTAGCTAAGTCAGTTTTGTCATCAGTATCTGCCTGTAGGGTCTGTTGTAGATAGCGCTGGGCATCCTCTAGCACTTGGCTAGGGATGCCTGCCATCTTGGCGACATGCAGCCCAAAGCTGGAGCTTGCCGCGCCGTCACGGATTTGGTGTAACAGTAATAATTGCCCGTCGATGTCACTGGCGGCAACGTGGACGTTACGAATACCATTAGTGTGGCTACTGTCTGGATGGTCAGAAGCGCTTTTTGCCAGTTGGGTCAGCTCAAAGTAATGGGTGGCAAATAATGTCAAGCAGCCAATATCAAGCAAGCGATTGACGCAAGCATGGGCAATGGCAAGCCCGTCTGTAGTTGCGGTGCCGCGCCCGACTTCATCCATCAGTACCAGAGATTTATCGGTGGCTTGGTTCAAGATGGTGGCGGTTTCTATCATCTCGACCATAAAGGTGGATTTGCCACCGGCAAGGTCATCTGCTGAACCAATACGGGTAAAGATACGATCAATATCACCGATAGTGGCGCTCGCTGCTGGCACGTAACTGCCAACATGGGCAAGCAGTACAATGAGCGCAGTTTGGCGCATATAAGTGGATTTGCCACCCATATTGGGACCCGTAATCAGCATCAGCCGCTCAGAGTGACCTTTATCATTAACATCATTCAAGTTACTACCCAGCTGACAATCATTGGCGACAAAGGCGCTTGGCTGTTCAGCGTGAGAGTGATTTTTGGCATTGAGTGCCGCTTCAACAACGACATGGCGACCGGCTTTGATATCAATACTGGTATTGGTTTTTGAGTTAGCAACATTATTATGGTTTGTACCGCTATCATGGCGCATCACTGGACGTTGCCATTGATATGTACGGGCAAGTTGTGCCCAATTGCTCAGCACATCTATTTGCGCAACTGCCGCGCTGAGTTGTTGCAGCTCGCTTAAATGATGGCTTAACGTGGTTAATATCTGTTGATACAGCTGTTTTTCTCGGGCAAGAGCTAAAGTCTGCGCGCTCAGATATTCTGTCTCCAGCGTTTTTAACTCATCGGTAATAAAGCGCTCGCAGTTCTTTAATGTTTGCCGGCGGATAAAGTGCTCGGGCGCATTATGCGCTTGCATTTTTGGCAGCTCAAAATAAAAACCGCTGACTTTATTAAAGCCAACTTTAAGACTGGGCAGGTGGTGCTCTTGGCGGGTTCGTGCTGCCATGTCATCAAGGGTGGCTTGAATGTTGTCATGTAAATGCGTTAAGCGATCCAAATCCGCATCAAAACCGCTGGCAATCATACCGCCATCACGAATATGTGCCGGAGGCTCAGGAATAATGGCGCGTTCAATCAGCTCGGCAACCGTTCGTATGGCTGGTAATTCCTTAGGTAATTGCTGCATTAACATAGGCAATAAGCCGCTGTGTTCGGGCAGAATGTCAGACTCGATGAATAGAGTGGTCAATTGATTGCTGCTCGTAATACCGTCAGCAAGTTTGCGCAAGTCGCGCGGACGGGCGCTCATCAGTCCAATACGGCTACTGATACGCTCGATATCACCAATGGTATTTAGCGTCGTGCGTAGATTGCTCACCAGTTCAGGATTGGTATCTAGCAGGCGCGTTATGGCATCCAAGCGTTGATTGATTCGGCTATGCTCGCGTAATGGACGTTTCATTTGCTGAATCAGTAGGCGCTTGCCCATAGGGGTGTTGCAATGATTGACCACCGATATTAAAGCGGTGCCATTTGCGCTCACAGGCGTAAATAGCTCAAGATTTTGCTGACTATTGGCATCAATAATAAGGTAATCATCATGCTGTTCGACAATCAGTTGATTAACTTGTGGTACATGGCGCTGTTGGGTTTGACGCGCATAATGAATCAGGGCGGCGCAGCTGGTTTGGCTTAACTTGGCATCGGCAATTCCCAGTCCATCAAGACGCTGAACGCCAAACTGCTCACAAAGGGTGGCGCTGGCATGGTCACGGTGAAAGTCGGTTGCTGCCACTTCGATAATGGGGCAGTCAAGATGACTGCGTAACCATAACAGCCATTTTTCACCAATACTTTCACCAAGGCGGTCACTCATTGCCTCGCTGATAATACATTCACTAGGCGCAAAGCGCGCCAGTACCGTAAGCAGTTGCGCTTGTAATTGTTCAGTTTGATTTATGCTGTCAGAATTGTCTTTATTCTCAACACTCAAATTTTGCGTGGTCAACGTACCTGCTGCCAAGTCCAATTGGCTAACCGCAGCTTGTAACGGTTGATGACTGTTACCTTTTGGCAAAGTGATATCAATAGCCACCACCGTGGGCGTATGATTGGGCGCAATCAGAGCATCATCAGTAATCGTGCCTGCGGTTAGGGTTTTGACCACTTCACGGCGCATAATGGTTGGCGGTTTGGCTTTTCCTTTCGTAGCACCTTTGTCGTTTTTATTACCATGTTCTTTTTTACTTTTCTCGCCCATAACTGGCATAGTGTCAGTAGCTTCGTCGATTTGCTCACAGACCACCACCGTTTGCCCAGCCGCAATTAACCGCGCCATATAACTATCCGCAGCATGAAACGGCACACCTGCCATGGCAATGGTATTACCTGCTTTATCCGTACCACGTCGCGTCAAAGTAATGTCTAACAGTTGCGCGGCACGTTTGGCATCCTCAAAAAACAACTCATAAAAATCGCCCATCCGGTATAACAATAGCGCATTGGGATAGTTGGCTTTCATAGTCAAGTATTGCACCATCATTGGCGTATGGTCGGCTAAATCATAGGTTTCTGTACCGATGATAAGCGTGTCTGCGCTGTCTGTTTTGGGCTGCTGACTATTATTTAAATGATTACGCAGATGATGATTGTTGCGCGGCAATGTGGCGTCTGTTTCGGTCATGCACAGTCTCTTTTATGGCTTATGTTTCGCTTGGATTTAATCTGATTTAAACGAATATTTAGCGCTATTTTACCATGACTGACGGCTTAAAGACCGCTGCAAATAACTGCCCATTGCCCTTGTATCCATTAGCGCCATAACCATATATAATATCGACACACTTAATTGGGCGATACTTGATTAGGTAGTACTGAGTCGAACGATAAAAGGGCGACAGATTCGTTGATTCTGGCGCAACTTTGCTAAGGTGACTTTGTTGATTATCTAATATTCCATAGGTTAAAAAATTATGTTATCAAAGATTGTAGGCAGTGTGGTTGGCACTAAAAATGAGCGCGAACTAAAACGCATGCGTAAAGTCGTTGCCAAAATTAACGCGCAAGAGGCAGCAGTACAAGCCTTATCTGATGCGCAGCTGCAACAGAAAACCCAAGAACTTAAAGACCGTTATCAAAACGGCGAAAGCTTGGATGCCTTATTACCAGAAGCCTTTGCCATTTGCCGCGAAGCATCGTTACGCGTCAACGGCATGCGTCACTATGATGTGCAGCTGATTGGTGGTATCACCTTGCACGAAGGTAAAATCGCCGAGATGAAAACCGGCGAGGGTAAAACCTTGATGGCGACATTGGCGATGTATCTGAATGCCATTAGTGGTAAAGGCGTGCATTTGGTCACGGTCAACGACTATTTGGCAGCGCGTGATGCCGAGTTAAACCGTCCTTTATTTGCCTTTTTAGGCTTAACCGTTGGCGTGATTTACTCGCAGCAACCGGCGCAAGAAAAGGTCGATGCCTATCAAGCGGACATCACTTACGGCACCAATAATGAATACGGCTTTGACTATTTACGCGATAATATGGTCTTTAGCTTGGGCGAGAAAAAACAGCGTCCACTAAACTTCTGTATTATTGATGAAATTGACTCTATCTTAATTGACGAAGCCCGTACGCCACTGATTATCTCGGGTCAAGCGGAAGATTCTTCGCGAATGTATGCACTGATTAATACCATTATTCCAGTGCTTATTCGTTCAAAAGATGAAGAAGCTAATAAAAATAATGAAGAAGAAGATTTTTGGATTGATGAAAAAAATCGTCAGATTGAAATTAGCGAAAAAGGCTATGAGAAAATTGAGCGCTTCTTAATCGAAGTGGGCGAACTTGGCGAAAATGAAAGTCTGTATAGCCCAAGTCGTTTGCCATTATTGGCACACGTGCAAGCCGCCATTCGTGCTCATCATGTGTTTGTGAAAAACGTCCATTACATCGTTGATGATGGCGAAGTGGTCATCGTTGATGAAAACACCGGTCGTACTATGCCCGGTCGTCGCTGGTCAGAAGGTCTGCATCAAGCCGTTGAAGCTAAAGAAGGTGTTGAGATTCAAGCGGAAAACCAAACCCTTGCCACCACGACTTTCCAGAACTTTTTCCGTCTATATGACAAGTTATCTGGCATGACCGGTACGGCGGATACGGAAGCGGCAGAATTTAAATCCACTTATGACTTGGATGTCATCGTTATTCCAACTCATGAGCCGATTGCGCGGGTAGATTTGGAAGATCAGATCTTCTTAACCAAACTCGGTAAATACCAAGGCATCATCCGCGAGATTAAAGAGATTCAGGCAAAAGGCGCACCGGTACTGGTTGGTACTGCAACGATTGAAGCCAGTGAAGAGTTGTCTTATCTGCTTGATCAAGAAGGCGTGAAGCATAATGTCCTAAACGCCAAGCAGCATGAGCGCGAAGCCGAAATCATCGCGCAGGCGGGTAGCCCAAAAGCCGTGACTATCGCCACCAATATGGCAGGTCGTGGTACGGATATTATCTTAGGCGGTAACTGGCAGTCATTTATTGAAAATATTGAGGCGGTCAGCCCTGAAGGAATGGCGCGTCTAAGAGCCGAGTGGCAAATCAAGCATGACCAAGTGGTTGCGGCAGGCGGCTTGCATATCGTTGGTTCTGAGCGTCATGAGTCACGCCGTATTGATAATCAGCTGCGTGGTCGTGCTGGTCGCCAAGGTGACCCCGGCATGTCGCGCTTCTTTTTATCGCTAGAAGATGATTTGATGCGTATATTTGCCGGTGACCGCGTGGTTAATATGATGCGCGCTATGGGTCTCAAAGAAGATGAAGCCATTGAACATAAAATGGTTTCAAGATCGATTGAAAATGCCCAAGGTAAAGTTGAAAGCCGTGACTTTGATGCCCGTAAAAACTTGCTAAAATACGATGACGTGGCAAACGATCAGCGTAAAGTCATCTACGGTCAGCGCGATGATTTACTGGCAGATATGGAATTAAAAGACGCCATCGAAGCCATGCATTATGATGTTTATAACGCCATGATTAACCAGTTTATTCCGCCAGGTTCTGTCGATGACCAATGGAATGTCGATGGGCTAGAGGATGAGCTTGAGAACGAATTTAAGCTGTATATGCCGATTAATGATTGGCTCGATGCCGACCGCCGTTTGGATGAAGAAGGGCTACGTGCCAAGATTATTGACACCGCGCTTGAGCATTATCGGGGTCGCCGTGAGCAAATGGGCGTCCAAAGTGCCGCGCAGCTTGAGCGTCATTTCATGCTCCAAAGTCTTGATAAGCATTGGAAAGACCATCTAACCCAAATGGATCAGTTGCGCAAAGGCATTCACTTGCGTGGTTACGCGCAAAAGAATCCTGAGCAAGAGTATAAACGTGAGTCGTTTGAGCTGTTCCAAATGATGCTGGGCGCGATTAAATCTGAAACCGTGCAAGATTTATCACGAGTTCATATCCCAACTCAAGAAGAGTTAGATGCATTAGAGGCACAGCAACGTGCAGAAGCTGCACAAATGCAGATGCATTTCGAGCACGATGAGGTGGCAAATTTAGCAGGCGAGTCACAACCAGAGTCGGATGCAAGTGCGAATGGTCAGATGCGCGTCAATCTTGGTGGTTCTACTGCCTCTGCCGCTGTAATGGGCGATGAGAATGCTGAACCCAATCCTTATGCCGGTATGAATGTCAGCCGTAATGCACCATGTCCATGTGGCTCAGCACTGAAATACAAACAATGCCATGGCAAAATCTAATGGTTTAAGTTATTAATTAATATCGTTATCTGATGCGATTAATTATCTTATTCATCTTGTGACAATCAAGTTTTATCATTGCTAATAAAAGCCCAGCGCAGGTTATGTGCTGGGCTTTTTTATGCGCTTAGTTAATATTAAATTTAACTTATAATTCCGAAGTACAAGCCCTTAACCACAGACTAACGTCCATGAATCAATGCTCTGTTCCGCAAGATAAAATAATTCTACTAAAATGTGCTTACAAATTCAATATAGGCGTCAATCATTAGACAGGCTATAGTAATTACCATATTAAATTAGGAGAGTGTTATGAGTTTAGGACATGTGCGACCTTCTGTCCTCATTATGAGTGTACTTGCTGGTGCGCTTAGCATTACTGCTTGTCAGCCAAAATCAGATGCTGAAACCAATCAAGACGATAGCATTCAGACGGAAGAAGCAGTACCGATGTCAGCTGAGCCTGCCGATCCTAATGTAACCATATTAGAGACCGACGATCCTTCAGAGAGCGAAGTTGCCGATGATACCGTTGCCAACATAAATACAGAGCGTGCCCAAATCAATTATCTTTGCTCGCCTGAACTCAAGGTGCAAGCCACATACGAAGAAGATGATGTTATCCTTGCAACGGACAAGGGCACGTTGACTTTAGGCAAAACCAATGACGGCACCAATCCTGAAGTCTATGAAGCGGATAGTGCGCTTGATGGTAGCGAAGGCTTTACCCAATGGCGGGTAGCGCATGCAGCACGCGACACCGGTGTGATGCGTATGGCAGGTGCAGACGCCAGTAAAGTGAGTACTTATGACTGTAATAAAACTCAATAAATTGGCTAGTATTCTGATGATTTAGGCTACAATATAACTTACAGCTATAAATTTTAATCATGTCCCATATAAAAAAGCAACGATTAGGTTGCTTTTTTTGTGCGTGCTATTTATGTAATATCACAGTCAAAATATCCAAATCAATCAATGTTTTAATGATGACTGATTCATTTTATTTTTTTAGCTGACGTCCGCCTTTATGATCTAAAAAGCCTTCTTCAAAAACCTCAAGCTCTTCATGTTGCAACATCACAGGGATAGTATCAGTATGTACATGAGTGGTTTTACTGATTTCAACATCTTGAATCACATGGGTGTCTTTGGTAATTACAGCCACTTGACGCGAGATAACAATCTCAAGGGGCGCATCACCAATCTCAACTTGCTTACCATTAATCGTCACTACGGCATGCTTGTCTAAGGTTGGATCGACATGCTTTACAATATCTTTATCATCATAATTGCCTACCAATAAAGCTTTGCTATCGTCATCGGAGTATTTAGTCTCTACCGTAATATACTCTTCAATCAGCTCAATAGGCACATTAATGGTTTTGGTACGAGTATGCTTAGTTATGGTGACTTGACCAACATCCAAGCGCTCTTTATTAACGACCGGGCGCTCTTCTAGTAGCTCTAGACGTCCGCCTTGACCTGATATGTTATTTATGTGGCTAATATCGGTTTGATTTGCACTTTTGTTTTTATCTAAAGTATCGCTAACCGTGTAACTTTTGGCTGCTTGGGCATTAGCAGGGTCAGTAGCTGACACATTGGTATGTAGATCATGGTCATTACTGATTTTATTATTAATTGTATTGTCGTTATTCATCGTTTAAGTCCTTTTCAAATGTGCATTATTATAAAGCGACTATTATAAAATTTTATAATAAAGGAGGTATGGCTTAGTAAAAACATATTCATCTATTCGCAGTTACAAGTCTTTAAAACTGATATAAACCATAACTGCTATCTTGTGATATAAAAATAAAAAAAGACCAGAGACAGGCTCTGGCCTTAATTCACTGAGTATCAAACCTCAGTTGCTGACTATTAATGCCTGTATATTCACTACATTTAAAGATAAGAACATAAAAGCGATAATAAGTAAGCGTCTTACATACCACGAGCGCGGCGTACATCTTCAGCAGTGATGTTATCACGGTCAAACAAGTTGCCATCACGGTCAACAACGTTACCATCACGGTCGATGTCTAACTCTTCACGCTGGATAGTCTCAACGATAGTTTCAACATGACTTTCAGTTGTTTTACCGACGCTGACTTCTTCAGCGACATAAGTTTCTTTACTAACGCGTGCACGTTCTGCCTGTAGTTCAACTTCAATAGTTTCGTTGCCATTAACATCACCGATACGGCGATCTGTTGGGCGATCTACATTAGTACGTTCGATATGCGCATGCTCTTCTTCAAGATTAACATCTACATTGCGCTCTTCGGTTACTACATGCTTGCCTACTTTCACTAAGCCTGCAACGATACGGTCTTTATTAACCGTCAAACGCTCTTCTAATAGCTCAAGGGTATTTGGTGCATTATAAGCGTGGTCTTGAATTTCCATACGCTCTGCAACTGGTACTGTATCTGCAACAAACGCTTTACGGTCGTTTTCATACTGCTCTTTATAGCTATACTGATAATCATGGTCATAGGCTTCCATGGCTTCAACTTGTGCCTTGGTTAAGCTGTCAAAGAACACGTCATCACCAACGATACGAGCCAGACCTGCTGGTACTAATACTTCTTTTGAGCTGAACCAGCCGCCTGCATCAACGATTAAGTAACGGATGCGACCAGTAGTATCTTCTACTAATGCACCTTCAATTTTACCGATTTTGTCTTCATCGACGCCATAAGCAGTTTTACCTGTTGGATCATAATAGTCATCACCAATAAGATCGCGGTGAGTAGCTTGGATGTCTTGTAAACGGACTAATTGGCTCATTGTTATATCCTTTTTATATGAATAAATAGTTATTCGATTAATTATTAATGGTTAAAAGTAAAACTCAAAATAATAGCGTTAAACATTAACGCTGATTATAAAAAACTGTAAATCTGTCGTTGAGTAATAAATGGTAGGTTGGTTTTTCTAATTTCTTTTACTACCAAAAATGATTAATTATATTTAATTTATCTGTTTAATTAATCGCTGTTGCCTCAACTTGTGATTATCGTAACACTCAGTTTTTTGAGGAGATATATGAGCAAGGTAGCAAAGTGTGCATCTGACGTAATTACGTGTAATAGGCTGTAAACGCCATAACAACGCACGCGTATAAGTTAACGCTTTTTTACAACACTCGACATTATTTCCTGCTTTTAATATTTTTAATCATAATTACAGCCATAAAAAAACCGCACTGAGCTTATCAATGCGGTGATTATTAAAATTGGGAACCTTAATGTTAGTAGTTAGTAGTTAGTAGTTAGTAGTTTAGCTATGAATTCTAACTACTCAGTAGTCGGATACAGGAGGGTTGCAGTTTATGGCAATTCGATAGCAATAGCGACTGCTTCACCGCCACCGATACATAGAGTGGCAACGCCTTTTTTACCGCCTGTACGCTGTAAAGAGTTTATCAGGGTCACGACGATACGTGTACCAGAGCAGCCAACAGGATGACCAAGTGCACAAGCACCACCTTCGATATTGACCTTTGCATGGTCGATAGCAAGCTCATCCATTGCTGCCATGGTCACGAGCGCAAAGGCTTCATTAATTTCCCATAGGTCGACATCAGCAACTGTCCAACCTGCATTTGCCAATACTTTCTCGATAGCGCCGATGGGGGCAATGGTAAATTCGCTCGGATGGCGTGAGTTTGAGGCAGTAGCGATAATACGTGCTTGATAATCTAAACCTTCTACTAATGCTTGCGATGCTTTCATTAATACGACAGCTGCCGCACCATCTGAGATTGAGCTGGCATTAGCGGCAGTAATCGTACCGTCTTTGGCAAAGGCAGGACGTAAATTCGGGATACGCTCCGCATTGGCAAGACCGGGTTCTTCATCCGTATCAACGGTAGTGTCGCCTTTACGGGTAGTAAAGGTGACTGGAGTAATTTCATTTTTGAAATGGTCGTCATTAATAGCGGTTAGAGCGCGACTGAGCGATTCGATGGCAAAAGCATCCATTTGCTCACGGGTATAGCCTTTTTTATCTGCCATTTCTTGCGCAAACTGACCCATTAATTTGCCCGTTTCGGCATCTTCTAAACCATCTAAGAACATATGGTCTTTGACTTCTTTATGACCCATGCGATAGCCGCTACGTGCGCCCGGCATGATATAAGGCGCATTGGTCATGGATTCCATACCACCTGCCACTGCAATATTAAAGCTGTCTGCGTTGATACCGTCACATGCTTGCATAATGGCTTTTAGCCCAGAGCCACATAGCTTATTAATCGTCACCGCGCCTGTGGTATCGGGCAGTCCAGCACTACGCATAGCTTGACGGGCAGGACCTTGACCGAGACCCGCAGTAAGCACACAGCCCATAATCACTTCATCAATACTATCAACGCTAAGGCCTGCACGCGCAACCGCAGCTTTAATTGCTGCTGCGCCCAAATCGGTAGCACTGACATCCTTTAATGCCCCTTGAAAGGCAGCCATAGGTGTACGCGCACTATTAACAATTACAATGGGGTCATTTGACATCATTATTTATCCTATTTTATTTATTGAGTAAAACTTGCTATAACGTCCGCTTCTTCTCTGTTATAACAAGTTTTTATGAAAAATAGTCATGATAGTGCGTACCTATGAGTCAATAGTCATCGGCTAGTAGGGTTGAAAACCATTTCGCTGATTAACTAGAGCTTGGCATAAATAATTGCAGTTATGGCAACGACACTAATTACGCCAACAATTATGCCAACTCGTCCAAGCGAATACGCACCACTTTATCAGTAACCGCCGTCAGATTTTGGATTTTCTCAATCGCAAGATTCATCTGACTTTCAACCACAGGTAAGGTTAAAATAATGACCGGTACTTGACCCACTTTATGCGCCGGTTTTTGTAAAATCGCATCAATATTAATACCAGCATCACTCAAAATACGAGTGATATCAGCGAGAACGCCAGGATTATCATAGGCATGGACGCGCAGATAATAGCCGGTAATCATTTGCTCAGCACGTAATATCGGCGTGTTCGAGAGTTGCTCAGGCATAAAAGACAAATGCGGTACATGATGCCCTATTTGTCCTTTTTGACTATATGTATCTGTATTTGACTGAGCATTGCTTTCTGAACGCTCACAGCCTAAGACGCGAACCAAATCCATTACATCTGCCATGACTGCGGATGCCGTTGCGCCTGCACCAGCGCCATCACCATAATAAAGGGTCTGACCAAGTGGATGCGAGTTCACCAATACTGCGTTCTTTACACCATTGACATTGGCTAATAGCGCATTTTGCGGAATCAACGTCGGGTGTACACGCAGCTCAATGCCTTCTTCACCTTCAGCATTGGTACGGCGAACTGCAAAGCCCACATGCTTGATACGATAACCCAGTTGCTCGGCATAATTGACATCTTGCAGGGTAATCTCAGTAATCCCTTCACAATAAACCTTATCAAACTGCAGCGGCATACCGAAGGCAATCGAGGCAAGTAGGGCAAGTTTGTGCGCGGCATCAATGCCTTCGACATCAAAAGTTGGATCGGCTTCAGCATAACCCAGTGCTTGCGCCTCGGCTAAGACATCAGCAAACGGGCGACCAGTATCGCGCATCTCCGTCATGATAAAGTTGCCCGTGCCATTAATAATACCAGCAAGCCAGTCGATTTTATTAGCAGCCAAGGCTTCGCGCATGACTTTAATAATTGGAATACCACCAGCAACCGCCGCTTCATAGGCCACGTGCACATTATGCGCCTCTGCTAAGGCAAAAATCTCATTGCCATGCTCAGCCAGTAATGCTTTATTGGCAGTGACCACATGCTTGCCATGCTTGATAGCATGAATAATGATGTCTTTAGCAAGGGTAGTGCCGCCAATCACCTCGATAACAATATCAACATTATCGCTGGCAGCAATTGCCATTAAATCACTATTTTGCGTAATAGTCGGGTCGATATCGTCCCGTTGACGGCGCGTGCCGACTTCAGTAATGATGATATCGCGTCCGCTGCGACGTTTAAGCTCGGCTAAATTGTCATTGATGAGATTGATCACGCCAGTACCAACAGTACCAAGACCAAGTATCGCTAATTTGATGGATTTACTCACAGTATCCTCAAGAGATTAAATAGATGAAAGGGTAAAAGAAAAAAGAAATATCGATAGCTACGCATGCGTTATATACCTAGAAGTGATACAGGCATGAATAATAATAGACAAATTAATGTTACGAACAGCATGCTTTATAAGGCGCTATAAATAGGAGCACGTTAAATGGGAGTAGCTGATAGTAATAATAGCGAATAGATAGCAGGCAAATATAGGGATGTTGCCACTGAGAATAATGAATAGAAGGGGTAATATCCTTATCTACTGCGCTAGATTCTGCTGTCCTGCATCATCTTATCATACCGTCAAGCGCGGGCAGCGTCTACCTTATTGCAGCGCTGCTTATATTTTTTTATTTAATGCGAGTAATCTTGTTAATCACTCACAGTTTACGACTGTTCAGCGCTAGTATGCATAACTCAATGTTAGTACTCATAACAGCGCATCATTAGCCTGTTTTATTGATGATAGATCAACCTATTTTATGCCAACTGCTTGCGCCAGTTGCGCAGCTGGCAAGTAACCGCCCACTTGCTCACCTGATTCGGTAAAAATAGCCGGTGTTCCGCGTACGCCTAAACGGGCACCAAGCGCCATCTGCTCTCGCACCGGACTGTCACAGCGTGCTGCTGTTATGTTAGCACCCGATTTGGCTTGATTCATCGCAGCAACGCGGTCTTTACTGCACCAAATGGCTTCTGTTTTTGGCACGCTTTGCTCACTACGTGGCCATGCTAGGTAACGTACTTCAATACCTAAAGCATTAATCTCGTTCATTTCTTCATGCAATTTGGTGCAATAAGGGCAATCGGCATCGGTAAAAGTATAAACAACGGCTTTAGTGACCCCTTTGGCTGGGTAAATAATCATATCTTTTTTATCAACTGCTTTGAGTGCTTGCTGCGCAGTACGGGCGACCAATGCGCCACCGATATCAACGGGTTCTCCATTACCAACGGCAATGATTTGTCCTTGAATAATATGTTTGCCAGATTTGTCTGTAAAAAATGGCGGTAAATCATCAGCAGTTACCCAGTAAATACCATCCATTGCTGTCGCTTCAGCCGAGGTAATACGCTCTTCGATACCTGAGGCTTTTAGGTTTTCTTGTAGTGCTTTGACCACTGCTGTATCACTGTTGGCAACCGTTTTACTAGCTGTGGCTTGGCTGCTCTTTACAACGCTCGCATTGCCAGTTGCGTCTGCTGCATTATTGGTACAGCCTGCCGCAACAACGACCAATGTGGCAGTTAAAAGGCTGCGAGAAAGCAGGTTAGTTGAAACCACAGCTGTTGAATCACAAGCTTTAGAAAATCTGAACAAGGACATAAAACCGTTCCTATAGGCAGGTGCGCCTAATCGTATGTGCATGATAAAAAAAGGCAATTAGCCAACCTTATCTTAACATATTTTTATAAATAACAGCCAAAACTGCCCTTCATTAGGGGCTAGGTACACTTTAGGTAAATATTCGCTAAATAAAGGCGTAACAATCATAATTTAGATACATTTATGCTGTTTTATCTGCATCGCTGACTCGGTACTCTACTGCTTATATTGAGCGTAATAATATTTTGATAATAGCGCATTTATTTAATGCTTTATCTGCTTATCTATTTAACTAACATCTCATTTAACACATTTTATTTTTAGTAGCGAATTGACGCTAAGGAGCACATATGGCAGGGGCGAGTTTATTAACATTATTAGATGACATTAGCGTGATTTTGGATGATGTCTCGTTAATGACTAAAGTTGCCGCCAAAAAAACCGCTGGGGTATTGGGTGATGACCTTGCATTAAATGCTGAGCAAGTCACTGGGGTCAAAGCTGATCGTGAGCTGCCTGTGGTTTGGGCAGTGGCAAAAGGCTCTTTTATTAATAAGTTAATTCTGGTGCCAGCAGCGCTGTTGATTAGCGCCATTTATCCGCCGCTAGTGACATTTTTGCTGATGTGTGGCGGTTTGTACCTTGCTTATGAAGGGGCTGAAAAAGTCATTCATAAATTTTGGCCGCATTTACTGCCGCATGATGAAGCACAAAACGAGCGATTGCGTGCCAATGCGGATGAGACTATTGACTTAGTAGCGTTTGAAAAAGATAAAATCAAAGGCGCGGTGCGGACAGATTTTATTCTCTCAGCAGAGATTATTGTCATTGCTTTGGGTTCTGCTGTTGCTGCCGGTGCGACGCTTTTAGAAAAAAGCTTAGTCCTTGCTATTATTGCTGTAGCGATTACCGTAGGGGTATATGGCTTGGTGGCTGGCATCGTCAAAATGGATGATTTAGGCTTGTATCTGATGAAAAAGTCTAGCACTGTGCAGCAGAAAATTGGCGCATTTCTATTGTCTTTTGCCCCAAAATTAATGAAATTCTTATCGATTGCCGGTACGCTTGCGATGTTCTTGGTCGGTGGTGGTATCTTGGTTCACGGTATTGGATTTTTACATCATGGCGTTGAAGATTTAGCTCATTTAACAGGTATCTTTGAGAGCTTAACCACGATGTTATTAAATGGTTTCGTTGGTCTGCTGGTTGGATCTGCTGTGGTTGCCATAGTAACTTTAATTGGAAAAATGCGTGATAAAGATACTGATTCTTCTGCTACTCATTAATATCAGGATAAAATATAAATAAGAGGTTAAAAGCTCAATATTTAAGATAATGTTTGTCGTATTAGCTGCTAAAACTAAGTATTTATGCCAAAAAAAGCCCCAAAGTTGCTAACAACTTTGGGGCTTTGCCGTTAATAGCAGAGCATGAAATAACAAATTAGTCGTTACTGTTGTCCATAGTGTTTGCATCTATATTATTAGCATCTCTATTACTGCTGTCTGTATTTTCTGGCTCTACTTTATCCACCTGTGCAGGTTTTTTATGCTCGGCTTTTGGTTTACGACTGCGCGCTTTTGGCACCTTGGGCGTGGTTAAGTTAAACATGCCCATTTGCGGTAACAGTTGCTCTGCCACATTTTCAATCATATTTTTATAACTGGCAATGGTGGTTTTTGACTTATTCGCTTGGCTGTCGTCTTTTACGGACTCCATAGCTGCTTCTGTTTGTGCTTCGGCTTCTACTTCGGTTGCAGATGGTTGCGTATCAGCAGGTGCATGCTCAGGTGCACGCAGTGGCTCCGCTTGTAGCAATTGTGCACTTTGCTCAGTCACGTCATCGGCTTGCGATTCACTAACCAGTGCATCCGCTGCGATATTAGACACGTCAAGCTCACTTTCTGTAATCGTAATGTCCGCAAGCGCGCTGTCTGTCTGCGCTGTCGGCTCTGTTGGTTCTTCTATCGCTTCTATAGGCAAAGTGACCGCTTGTACCTGATAGTCAGGATGCTGTCCACGTGGATCGTTGCTGGCACGTTGAGTAATAGGACGTGGCTCAACTGCGGTTTTACCTTGTGCCGCGGCAAACTGACTGACCGCTTGCGTCATCGCTTCAAAGCGGCTTAGATAATCCGCTGCGAGCGGCTGGTAACCATAATTGCTAAAGTCGAAGATTGTCTCCGAACGACTTGGTTGAGCCTGATTACTACTTGGCAGAACCTCCACGGCGGTACGCTGCGCCTGCTGATTATGCATGCTAATCGCTTCGATAAAGCTGCGAATTACTCCGTCATTAAGCAGACGGGTTTGAGCATCAGGAAGCATTGACTGGATAAAGTCACCGACCGTGCCACGAATGACAGGCGCTGCTACCGGTTGCTCTGCCTTAACTTGAGCAGTCGGTGCTGTCAATGTGTCTTTAGACTGTACCTGCTGACGCACCACACGTGGGTCATTGCTGGCTTGACCAAACTTATTAGCCGTCACATAACGCTTACCAAACAATGCTGCATGGGTCAGCTCAAGTAGCGCTGGCGATTTATTTGCCGTAATGTCTTTGGCAGCATGAGCAACATCAGGCTTGCTGTCGCTGTCAGTTGCTTTAGACGTCTTGCTAGTTACTACTTCACCAGAAACTGCTTGAGTTACTGGAGTGGTAGTAGGGGCAGCTACCACCTGAGCAGGTTCAACAGCTTGTTGCTCGGCTTGTGGTGTTACGTGCTGACTTGTCTGCTGAGTTTCCTGTTGAATTGCTTGATCGTCAGCTTTGATGATAGTTTCATCTACCTTTTCATTTGCCAAGGCAGCATCAACAATGGACTGATTATTTTCAGTGGTGTCATGTGCTGTGTCGTCTTGACTGTCACCAGTGTTTTCACTGAGCGTAGATGCCGTCATAGACTCATCAGTAACCAAAGCAGAAGTTTCGGCTTGTACGTTTTCGCTTACTACTGGCACGATTGTTTCAGCCGCTACAGTCGCTTGTACCTTTTCTTCAACTACATTTTCAGCCGTAACTGCAGGTTGCGCTGCTGATGCTTGAGTTGTAGGAATCGGTGCTACGCTGTCAGCTTTCGGCAAGTCGCGCTGTACTGGCGTTTCGTCAACAGGCTTATCAACGGACATAGCTGCAACTTTTGCAGACTTGCTGTCATCTAATGAGAGATGAACCACTTCGGGCGCTTTGTGCTTAGGCGACGCAACGTTCACATGTAAGCTGACTTCATTAGGGTTCTGGTGGCGCAAACCTGCATCTTTACCATTAGTGCTGGCTTGACTTGAGGTGTGTTGCGACGACTGCTTATTATTGCGATCAGCGGTTAAGGTCTCGCCACGTTCAAGCTTACCGCGTGAGCTACGTTGACTATGCGGTTTACGTTTGCTCCGCGTCTGTTCCGTTGCTGCTTGCACTTCCTCATCAGCAGTGTCGCGGCTCTCATCATTTTGACGGGCGCTATTTGGACGTTGGTTATTACGACCACGTGTATTATCTTGGCTGCGTTTGTCGTGTTTATTATCCGTTGTACGGCTGTCGTCGGTATCCGTGTCAATAATAGAAACAGCAACATTAACGTTTGCAGATTTATTATCTGTATGACGCTCATCATTGGTTGCTGTCTCATCACGCGACTCACGGCGTTGATGTGGCTTTGCAGCTCTTGATTTGCGCTGTTTGCGTCTTCTTCTCTCGTCAGCACTGGTATCACTATCGGCATTAGCATGATTGATATTGTTAGCAGTGTTATCGTCAGTAGCATTGCCATTTTGAGCGCGTGCAGTTTGCGAGTTGCGGCTTGGCTCTGATTCACGATTCGCGATTTGATGAGAAGGGGAAACAGTTGCGGCTTGGGCAGTGGTCAATACATCATTATTAACTTGTCCAAATGAACCTAAGCTTTGCGCGCCATTATTAACTAACGCTTCAATGGCTTCGGCAGCATCATGGCTGCTGACACTGGCTGTAATCTGAGCTTGTGGTGCTTGAGCAAACAGATTAGATAACCAAGCGACGGCTTGCGGCTGCGCGGCAGTAACTTGCGCGGCTACAGGAGCAGGCTGTACATTTTGAGGATTAACTTGAGCTGTGTTGTATTGTGTCGCCGTATTTTGAATAGGCGCACTTTGTGGCGCAGTAGTTTGCCCAGCAGCGCCTTGTGCAGCATTGTTCTGAGTTGCGTTTTGCACGGCGCGGGTTGATTTTACTGGCTCGTGGTTATTTCTACTGGTATTACTTGCACCAGAAGTGCTTTGTGTACCATCATTTTGTGCATTGCTGTCAGCACTGTGATTTTGACTGTGGTTCGGTGCTTTACGTGGCTGGCGTGTGGGCTGCTGTTCAGGGCGCTCTTTTTCAGCCGTTTGCCAATCAACCTCATAGCCTAGACCGCTATGCTCTTGTTGCTGAGTGTCACTAATACGCTCATAACTTGAAGGGGCAAAGCCATCACGATTAAAGTGTAGTTTAAAGTTAGGCGACTCTAAATGGGCATGCGGTAAAATAGTAATGCGTGTGCCGCTATCTTGTTCAAGATAGACGATGCTATCGCGTTTCTCATTTAATAAGAAAGCTGCGATATCAGTTGGTACTTCCGCTTGCACTTCGCCTTGGCGTTCTTTTAAGGCAATTTGTTCAATCTCGCGCATGATGGATAATGACAATGAGCGCAAGTCACGAATCATGCCGTTACCATGACAGCGTGGGCAAATATAGCCGGTCGACTCTTCTAATGAGGGACGCAAGCGTTGACGGCTCATTTCCATCAAGCCAAATTTTGAAATATCGCCAAACTGAACCCGTGCACGGTCGTATTTGGTGGCATCAACCAGACGTTTTTCAACTTCTTTTTGATGCTTATTGTCATTCATGTCAATAAAATCAATGACAATCAAGCCGCCCATATCACGCAAACGTAGTTGACGAGCAATCTCATCTGCGGCTTCTAAGTTGGTATGATAAGCGGTTTCGGCAACGTCTGAGCCTTTAGTAGACTTAGCGGAGTTAATATCAATAGACACCAACGCTTCAGTTTGGTCAATGACGATTGAGCCACCAGAAGGCAAGCGCACTTCACGCTGATAGGCAGTTTCAATTTGTTTTTCAATGTTAAAGCGCGCAAACATTGGCTCATAATCAGTGTATTTACGCAATTTGTCCGCTTGGGTAGGCATGACTGCATCAATAAAACCAGCCGCTTCAACATAAGCATTTTCGTTATCAATCCAAATCTCAGCAATATCATCACGTAAATAATCGCGTACCGCACGGGTAACGACGCCCGCTTCTTGGTGTACCAAACGCGGTGACGGATATTTCTCATTTTGTTCTTGAATAGCTTGCCAGATATTCAACAAATGGTTTAAATCGTGTTGCAAATCTTCTTGGGTTTTGCCAATGCCTGCGGTACGAATAATGACACTCATACCTTTTGGCAAATCCAAATTGCTCAGCATACGCTTCATATCTTCACGCAATTTGCCTGATATTTGACGTGAAATACCGCCGCCACGTGGATTGTTTGGCATAAGTACTAAATAACGACCAGCAAGTGACACATAGGTTGATAATGCAGCGCCTTTATTACCACGCTCTTCTTTTTCAACCTGAACAATCAGCTCATCGCCTTCTTTAATCAGCTTTTTGATATTTTCGTCGCGTGGATTGCCACTCAAGTATTCTGCTGAAATTTCACGAATCGGCAAAAATCCTTGACGCTGTGAGCCATATTCGACAAACACGGCTTCAAGTGACGGCTCAACGCGGGTGACATGACCTTTATAGATGTTGGATTTTTTTTGCTCACGGGTACGGTTTTCTAAATCGAAATCGTACAGATGATTGCCTTTACAAAGGGCGACACGAATCTCTTCGTTTTGGGTGGCGTTGATTAAAATGCGTTTCATATTGTTATCCTATGAGTACGCATAATCAGGATGTGACGGTGTTAATAAGCAGAAAAAGGGCAGCAGCAAGTCGCGCTAATGGCTACATCAGCAACTGATAACGGCGTGTGTGGCATTAAACGTGAATAAAAAGACAAATTAAAATGATTATGATAAAAAAACATCATGCGTGCCATATATTGTAATAAGTCATGGCTATTGATGCATATTATCCTTCTATCAACCTTAACTGCTCAATCTAAACGACTATAAATATTAAGAGTTACGCACAATAAATCTTCTAAAAATAATTGAAAAAGGGTGTAAGGCTATCTTCAGTTATTGGTGATGATTACAACGAATGTCTCTCACAGTTTATATCTTGCAGATTGGCATTTATATAGGGCGTAAATCTATATAAAAATCGGCTTATCGTTTTTGGGCAAATTCCTAGTAGCACACTTCATGGGCAACAGGGGTTTGTCTCTTATCTTTTTGTGTTACGTTTCAACATCACTAGTATCAGTGTTAGCGTCAGTTAGTATGTCGCTGTGCGGTTATTCAGCGGGGCGTACTTGGCAAACAGAATCGAGCATTGGATTATCAATGCAATAGATATGATTCTTTCAATGTATATTCTGTTTGACCGCCAATAAGTGGGCAGCAGTAAAATCTTAACGTCAAACTATCATCACTTGCTCAACTGCGCCTGCTCATAAAATGTGTCTAGCAAATCGTGATCATGCGCTAACTGAGTAAATTGTATACGGGTATCAGCTGCTAGCTGAGCAAGTAGGCTCAGAGTCACATACTGATTATGAGTGGTATTACTACCATTTAATGAACGCCATGCCTTATATTATCAAGCATATTGTCCTAAAATTAACATGAGACGCGCAGCACATATCGGGTACCTCGTAACTAGCTTGTAGTCATGATGGTACGTAACAGGTCATGACAATAACGAATATTGCCGGAACCGATGCGCAATTGGCGCTCAACATGCTAAACTATAGCAAATCTTTCTGTAAATACCTACCTAAAAATGACGAATTCAAAAATGACTGACGACGCAACTGCCCCTGAAGCTCCTGCTATTTTCAACAGTAAAACCCGTCCGCAAAGCGCTGACGATGAGATTAGCAACTTTGCTAAGGTCAACTATCTCGAAGTAACGCGCCATCAACATGACCAGCGTTTAGACAACTTTTTACTGAATCGTTTAAAGGGTCTACCAAAACCACATATTTATAAAATGATTCGCTCGGATGAGATTCGTGTGAACAATAAACGCTGTAAAGCACATGATAGATTGCATCGTGAAGATGTGGTGCGTATTGCGCCAGTGGTATTAGCAACTCGTGAAAAGCCAATTATCAGTACTGAGTTTGCCAAAAGCTTATTAAAGCGTGTGGTTTACGAAGACGAGGGTTTGCTAGTACTAAATAAGCCATCGGGTATTGCGGTACATGGTGGCAGCGGTCTGGATTTTGGGGTTATCGAAGCCATGCGTGAAGTGACAGGTAAAAAATACCTAGAGCTGATTCATCGTATTGATAAAGATACTTCAGGTCTATTAATGATCTCTAAAAAACGCTCTTCACTAAAAGCGTTGCAGCAGCATCTGGTCGACAGAACCATTCAAAAGCATTATTTATGTTTGGCGAAAGGTCAGCCTGTGCTCAATGAGCAGTCTATCGATGCGCCATTATTACGTTATACGTTGGCAAGCGGTGAGCGCCGTGTCAAGGTTGACAAGCAAGATGAACAAGCCAAAGAAAGTCAGACTAATATCATCGTACACAGCCGTTTTACCATAGCGGATCAACCAGTAAGCTTGATAGAAGCCAAACCGCTGACTGGTCGTACGCACCAAATTCGTGTGCATTTAGCACATATCGGTCATGCTATCTTGGGTGATGATAAGTATAACGTCCATGATAAATCTGGTGTTCATCGTCTGTGCTTACATGCGTGGCGCTTAGATATTCCGGGTTACGAGCCAATTATCGCGCCATTACCAGAAGATATCGCCGCTCTACTACCAGAAGGTACAGAGCTACCGACTGTATAGCTTAATTCTCCTAATCTTGCATCGTCAGCCGTTATCATTGTCCGTTATACAAAGTTTATAGAAGGGTAAAGTGATGAGTCAGCAAAAAAGTGATCGCGACAGTGCATTATTTGTTTCTGCCGATTTAAATAGTGACGACTCAAGCATTAATGATTCAAAGCTTTCCCCAACTGTAACTTCTGGTTTAATGGACAAAACGCTGATTATCTTTGATTGGGATGGCACCTTAATGGATTCGATTGGCTTAATCGTCGAATCTATGCATATCGCTGGCGAGGCGCATGGCTTTCAGACTACAGACCAAGCCGTTAAAGGTATCATTGGATTGAGTTTGCTAACCGGTATAGACATATTGTACCCAGCAGCTAACTCGGTGCAAAAACTGGCAATTGAAAAAAGCTATAGTGAGTATTATATTGCTAAAAGTCACCGCACACCTTTTTTTAGCCCTATTGAAACCATGCTACAAGATTTACAAAATGCAGGTAAGCAATTGGCAGTTGCTACGGGTAAAAAACGTCGCGGTCTAGATAGAGTGCTGGCTGCATCAAACAGTGAGCGTTATTTTGAAGTGACGCGCTGTGCCGATGAGTCCGGCTCGAAGCCGCACCCGCAAATGCTCAGTGATATTTTAGCGCATACCCAACAGTGCATTGCCAATGCTGTATTTATTGGTGACAGTATTTATGATATTCAAATGGCAAATAAATTGGGTATGACCAGTATTGCAGTTAATTATGGTACAGCATCAGGTGATGAGCTGGCTGACGAGCAACCGAGTTATCAGGTAGATACCCCGCAAGAGTTAGTCAGTTTACTGTGTGGTTAATGTTTATAGTTTTGTTTTTAGAGTAAAAAAAGGCTTTATCGTTAATCCGATAAAGCCTTTTTTATTACACTTTTACTTGATGAAGGTTATTCAGAATCTTTTGATTCAGCTACTGGTTCATCAGTGATTTGCTCAGTACTTTCATTTTCACTAACATTTATTTCGCTATCAATAACATGATGCTTTTTAATATCATATTGCTCATCAAGAACGGGTTCGCCATTTTTATCATCATCTAGCTTGTAACGATACCAGTTACCCATAACCCCTGCCAACTCATCCAGCCCTTCTTTTCTAAGCGCTGAAAAAAGCTGGATGGTGCAGTTTAAGCCTAATTTTTTGAGGGCTTGACGAGTATTGAGCAGTGCATTTTTAGACGCGCCATATTTGAGCTTATCTGCTTTGGTTAACAAAATATGCACTGGCAGATTTCCTGCTTTTGCCCAATGTAGCATTTGCTCATCAAAAAACTTTAATGGATGGCGAATATCGGTCATCATTACCAAACCAGCAAGGCTTGAGCGTGATACCAGATATTCTTCTAACTCCACTTGCCATTCTTTTTTCATCTCAAGTGGCACGGCAGCATAACCATAACCGGGCAAATCCACTAAGCGTCTATCGGTATCGCCAATACTAAAAAAGTTGATCATCTGCGTGCGCCCAGGCGTTTTAGATGACCGTGCCAATTGACGCTGATTGGTCAAGGCATTAATTGCGGACGACTTACCGGCGTTCGAGCGACCAGCAAATGCTACCTCAAAACCAATATCAGCAGGACATAGACGAAAGGTAGGCGCTGAGGTCATAAACTCAGTTTGCTGAATACGTTGACGGGCTTTGGTATTAAAAGCCGCATGCTCAGCGGCGACATCTTTAAACGGGGTACTCATAACTGACTCATTAACATGCGAAAATTAAAAAATAAACACAGCATAACACTAAACTGATGGACTGCTTAGCAAAAATTATCGTAATAACTATTACGTTATTACTTATATAAGTCTCTCAGTGGTATGTAAGTCAACAGACAATGCAGATTAAAACAAGTTATGATAGCTAAAAGAACCTTATATAAAGCGTATAATATAACCATATCTAGCGAGTTTCTCTATAATGCGCAGCCAGCAAAGTAGCTGGCAAATAGCACACCTGATAGGAGATATCTTATGTCTTTCCTCATCCAGTTTCTTACTCAATCTCTAAAAGATACGCGCTCTATATTCAATGTATTCCGTGGCATTATTTCCGCTTTTCTACTAAGTATGGCAGTTATTAGCTCGGCATCTGCGGTTGATGTGCCCACGCTTTATAAAGCTTCATGCGCAGTCTGTCATGATAGTGGTGCGCTAAACGCGCCCAAAAAAGGCGATAAGACGAAATGGGAGACTATTAAGAAAAAAGGCATGCCGGCGTTAGTAAATGGCGTAAAGAGTGGCATGATGCAAATGCCAGCAGGTGGACTTTGTGCCGATTGTAAAGATGAGGATTACCGTCAGTTGATTGAGTATATGAGTCAGTAAACAGTGCGGCTCTTAACATGCCTGTATATTGTAAATTTATAATTTCTAACTTATAACTCCCATCTTTATAGCTTCTATCTTTCGAAGATAGCTTATAGCCTGTAACGTAAACAGAAAAACGTCTAGATGCTACGATTAAGTAGGCAAATTGTATAAAGTCTTGCTATAATAATCGCAAATAAACCCTGATGTTAGTAAGTACTTTCAGGCAGATTGTGATAAAGCTCTTAACTGTACGGGTTACCTCTGACAATGATACGGTAGCTCATCGTAAGTTTTGGCTATTTTTTTTGTATATTTTCCCCAAGTTACAATCATTCTAAATAATGCTTCCGTCGAGTTAGTAGGATCTGTATCCATGAAAAAGTTAATCGCTGCCGCCAGCTTATGTGTTGCAAGTTTCAGCGTACAAGCTGCTATCACTGTTCCTGAATATGACCTTAATGCAGGTAAACAAATCGCTGAAACGGTTTGTGCTGCTTGTCACGGTGTTGACGGGGTAAGTATCGTTCCTGCGCAACCAAATTTGGGCGGTCAAAACGTCAAATATCTATATAAGCAATTGGTGAACTTTAAAGCGGGTTACCGCAAAAACGGTATCATGCAATCACAAGTTGCTAACTTATCGCAGCAAGATTTAGCCAACGTTGCCGGCTATTATGCCAGCCAAAAGCCTTGGGGTGTGGGTTATGGCAATCCAGCAACCGCGCAAGAAGCGAGTAAAATATTCTTGGGTGGCGACAAAAAGCGCGGCGTTATTGGCTGTGCAGGTTGTCATGGTCCAGAGGGCGCTGGTAATACATGGGCAGCATTCCCGCGTTTAGGCGGTCAGCATGCTGAATATATTGCAACCCAGCTCAAATTATTCCGTGCCGCAGGTCGTGAAGATGACATCGCTAGTGAAGATCAAAAGCGTGTCAATGATGGCGCGAAAGAAGGCGAAGTCGGCATGATGCAAACGGTTGCCTCAAGATTGTCAGATCGTGATATTCGTATCTTGTCAGATTATGTGAGTGCGATTCACTAATTAGTGCGACGAAAGCGCTGCTTAGCTTGCACTGCTTGAGTCACTACGGCACGATGCTATCTTAAAAAAACCCCGATTTCGGGGTTTTTTTATAGCCATACTCTTTGCTACTGAGCCCTTATTCTTGTATGAAACTATACTTAGAAAGCTTGTCAAAATAAGATGGTTTATAATCACTTTATATTTCATGATTGCTGTTTTATTATCCCTAATTTAGACTCTCTGATATTCACTTTTGTTCGTTTGGATTAAGATTATGATGATCCGCTATGCTTCTTATTTTATGGCAGCATTATTGCCATTATTATTATTTCGCTGGTTTGCTCCGGCGTCTATTGGTGAGATTGACTTTTGGTTACTCTGGTTATTGGCGATGGTATTAGTGTCATTACCAATCATTTATGCCGAGATAGCGCTGGCTTATCGTAGTACTGAAGCACCTGTTGCTGGGATGCAGAAGCTAACGCGTGAGGCCGATGCCAGCCCTTTATGGCGCAGTTTTAGCTGGTTGGCAGCGCTCGTCTCTATCGTTATTGCTGCCTTAGTGATATCAGGTGCCAGTGAGGGCATTTTGTCAGCGCTAACGGCTTTAGACAGTAGTCCTGCTATCCCAGGTTTTGCGCTTGCAGCTGGCTTAATGGTGATTAGCGTGTTACTTAGCCTGCTTGGGGTTGCGCCATTGCCCATTGGTTTAGGGCTTATGGTCATAGGTTTGGTCATGGGCGTTGTAGGCGGTGTGCCGTCAGTCAATTTTGCCATGACAGATATTGGCTTAAGTGAATGGGCGCATGCCGTAGCGCTGGCATTGGTCAGCGTTGGCGCAGGTACGGGTCTGTACTGGTTTGGTCAGCATTTGGTGACTAAGCAAGCTATTACTGCAGTGGATGACAGTCAGCTTGATGCTAACAGTGTGCGTGCGGCAAAGAATGCCCAGCTTAGCAATTATCGCGCGACCAAATTAGTCTTGCCAATTTGGCTATTGCAGCTTGTTGTTGGGATGGTGGCATTATTTATCAGTGGTTTGGCGTTGCCGCCTATTGGTCAGCTACTATATTGGGTTGGGGTGATATTTGTTGCCAGCTACTTGCTCCATTATGCGGCACAGCAATTGGCGCATAAGTTTGGATTAATAGTCAGCTTACTCATAACTTTAGTGATCGGTTTGGTGCTGGTGATAGCACTACCGACTGCATGGCTGGTAGGCATATTGGTGATTATCAGTACTATAGCGGTGTTATTGTTGGCGATTTTTGCAGGTTGGCGTATGAAAATAAGTCATTTGCGCAAGTCATTAAACTTTAGTAATGAAGGCTTATATAACTTATGGCGCATTGCGATTCGTCTGGTCGTGCCATTGGCATTGATATTGGCATTGATAGGTTGGGTGATGCAATGGCTGAGCTAATCACGGTGCATTTGGCGTATGCTGAAACTGCTGAGCGCCAACATTATCAGAGCTTACAAGTTGCAACAGGTACAACTTTATATGAAGCGTTGGCACAAGCAAAGTGGCTGATTCAGTTTCCTGAGTTGGCAACATGGTGTGAAGCGGTTACGCAGCTAGATACACCGACCGCTAAGCGTTGGCATGTGGGCATTTATGCGCAAAAGCAACCGCTTGGCTATGTGCTGCAGTCGCTAGATCGTATCGAGGTATATCGCAGCTTAAGCGCAGACCCCATGTCTCAGCGCAAAAATAAAAGCACCCAAAAAGTCAAATATAATCAATAATGCGTAACGGTAATGCAGACATAAAAAAAGTGACATCCTAAGGGGTGTCACTTTTTTATTGCCAGCTTAAAGATTTCCATTTTTTAAATTACCAATGCAAATGATCATCTTTAATACAGCAACTTTTATTATGAATATGGATTAAGCAGTAGGTAGGGTTTCAATACCTTCAATACGGGTAACAATACCATTCGCATCAAAGTAAATAATCAAATGCTGGCTGGCATTTTTTACATCAGCAATCCCTTTGCGACGTCCTTCCGTACCAGCTTTATAGTCGTAAATATAATCCCAACGATTCGGTGCTAGCGTGTCTCTGATAGCAGGGCTGCCAAGAATATACAGTACCTGATTTTGGTTCATGCCAACTTTGAGCTTTTGCGCATCGGTTTGGGTAATTGGTGTGCCTTGCGGTAAGTCGATTTTATAGACGCTCAGCATAGAGCAGCCCGACAGAGCAACTGTCATACCGAGCACAGCGCTCATCGTCAGTGTGCGTAAAGGGTTAGAATTAGGATTTAGGGTACGAAAAATTAACGGCTTTATCATGGTAAGATGACTCATAAGAAATGGGTTAGGCGCGGCTAAGTGCAGCGAATGCAAGTCTTACCGGCAATCACTGATAAATGATACGTCATTTACTTGCAATTGCCTACCACTTACGACATTATTTACCGCATCCTCTTGGCTATCATACTGTGTTTATGGTGTAAATTCATGCACTTACCCTAACATGAGTAAATAATGCTAAGCTATTGCTTGCCGTTATTTTTATGAACCTCCTATTATTATAGCAAATGGCTCGTTGCGGCTCTTATAACCCCTATATTGATGACCTTTTATTTACTTTTATTTGCGAAGACTGTCACAGTCAAAGGATACATTATGGCTTCTATTACCAATCAAGATTTACGTAAAGCAGGACTTAAAGTTACTCTGCCACGTATCAAAATTTTAGAATTGCTTGAAAGTGCGGAACTGCATCATATGAGCGCGGAAGAAGTGTATAAAGCGCTGATTGAACAAGGAGAAGATGTCGGTTTAGCCACTGTTTACCGAGTGCTCACCCAGTTTGAACAAGCGGGCATCGTTGAGCGTCATAATTTTGAAAATAATTTGTCGGTATTTGAGATTGCTCAAGCCAAGCATCATGACCATTTAGTCTGTGATGTGTGCGGCTCTATTATTGAGTTCCATAATGATATTATCGAGAGTGAGCAGTTGAAAGTTGCTGCAGAACACGGCTTTAAACTGTCAGGACATTCTCTGGTGCTATACGGTATTTGCAACAATCAAGCGTGTCGCGATAGTGCTAAGTAAGACTTTACTGATTAAAAGGGCCAGTAAAATATGACTGGCAACTTTTTTCTTTGTCGTTGTTAATCATGTACGATAGATAAAAAGACAAATAAAAAAACAGCGCTGATAATAAGCGCTGTTTTTTTGTAAGGTTGTTATGCTAATCAAAAGATAGGTTAGGTAATATCCAAAGATAAATGTTCCGACCCGGCATCAAGATTTTGCTTTCCGTTCTTACTGTGTAATTTAATTTTTAAGCGCAAGTCATTGGGTGAGTCGGCATGACTGATGGCATCATTATAGGTAATCTCGCCATTTTCATATAAATCAAATAGCGCCTGATCAAAGGTTTGCATGCCACTATCGCGCGAGCGGGTCATGACGTCTTTAATCTCGTGTACCTCGCCTTTACGAATATAGTCGCTAATCAGTTGCGAGTTTAACAAAATCTCAATGGCGGCACGGCGACTTTTGCCATCTGGCGTTGGGATAAGCTGCTGCGCAATAATTGCCTGAAGGTTTAAGGATAAGTCCATAAACAGCTGGCTATGACGGTCAGATTCAAAAAAGTGAATGATACGGTCAATGGCTTGGTTGGCATTATTAGCGTGCAAGGTAGCAAAGACTAAGTGCCCAGTTTCAGCATATTGAATGGCATAACTCATGACTTCACGATTGCGAATTTCCCCAATTAAAATAACGTCAGGCGCTTGGCGCAAGGTGTTTTTTAATCCTGCCTCAAAGGTCAAAGTGTCGATACCGACTTCACGCTGGGTGATGATGCAGCCTTGATGCTGATGTACAAATTCAATGGGGTCTTCAATAGTAATGATATGACCTTGGGAGTTTTGATTGCGATGACCAATCATCGCGGCAAGCGTTGTTGATTTGCCCGTACCCGTTGCGCCAACCAACAAAATAATGCCGCGCTTTTTTAAGGCAAGTGCTTTTAATGAGGCGGGCAAGCGCAATTCTTCAACAGTGGGGATTTGATTCTCAATTTTCCGCAGAATCATACCTGCCATATCGCGCTGCATAAAGGCGCTGACCCGAAAACGCGCTTGCTGAGCGGCATCTGTAATGGCAAACTGGCACTCGTTGGTTTCAGCAAATTCTTGCTGCTGGTTTTTGCTCATTATACTGTTGACCAGTGCTAATGTATTTTCAGGCGTCAGTGGTGTTTTTCCTACCGGACGAATACTGCCATTTATCTTCATCGAGGGAGCAACGTCTGCGGTAATAAATAAGTCAGAACCGTTATTTTGAATCATCAGTTGCAGTAGTTTATCGAAATCCATATCGTACCCACAATCATAGCGTTTTGGTTAGTAATATTGGTTAGTAGTATTTGTTATTAGTTAGTCTGACTAACGTTTGCCGTAAAGCACAAACAGGGGTCAAAAACCGCTAACTATTGATGCCTTTATTTTATATAAAAGCTTCCGGCTGTTTGGCGTAAGGGCGCGCCACATCCTTGCTAATTGTGCCTTTTGCCACTAAATTTTTGAGGGTTTGATCGAGGGTAATCATGCCATCGCCGGCTCCGGTTTGGATAGAGGAGTACATTTGGGCGATTTTGTTTTCGCGGATTAAGTTACGAATCGCAGGCGTACCGAGCATGATTTCATGCGCAGCCACTCGACCACCGGTTTGGCGTTTTAATAAGGTTTGCGAGATGACCGCTTGTAACGATTCTGAAACCATTGCTCGAATCATGTCTTTTTCAGCTGCAGGGAAAACGTCAATCACTCGGTCAATGGTTTTGGCAGCCGAGCTGGTGTGCAATGTGCCAAAGACCAAGTGACCAGTTTCGGCAGCGGTCAATGCCAAGCGAATGGTTTCAAGATCTCGTAGCTCACCGACCAAAATCACGTCTGGATCTTCACGCAATGCCGAGCGTAATGCAGGCTCAAAACCTAAAGTATCACGGTGAACTTCGCGCTGATTGATTAGACTTTTTTTAGATTCATGCACAAATTCAATCGGGTCTTCAATGGTTAAAATATGCTCTTTGCGGGTTTCATTGATATAGTCAATCATTGCTGCGAGTGTCGTTGATTTGCCTGAACCTGTTGGACCGGTGACTAACACCACGCCTCGTTTAAAGTCTGAGACTCGCTTGAATACCTCACCCATGCCCAAATCTTCCATGGTCAACACTTTAGAGGGAATAGTACGAAAAACCGCACCAGCGCCGCGATTTTGATTAAAGGCGTTAACCCGAAAACGCGCCAAACCCGGAATCTCAAAAGAAAAGTCAGTCTCAAGGAATTCTTCAAAATCTGCGCGCTGCTTATCATTCATAATGTCATAAATAAGCTGATGCACTACCTGATGGGTCATCTCTGGCATATTAATACGGGTCATCTCACCATCAACCCGAATCATAGCCGGCATACCAGCAGAAATATGCAAATCCGATGCTTTATGCTTGACCGTAAAGCGCAGCAAATCTTCAATACTTAAATTATTTTTTTCGCTCATGGTAAAGAATTCCTAGCGGTGACTGGCGACAAATAGAAATAGAAATAGACAGAAAATATAAAAAGCACATATAACAAAGGAGCTATGAATAAAAGTGAGTAACTTATCGAATGGGTCATATTGTTTTATTATAAATAATGGTGATGCACGTGCCTGATTCTCGTAAATTACCAAGGGCTGTTAATCGACCGTAGCTATTGTAACAATATAATAACAATACTCTTTAGCTTTCACCATCAATAAGGGCTATTAAATGTAAAAATAGCTTATGTAATGATGGTGACTAATGACAAGCTATGCGTTTTTTTATTCTTATTAATAGACAATAGTACATTAAATAATGGGTAAGGGTACAGCTATAGCGCTGCCTATTGGAATTTTTTATTGCCCTAGTGGCTTTGATTTCTTGCTACATTTAAATTTTATTCTTTTAACTGACAACAATGAGTAATTTATGAGTTCTGAATCTCTTATCAATAATTGGAATACGGTAAGCCAGCAAGTTGCGCAGGCGTGTACGCAGGCAGAACATGCGGATACTGAAAAAGTGACATTACTAGCAGTCTCAAAAACTAAGCCCGCTGCCATGATTGCTACTCTTGCCAAACAAGGTCAGCATGATTTTGGGGAAAATTATCTGCAAGAAGCAATTGAGAAAATCACTGTATTAAAGGATGACACGGATTGTGCAGAGATTGTGTGGCATTACATTGGTAGTATTCAGCGTAATAAAACTCGGGATATTGCTGAGCATTTTGATTGGGTGCAAACCGTGGAGCGCGATATTATTGCCAAGCGTCTAAACGAGCAGCGTCCAGAAGATATGTCGCCACTTAATGTGCTGATTCAAGTTAATATTGACGCAGAGGACAGCAAGTCAGGTTGTCAACCGGATGAGTTATCTACCCTTATTAACACGATTAAAAGCTATGAGCGCTTGCAACTGCGCGGTTTGATGATTATTCCTGCTAAAGAAAATACTGATGCTTTCAAGCGTACCCAGCAACTGTTTGACACCATTAAACAGCAGCATCCAGAACTGAGTGCTTGGGATACGCTGAGCATGGGTATGAGTGACGATATGGTAGATGCCATTGCGAATGGCTCGACGATGGTGCGCGTTGGTACAGCGATATTTGGCGCGCGAGGTTAAAAGGGGGAGGGTAACGGCTAATCCTTTTCATAAGCATTAGCCGTTAGCTATTTTATGGTTCAATATTGAGTATTTTAATATCAAACTACTTAATAACACCTTACTCGATGCCAAACTACTCAATATCAAATTTTGTCACCAACAGCTGATTGATTTTAAGATGATCGGTTGCCAAAATCTCAAAATGATAACCGGCATATTTAATACTGTCGGTTTTCTTTGGAATTTTACGCAGCATAAACATCATAAAACCGCTAATGGTTTCATAGTTCTCACTGTGCGGCAGATTGACCATCCCCAACGCCCGAATCACATCTTCAATGGGTGTCATCCCATCAATCAGCCACGAGTTATCCGTGCGCTGCACAATAGGCTGCTCCTCCAATGTCACCAGCTCGCCCATCACGATACTCATCACATCTTTTAGGGTAATAACGCCAACAACCAGCGCATATTCATTCACAATCACTGCAAAGTCTGCGCCTGTTGATTTGAACGTTTCTAACACTTCAAACAGCGATAAAGTATCAGGAATAAATAACGCCGGTTTTAACAAGGATTTATCGGTCAAGCCCACTTCTTGCTGTTCGAGTACCGACGCCAAAAAGCTGCGTGATTCCACGTAACCAATAATATGCTCTAGGTCGTCATCATGACAGATTAAAAACTTATTGTGCGGCTGTTTAATCATCACCGAAACCACGTGTTCAGTAGGCGTTTGGCTATCAAAATAGACAATATGTTCACGTGGATTCATCACCGACGTCACGGTACGCTCTTGCATCTCAAAGATATTTTCAATCAGATGGTGTTCATGTTTTTTTAGTACGCCCGCCTCTGCGCCTGCATCCATCATGGCGTAAATATCCTCTGAGGTCATATCGTCTTGGCGTACAGTTGATATCCCAAGCATTTTAAAAAAAGCATTTGCCGCACCATCAAATACCCAAATAATCGGCTTAAAGATAAAGATTAAAAACATCATCGGACGAACCATTTTGACCGCGATAGGTTCGGCATTAGACATTGCCAAGCGCTTGGGCATCAAATCCGCAAATAGCACAAAAACGCTGGTGACTAGAATAAAGGATAATACTGAACCAACCGTTTCATTACCAAATAAGCGCTCTAAATAAGGGCTGACCGCTGACTCGCCGATGACACCGGCTAAAATCGCTACCGCATTGAGCGCCACTTGTACCACAGTAATGAAGCTGCCCGGTTGCTCCTGCACATTGAGCACATCTAAGGCGCGAACGTCGCCCTCTTTTGCCATGACTTGCAGCTTAATTTTACGAGAAGACGCCAGTGCCAGCTCGGAGCTGGACACAATAGCACTAAGCGCAATTAATATGAAAATAAACAGACTGGCAGTTAGCAAACTCATGACATACTCGGATATAAATCGGACAAAATGACCGTTAATAATAGGGAAGATCAAGATGGAAAAGGCTAAGCATAATAGAAGAGAAGTAAGTTAAAAATGAAATGAATATGGAATTTTTTTAGAAAAAACTCATATTCTAAACCTAAAAAAGCTGGGCAAGCACCCAGCTAATATTGGATATTATAAACACTATGTCTCATGCTGGCTTATCGTCTGTAATACAGAGCTAAAGCAGCTAAGATGAAATTAGCCTTTTAGCGTCCATTTGTTGACCAACGGATAACGGCGCTCACGACCAAAGGCTTTTTGGCTGACCTTAGTGCCGATAGGCGCTTGACGGCGTTTGTATTCGCTATTATCTACCATCGTAATGATTTTGGCGACCATATCGCCATCAAAACCTTTGTCAATAATATCTTTATAGCCCAAGTCTTCATCGACATAAAGCGTTAAGATACCATCAAGCACATCATAATCTGGCAAGCTGTCTTGGTCAGTTTGCTCAGCGCGCAGCTCAGCCGATGGTGGACGGGTAATGACGCGCTCAGGGATAACCGGCGTGTCCTCTAAGCGATTACGATAATTGGCTAAATCATAAACTTGGGTTTTATAAACGTCTTTTAAGACATCAAAACCACCTGCCATATCGCCATAAAGAGTCGAGTAACCTACTGCTAACTCAGACTTATTGCCTGTGGTTAAGACTAAATGTCCAAATTTATTGGATAATGCCATTAAGATAACACCGCGTGCGCGCGCTTGGATATTCTCTTCGGTAGTGTCCGCAGGCGACTTGTTAAATAAAGGCGCTAAGGTATGGCGGATACCTTCAACCGCATCAAAAATCGGGCAGACCGTGTAAGAGACATTCAGGCGACGGGCTTGCGCTTGCGCATCTTCTAAGCTGATTTTTGAGGTATATTCGTACGGCATCATGACCGCATAGACTTTATCAGCGCCCAGCGCATCGACGGCAATACATAGGGTTAATGCTGAATCAATACCGCCTGATAGCCCGATAATGACACCGGTAAATCCTGAATAATTAACGTAATCGCGCAAGCCAACTACTAAGGCTTGGTAAATCTCTGACTCACGGCTCAAGGTTAATGGCGCTTTGGTTTGCGTGTTAAAGGTCAAGTTATTAACGTTTAAAGTAGCAAACATCAGCTGATTCATGAAGCGGGCGGCTTCGTGCGCCACGCTACCATCGGCTTGAACTGCCATTGAGCCGCCATCAAAGACCAAGTCATCTTGACCGCCAACCGCATTGACATAAATAATCGGCAGCTTATGATCGCGGCTGCGTTTTGCCAACATTATTTTACGCGTTTCTTGTTTTTTGACTTCAAATGGCGAGGCATTTAAGCAGACAATCAACTCAGCGCCTTGTTGTTTTAGCTCAGCGATAAGGTTCTTTTCCCACAAGTCTTCACAAATAAGCAGACCGATGGTAATGCCTTTATAGTCAAATAAAACTTGATTGCGACCTTTATCAAAGTAACGACGTTCATCAAACACACCATAATTTGGTAGATACTGCTTATGATAAAAGCCTTTTTGATGACCATTATGCAAAATGGCAGCAGAGTTAAACGTGCCATGATGGTCGACGTGCGGATAGCCAATAATCATCACAATATCATTGATATCGCTTAACGACGCCAGGGCGCTTTTGATACGACCGGAGAGACTTGGGCGTAGTAGCAAATCTTGGGGCGGATAACCAAGTAACGCAAGCTCTGGAAAGATAATCACATCCGCACCTTGCTCGCGTGCCTCTAGGGCAAGAGCGCGCATTTTTTCAACGTTGGCGCTGATATCGCCTACTAAAAAATGCGATTGAGCCAGCGCAAACGTGATGCTATCCGGCGTTACTGTGGCTTCACTTGCCACAGCCTTTACGGTTGGGTTAGCGGTTTTATTGTCTTTTGACATTGTTATTGTTCCTATCAATATGTCTTTCAAAATGGGGAAAATAAAGCTTGGCTTAGAACAACCCATGACTATGCATGGTAAGTGTCACCGAAGCGCTTCATTAAAAACAGGTTATTAATATCACGGTTATTAAATAGTGATTGTTAAATAGCAATGAGTAAATAGTGCTTATGATCAATATATTAGAGCAGCCCTATTAGCAATCTATAGCGGTAACGTGTACCGGCTACTTATCAAAATAACAACTTGCTCATAAAGCCCGCTGCGTACAGGCAAAAATATATCGCCACAACGCAACCCCTAAATCTGGCTTTAATAACGCCTATCATCAGGTGTGAAATAGGGCTAACGGTCTGTCAGCATGGATTAAACATGCAGAATAATCCTGTTAGTATACCATCAATTTTTCCGCCAACGAGAACGCTGCAACGTTTTCCTACGCTTAATGTACCAATGAATAATATGCCAATGAAGTCTGTAAACTAACAAGCATGATTCATAAGGTCGTTAATCACTTATTGGCTTAATATAGAATGGGCGCTGAGATAAATTGTAAGTAAAAATTACAACATAGTATTATTTATTTGAAGTCGCTTATTGCATAATAACGGTTGACCATTATCTTGGCAGCAACTCGCTGACATGTTTATGTTGAACACCTTTACTGTATCCGCTACTTTTATTTAGTACGGCTATTTGGTAGCGCAATATATAGCATTGTCTTTTCTCTAAATTTCATAGCACGGACACATTTGTTTCTGCTATCTCTGATTAATTAATACACTATGATGGAAAACTGGACCAAAGAGTTCATTATTCAGCGTTTGCTGGCGATTACCTTATTAATCGTATTATTTATCCTGTGTTTTCAGGTGGTGCAGTTTTTTATCGTGCCGGCATTGTGGGCGGCGATTTTAGCGTATGTAACATTTCCTATTTATAAGTTTTTTAATGAAAAGGTCAGATTTAGCTCGGGGTTTAGTGCCGCAATTATGACCGTCAGTATCTCGCTTATCATTGGTGTGCCATTGGTCGTTGGTTTATTTATCCTGCAGCAAGAAGCGATGACTCTGATTACCAATTTTATTTATCGGGTTAAGGTCGGTTATGTTGATGTGCCCGATTCACTAAAAGACTTGCCCATTATTGGTCAGCAAATCAAAGACATTTTATGGAAAATTAACAAGGACCCTGCCGGTACCTTGAGTGCCTTTCAAACATGGATTCAGTCGCATCTGTATTATGGTAAGGTGGCGCTGGATGTGGTGTTTAGTAGTCTTGCCAAGCTCGGTATGGCATTGATGACGCTCTTTTTCTTCTATCGTGATGGCACTAGCTTAATTCGCCAAATTCGCCAAGCGCTGCGTAATATCATTGGCAATCGTATTGATGGTTATATTGATTCGGTAGGCAGTACCACGCGGGCAGTGGTTTATGGCATTGGGCTGACGGCATTAGCGCAGGCAGTGCTAGCGGGTGTTGGTTATTATTTTGCCGGCGCGCCCAGTCCTATTTTGCTCACTATTGTGACCTTTGTCATTGCGCTGATTCCTTTTGGTACGCCCTTTGCTTGGGGTGCGGTATCAGTTTGGCTGCTAAGCCAAGGCTATAATGCTGAAGGGATTGGGCTTGCGCTATGGGGCATTTTGGTAATCAGTTGGGTCGATAACTTGATTCGCCCGATTGTAATTAGCGGTGCAACTAAAATTCCATTTATTATTATATTTATCGGTGTTTTAGGTGGATTAACGGCATTTGGTTTTGTGGGCTTATTTATCGGTCCGGTGGTGTTGGCAATTGGGCTTGCGGTCTGGCGTGAATGGATATCGCAACATAAAAATGAGATTTTTGCACCGCAAGAAGACGAGGCAGATATTTTGTTACCATTACTAGTGACTGAACGCGGTGACGATGTTAATGGCGTAATTGATATTGATGTTAAAAAAGACTAGCGCGAAAAACGATTACTAGAACGTTAGATTTTAAATTAAGGTTATTCAGTATCATATTTTAAAGGGCTTTTCAGAGGTTTTTTTTGTAAAACAGGGGCGGTTGTCACTGTCCTTTACCTTTTTTTTATTAAAAAATAGCTGTTTTGTATACTGTGCATGGCGCTTTAGTTAGCAATATCATTTTAGAAAACGGCATTTAAAAACCGTGTTGAGCAACTTTTCTTTATTTTCATAATTGAGGTGCAATAAAATGCCTACTAACTCTTCTACTTTTAATACTGATAATGCCAGTGCCGAGACAACAGTCACGCGTAAACTGACCATTATTGCTGATAGCAATATTGCCAGTCTCAATGATTTTTTTAATGTAAATACATTGGGCGAAGAGCATGCGCAAGCGGTTAATATCATCACCGTAGCAGGGCGTGATATTACGGCAGAGCTACTGGCACAAGAGCAACCGGACGTTTTATTAATACGCTCAGTGACGCCTATTAATGCTGCATTACTGGCGGACAATCATAGTGTACGCTTTATTGGGTCAGCGACGATTGGTACGGATCATGTCGATCAGGCGTATTTGGCGGAGCGCAATATCACTTTTGCCAATGCTGCCGGTTGTAGTAAGCATTCGGTTGCGCAATATGTACTGACAGCGATGTTGACCTTGCGTCCGCACTATTGGCAGCAGTCACTTACTTTAGGTATCATCGGGCTGGGTAATATCGGCAGTATACTGGCGCAATATGCAACCGATTTGGGCTGGCAAGTGCTTGGTTATGACCCGTTATTACCGCCGTCAACGTTTAATAATGCCAGCTTTGATGAAGTTATTAGCCAAAGTGATGCGATTAGTTTGCATGTGCCGCTGACCGATGCGACGGGCATAAATAGCAGTCCGTATCCTACGCGGCATTTGATTGACACGGCAGCCTTACAAGCCATGCCTGCCACGACATTGTTAATCAATAGTGCACGCGGTCCTGTTATTGAGGCGGCAGCGTTAGAGGCAGATATTGAGCAAACCGGTCGTCAAGTAGTGCTTGATGTGTTTGAACATGAGCCACAAATTGCTGAGTCATTATTATCAAAATTAGCGATTGCTACGGCGCACATTGCAGGCTATACCTTAGAAGGTAAGCTGCGAGGCACGCAAATGATTTATGATGCGTTATGTGAGCAGTTTAATGTTATTCCATCTTTTTCGATGCATCAGCTACTACCCGTCAATATGTATCAATGGTCAGAGCTAAAAGCTCATCCAGATAGACTGGTCAAGTTTTATGACATTATGCAAGATGACCAAGCATTACGCTCCAAGCTTAAGAATGGGCAAGTAAATGGCGCAGATTTTGACCAGCTCCGCCGCGATTATCATTTGCGCCGTGAGTGGCAAGCTTAAAATTAAAAATCAGTATTTAACTGCCAATTTTTACAATTTATAAGACACAGTAAATAATGATGAGCCAATCCAGCAATCCGCTTTCTTCTAGCAATATCTATGCACCAACCATGACGCTAAGCATGGCGCGAAAGCGTGCCAAAATGCTGGATAATATTCGCCAGTTTTTTGCGGCAAGGCAGGTATTGGAAGTACAAACACCACTGCTATCACAAGCGGGAAATACGGATACCTTTTTACAATCGGTAAGCGCCAATGTCATCTATCAAGACCGACTGCGCAGCTACTATTTGCATACCTCGCCTGAATTTGCCATGAAACGAATACTTGCCAGCTGGCGTGTGCCTATTTATCAGATTTGTCCCGTTTTTCGTGATAATGAAATCGGCACGCGGCACAATATTGAATTTACCATGCTGGAATGGTATCAACCGCATTATAGTTTGACTGATTTAGCTGCTGAGCTGGGCACATTATTAACCGCGCTTTATGGCACTACGGTCGTGCTGAACCATTATCGTTATGTTGATGCGTTTATGGACTTTGTGGGTATTCATCCACTCACTGCCAGTATCGACGCATTGCAGGCGGTGGCAGAAGACAAAGGTTTAACTGGCTTTGATTTTACATTAGCAGAAGACAGTCGGCAAAGTTGGCTGGATTTATTGTTTAGTCATGCCGTTGAGCCAAATTTGGGTCATGAGTTGCCAACTTTGATTATTGATTATCCGCCAGCGACCGCCGCATTAGCAAAAACCGCCCTTGATAAGGACGGTCATCTGGTAGCAAAACGCTTTGAGCTGTATATCAATGGCATTGAGATTGCCAATGCTTATGATGAGTTGGCAGACGGGCAAGCGTTACGCCAGCGCTTTGAGCAAGACAACGCGTTACGTCGCCAGCATAACTTACCTGTCATGCCGATTGATGAGCATCTACTTGCCGCTTGTGATGACCTGCCGCCTTGTAGTGGTATTGCAGTGGGAATTGACCGTTTGCTTATGGTGCTCACGGGCGCAAAAAACTTACAAGCGGTTATCCCTTTCCCTAGCGGTCTGGCTTGATTTTTTCTAAAAATAAGAGCGAAGAAACAGGTAAACAGCTACGTCAATTAACCGCGCACCAATTTATTAAGCCCGTCAGCAAAGGCTTTTTTATCGCGATCGCCGTACGGTTTTTGCCCGCTCATTTGCTGCAATTCTAATACGCCAGTGCCACGCATAGTGTCCATAAAATCGCGCATATTCAGCTTTTGCTTGATATTGTTTTTATCATAAATCATACCACGCGTGGTGAGAACTTTACCGCCTTTATCCAGAATATCGTTTGCCAAAGGAATATCACTGGTGATTGCTAAATCACCGGCTTGGATATTGTCAACGATATAATCGTCTGCCTTATCAAACCCTGACGGCACCACGGTCATGACCAATAGCGGTGATTTGCGCAGCTTAATCGGCTGATTGGCGACGAATATCGCTACCGTTTGTGTACGCTCAGCTGTTTTAATAATCAGGTCTTTAGCGATTAGCGGCACAGCATCGGCATCTACCCAAATTTGCATTATTTTTTTGCCTTAACTGTGCTGTCAGGATTTCGAGTGTCATCTTGTTGACTGTTTTCAGTATCAAGAATGGCTTTATTATCATTAACTGCCGTGCTGATTTTATCCATTCCTACTTTATTCGGCAGTACTTCAACCAAACGCGCCAACGCTGGTTCTAAATCAGTCACGTCATTGGGCATTAAGGTAATATGGGCGATTTTGCGGTCGTCACGCTCGCCTTTATGGTAGCTGTGATAATGGGTGCCATCGATAGCAAGGACGGCGCTAATATCCGGATACTGCCCCAATACATTAATCATAATGGAGGGATGGACATTGTCGGTATCGCCAAGCGGCAGTCCAACCACCGCGCGAATATGATTCTCAAACTGGCTGGTAATCGCCCCTTCAATACTCCAATGCCCTGAATTATGTACACGTGGGGCAATCTCATTGGCAAGCAGGCAATCATTACCGCGCGCGTCTTTGGTGACGAATAACTCTAATGCCATTACACCGACATAATCCAAACGATTCATCACTGTGGTTATCGCATCAGTTGCTTGCTGAAATAAATGACTGGTGCCTACCGCTGGCGCTTGGGTTTTAGCTAGAATGCCGTGATGATGATGGTTTTCTACCAAGTCATAGCAGCGCACTTGACCGTCTTGTGCGCGTGCAGCAATGATAGAGACTTCACGGCTAAAATGAATAAATCCTTCGGCAATCAGTGGTGCAGGCGTTGGCGTTAAGCTGCCTTTGCCACTCACCGCATCTTTAAGTTCTTGCCATGCTGCTTTGATATTACTGGCTTGCTTGATGACAAATTGACCTTTGCCATCATAACCGCCACGACTGGTTTTAAGGACAATTGGCAATCCCAATTTGTCGCACGCCTGCTGTAATTCAGCTTGCGAACTCACTGCCATAAAGGGTACGGTTGCGATGTTTAAATCATTAAACATCTGCTTTTCTTTTAATCTATCTTGCGCAATCTCAAGGGCAATTGGTGGCGGAAACATGCCTTGTTTGCTACCGTTAGCAGATAATTTTGCTAATTGCTCAACCGTTGCAGTGGGCGTATTTTCAAACTCTAACGTAAACACATCAGCTGCGGCAATAAAATCGTCTAATTGTTCATTACTAAAGACGCGCCCATAAAGACTGGCAGGGCAAGCCGCATTGTCTTCTAAAAATACGCACTGATAGCCAAGCGGTAGGGCAGCTTCAGCGAGCATCATGCCAAGCTGACCACCGCCTAAAATACCGATAGTTCGAATGGTTTGGGTCATAGGATAAGCGTTGGGTGTGGTCATGGCAGGCTCTTTGAGTGGGCAATGAATAGAATATTAATTGAGTTAAAAGGCACGTTAAAAAAAGGCACGTTAAAAAAGGCAGTTTATAATGCTAAATTAAAATAGGAAAAGGTGCACTATAGGCACCTTATACTGCGTAAACGATTTATAAAAACTGTATAGTAAAAGCTATCTATATAAAAGAGATTTATAAAACTATATAAAAGTGCTTTATTAGTACCAGCTATTAAAATAGAGTCTTGAATTAGCTATTAATAATACCTGGCGTTGGGCTAGCAAGAATAGTTTCAGTTTGAGCATGACGCAAGTTATGCAACTTTTCGGCAATTAAATTGTCATGAAGTGCCAAGATTTGAATGGCAAGCAGTGCGGCATTATAAGCGCCGGCAGAACCGATAGCCAATGTGCCAACTGCCACGCCTTTTGGCATTTGTACGATAGACAATAAGCTGTCCCAACCGCTCAGCATAGATGATTTTACGGGTACACCCAATACTGGCAATGGCGTTTGGCTGGCACACATACCGGGCAGATGGGCTGCGCCACCGGCACCAGCGATAATGACATGTAGTCCATTGTCCTTTGCGCTTTTTGCATAGTCAAACAATCTATCAGGCGTTCGGTGTGCCGATACCACTTCGCATTCAAAAGCAATATCAAAGTCGGCTAACAATTGCGCGGCAGCAGACATGGTTGCCCAGTCTGATTGTGAGCCCATGATGATACCAACCAGTGGCTGACCAGCAGGAGAGCCGATAGGCGCGGGTGCCTCACTCGTATTGACAGTAGCAGATATAGTGCTCATGATGCGATATCCTCAAAACGACCATCATACAAAAGTTTTACCCCAGCCGTAAAGCCAAGTTTCATCCTTGTTGTAAAGTCATTAGGGTTGTCCACTATAATAATCACGTTAACAATCGCATTTATAGACTGTATATAGATGTTCTAGTCGTGACGATATTGCACAAAATTATTGGCACTCAGGGGTAAGGGCTGCTTGGTATCCAGCTGGTAACAAGTTAAATATCCACTATCAACCGCTGCGGAATAATCGGTACAAATGACTTGAATACTAAGCGGTTCAGGATTGCCCGTTAGCCAATAATGTCCGACAAACACCGGTTTATGCGTTTTAATAGCAAAGTTGATATTTTCCGCCATAGCATCGACTGGAATTTGCGCCAAGCCCGACGCCGGAGCGCGCGCAATTTGATGAATGGTACGGGTGTTTAGCTCATCTAGCCACCAACGGACGCGAACTTGTGTACGCGCTGAACCATCTTTATCCACCATGACCAAACCTTCAGGAAGTGCAGTTTCTACCCCTTTTAAGACTCGCTCAAGCGCATCATAATATATCGACCCTTGTTGCGCTGTCTTGATAAGGGCATCAGGCGTCAGGCAATTATCCGCTGTGAGTAGCGGTTTCAACACCGCCATGCTGTCCACATCCCAACAGGCATGGACAAAACATCCATAATCAGTTTCTAGCCATAATGGAAGCTCATAAAAACGCTGCAACCAGTATTTATGCAGCTCAGAGCCAAAGGGCACTTCCGCTAAAAATTCTTCATGTTGGCGTGTATGCACCTCAGTATGCGAGCGCAGATAATGCTGAGCACTGGCACTAGTATTGTTATTGTCGTTGTCAGGGTCAAGCGTTGCAAAAGCCAACGCATTGTATTCATGATTGCCCATCACCGCATCAGCAACATCCGCATCGAGCATCGCAAAGACGGTTTCAAGCGTTGCCAACTGCTGCGAACCGCGATCAATCAAATCACCAATAAAGAGCGCACGATGTCCCTCTGGCGGCATATAGCACTCACCGTTATGCACGTAGCCCAATTGCTCAAGCAATCCAGTCAGCTTATCTGCGTAACCGTGAACATCACCAATAATGTCTATAATCATAAAATAGTATCATTTATTAAAAGTGTTATTTATTAAATATTAAAAAGTGCCAAAACCATAAGTTATTCTTAAACTAGAAAATATAATGGCGGTGTTATGCTAAAAGCTAGGCGATAATAATGCATTGATAAAATGGGGCAGCACTGATGGTTGCAACGCAATAGTAGCAATTATACCAAATGCGCCGCCCCAGAGATGCGCCATGTGATTGATATTCGAGCCGCCCCGTCTATCGGCATAAATACTATATGCCACGTACGCCACTGCAAATAAGATGGCTGGAATCGGTACAATGGCGAACAAATACAGCGTCTCCCAAGGCGCGAGTAAGATAAACGCAAACAGCACCGCTGACACGCCGCCTGATGCGCCAAGGCTGAGATAACTGGCATTGTTTTTATTCTTAAGATAGCTTGGAATCATCGCAATGATAATAGCAATGACGTAAAAAACAACAAAGCCATAACCAAATAAAAACTGCCGATATAAGCCCTCAATAGCGCGTCCAAAAAAGTACAGCGTAAACATATTAAATAATAAATGCATACTATCGGCATGAATAAAGCCATGAGTCACAAAGCGATCCCATTGGCCCTTAGTTGTTATCGCTGGCGGATAAAAAATCAAGCGATTAAACAGTGCCTTATTTTGCCATGCCAATAAGCTGATAATAACGGTGATGATAATAATAAGCGTCGTATGGTTGAGCAAAGCACAATCCTTAGGTCAAGCCTGATAGATAAAGTCATTCACAGTTTATTGGCAATATTTGAGTGGTCGCCAGTAAATACGTATGAAAACGAGCATAAGAGTAACGCATAGAGCAGATAAGGAAAATAATTCTAGTAATGTCCGGTTATCTTAGATAATTTACCGTAAAATCACAATCATGGGTCGACAGAAGTTACATACCCATACAAATTAAGCTCAATGACTGCCTAACTTAAGCGTCTGGCTTTCGCTATGCTTGAACGTCTTTTTTACAACAGCTTTGTAATAACAGCATTTGTGGTAACCATCAGTAATAACGATACTTTAATAAGCGCCCAAATAATTGCCTACAACGATAAGCGCCCACAATAATAATCAATAACATTCATCAACCTTGGTAACTATCCTCACTATGAACATCCTGACCCATCTCGACCAAACCGTCACCCCAGCTGTACTGGGCGTCAGCGGCAACGTGGCACAAATCAGTTTATTAGAACATTTTTATGCGCTCATGGTTAGCCGTTTGGCGGTGCTTGAGGTATATCAGCAGCTACAGTTTAATGAGCAAAAATACATTGAACAAAACCTTGTAGATTCATCCAACGTGCGCATTACATTATTTGAACAGTTGTGGCAGCAAGACAGCCAGCGCCATTTATTGATTCAAGAATTGGCAGCGACCCATCACATTCCAGAAATAACCACCGAAGCGCTGGTGGTTAACACTGCTCAGTTAGCTTATCAAGAGCTTAAAGTGGTCGCTAATGGGCATTTTCTACCAGAGTTTTTACAGCTTCATCAATCTGCTATCCGCCCGTATTTACCAGTATGGGCAGCAGCAGTCATTGCACCTGTCGTCGCTGTGGTTAATGAAGCGTCAGCATTGGCACCTGATGCGCTGATTTATAACAACAGTCAAGTGCCAAAAGCGGCCGCGCATACCGACCAGCTATTGGCTGCAGATTCTGTGCCGGTCATCGTTGAGTCAACGACTGGCGAGACAGCAACCGCGCATCTGATTGGCGGCATGATTGACAGTATGGATGCGATTCATGCCAATCCTGCAGCCTATCGTGCACCTGATAATGATGCCAATGTCAGCCGTGCAGAAATACGCGCGCGCAATCAACGTAATGATTTAATAGTCCGTTTAGCATTATTGGCAGCGGCGCTCAGTGCCATTTTACTATTATGGCTGTTCGTCTTTAAAAAAGATAAGGAAGATGTACCAGTAGAAACGGCGGTTAGCACACCCGTTAGCGAACCGACGCCTGAGATTGCCCCACCTGTCCAGCCGTTGACCCCTGCACAGTTGCTAGTAAGCGTCGACAACAGTGGCAATCTATACGCTTGCTCAGCAACGGTTGGCGATATCGGTTTACAGACGGTATTAAAACAAGCGTTACAGACCAGCTTTAGTGAGCAGGCAAGCATCTGTGAGATTAGCGTCCAGTCAGGGGTTGCTACCAGCTTGACCAATGTCAATATCGACACCCTACCTAATGTCCTTATGTTAATGCGTGCCACGCCATTTGCGCGCTTACAACTGCAAAATGACAGCATGAGCCTAGACGCGCCAGATAACGGTCAGCTTCAGCAGCTAGTGGGCGGGGTGCGCAACTTATTGCCAACGCTCAATATCATCTCTACCGCACCAGCCTCTACCGTCGCTCCTGTTACTGGCATTGTGCAGCCGCCAGCCAACACTTATGATGAAACCTATAATAATAGTGCATATAATAATGGTGGTTCGAGTAACGGTATGTCTAATAATGGCGTAAATGGCACCATGCAATATAACGGCAGCGCGCCCATTACTAATGCCAATAATGTCATTAGCAATCAGCAAAGCCCACCACCCGCTTATAATAACAATACTGACAGTGTTGCACCGCCACCACAACCATCGCAAAACAATCCATTGCCGCAATCTTCAATGCCAATGAATACGGATACAGCAGATTTAGAGAAGCCAGTCTTTATAGATCAGGCGACTATTAAAAATGCTGCGAATTAAGCAATATACTTTATCTTTAAAGTGCAACTAAAAGCGCTACATAAAATGCTCCATACAACTTAACGTTTGTATGGAGCATTTTTGTTATGTATTCGTAGCCAATGCTAGCTCTAGTTACGCGTTACAACAGAAAGATTACCTCTCGTATCATTTACACAACAGCGAGTCGATTGTGACAACACCCCACACAATTCTATAATAAGGACGTCGCGCTATTCCGTTAAGCGCGTTAAATAATATTTTTATAACATATCTCAAAAATAAAAATGCTACACAGAAGACAATGTAAAAATGGACATTAAATAATTATAATCGGAGGAAGTATATTATGGATATTATCAGTCATTTAACGCGAACGGTCAGCCCAGCAGTCTTAGGTGATGACCATAGCCCTGCTAAGAAAAATTTACTTGAGCAGTTTTATGCGATTTTTGCGGCGCGCTTAGCGGATAAAGACACCTATGAGCGCTTTGGTAATGACACCATTGCTCGTGATGATCAGGGTTTTTATGATCGAGTGTGGACAGAAGGTAGCCAGCGCGACAGTATTTCGCGCGAACTTGCAACTGCCCATAATGTTGATGGCACTGCTGCGCGTGGCTTAGTCGCGATGGCAGCGCCTTTAGCCTATCATGAGATTAAAAGCTTGGCAGGGACGACTCCTGTACCGCAGTTTTTGAATGACAATCGCAGCACCTTTGATAGCCATATTCCGGCATGGGCAGCGGCTGTAGTGCCAGCGGGTATGGTTGCAGCAGCACCAGCGGGCACACGTATTTCTGATACCACGAGTATGGCGCCTCTCCAGCATACCGAAGAAAAAAGCGGCAGCTTTATGAAAGCCTTGCTACCGATTATTGGTTTGATTATTTTAGGTGCATTGGCATGGGCGCTACTACGAGGCTGTCAGAATAATCCTGAACCTGTCGCGACGCCTATGGTGACAGAGCAGCAAACGGATGGCGACAAGCAAACCGCCGTTGCGACCACAGTTGAACCTGCCTCTTTACGCATTACCACAGGTGATATGGCAAATACTCTATATGCCTGCCGTATGAATGTTGGTGATGAGACGCTTAAGACCACAGTAATGAATGCCATGGATACCGCGTTTGGTGCCGATGCCAATAAGTGTAAGGCAGATGTGGATGATAACTTTGCTATGGACATGCCAGCCGCTGCCCAATTGGCGACTATTTTACCAATCATCAAAAGCGTCCCTAATGCCAGCGTAGTGATTAAAGGTGAAGAAATTATCGTAAACGCGCCTGATGCTACTGCTCTAACTAAGCTAGTGAGTGATTTGCAAGCTGCCGTTCCTGCGATGACTGTGATTGCTGAAGGTCCATTAAATGAACAAAGCGAAATTGACAATAGCTTAACAGCCTCTCAAGCTGCCATGGATAACCTTGGTGAGAATCCAAGCCCGCGTGACGTTGCGCGTGCCTTAAGCCTGCAAGTGGTGAATTTTGCTGTTGATGAAGCCGTTATCCCTGATGAAAACAAACGTCTGCTTGACCGCGCTGTGGATTTGATGAAACAAGTACCTGATATGAAGCTGATGGTCATTGGTCATACGGATAAAACTGCGGACGCCGCTTATAACATGAAGCTGTCACAAGAGCGCGCCCAAGCGATGAAAGATTACATGGTGTCGCAAGGTGCTGATCCTGAGAAGCTTATCACCAAAGGTATGGGTGAAACTGACCCAATCGCGGACAACTCGACTGAGCAAGGTCGCTTCCGTAACCGCCGTATTGAGTTCACCGTCTATGACGAATCGGCTCAAAATGATACAGTCGTTGCAACCGATGGCGCGGCTACCGCCATTAACTCTCCTACGGTAACAGTAGACCCAGATTTGAATCCATTAGACAGCAATAATGATGACATATTGCCAGATAGTGATGATCCAAGCCGTGGCACAGTACTTGACCCAAATGCTAAGGCTCAATAGATAATAAGTTTTATAAGCTGTTTAGCAATAATATTCAATAAAAAACCGCACTCTTTATAGGGTGCGGTTTTTTAATAGAGAAGGATTTTATAAAAATGCCTTACTGACCAAGTTTATCAGTAAGACCTATTATTAAAATGAAAAGATATTAAACTAAAAATTTATTAGCTTTAAATTGTATTCATTTTAAAGCTTATTAAGCTTATAGTTGGTTGGGTCTGCCAAGTCACAAGCATCATTGGCTGATGCTGTCAGCGTTTGCGAACTAAAAAACGTCTGTAAAATAGTCTCTTTAGCTTGTTGCCAATGAGGGAACTGTTGGCACGTTGACTCTAAATCTCCTTGCCAGACGGGTATTTGACCACACATGGTTTTAATACGGCGTTGATTGGGGTAGGGTAAGTCGCGAGCCGCTTCAGCTGCTTCGTGGGCAGCAACCCTATCATTGCAGACCAGCGCAATATCGCAGCCTGCTTTAATAGCAGCATGGACACGGGCGCTAATATCACCAACCGCACACGCTCCAGCCATAGATAAATCATCAGAAAATAAAACCCCATCAAATTTTAGCTGCTTTCTCACAATATCTTGCAGCCAAATTTTGGAAAATCCGGCAGGTTTATCATCGACTTGTGAGAAGATAACATGCGCGGGCATCAGCGCATCTAACAATGGTAGCGTCTGTATGAATGGCTGTACATCATGCGCCATAATATCTGCCATTGGACGATTATCAACGGCTTCTGCCACATGCGAGTCTGGCGCAATAGAACCATGACCGGGAAAATGCTTGCCCGTCGTTGCCATACCTGCTGCCTTCATACCGCGCATCAGTTGCGCGGCTAATGCGATAATGATTTGCGGATCAGCATGAAAGCTACGATCACCAATTACCTGACTAATGCCATCAATATCAAGAACAGGCGCAAAACTCACATCAATGCCAACTGCTAACACTTCTGCCGCCATTAAATAGCCGCAATCATAAGCGCAGGTTAATGCCTGACTGGGATTTTTATCAAACAATTGACCCAGTTTACCCATTGCAGGCAGCGGCGTAAAACCGTCACGTAATCGCGCAACGCGCCCGCCTTCTTGGTCAACACCAATAAGAATATCCGTATTATGATAGCGAATATTGTCGCACAGCTCGCGCACTTGCGCGGCGTGTAACACATTGCGCGCAAACAGGATTACCCCGCCCACTTGTGCTTGTTTGATTAAACTTATATCTTCAGCCGTTAATGCCGTGCTATCGATATCTATCATTAAGACGCCGTACATTGCGTGCTCTCCAAAGGGTTGTCTTATGGTGATGACTTATAGAAAATAGAATGGTAAGAACAATTCGTTATACGTAGATTTGCTATAAAAGCGTTGGCTTTAATTATACTATTATAAAGCGGCAGTTAATCACCCTCACGTTGTACTTAGCAAACTATAACGAAAAACTATAATGACAGATGATAAGATTGAAGTGTGAAGTCAATATTGCAAGCTTTGCCCCAACTATAAAGAGATTATAAAGTAATTAAAAATAAAACAAATATAACTGAAATGTGAATGCCTATTGAAGTGAGGTGTAAGATGTTTATACAGTTTGAGACAGTTCAAGACAGAGGATCGTGATAATATTAAGTGACTTTTAATAAGTAATAAGAAGTTTAATAAGAAATGCTCACCAGTTATTTTAAGCAATGATTCAATGCTAAGCATCCTTATTTGCGGTAACTATCGTTGGATTTACCGTTATAAAATTTTTGAGACAATTAGGTGTATATGATGAAAAAACAACCTGCACAGTGGTTACTCAGTATTGCGTCAGTGGGCGTTGCCGGTATTATTTTGACCCAAAGCTACGGCACAGCAGTGGCAAATACGGAAACCGGAAGTGTCGTCCAGACTCCAGAACAAAAACTAACCACCAGACAAGTTGCAGCGTTGCTTGACCGCAGTCATTATCTTAATCAGCCGCTCGATAATAAGATGGGCAGCGAAATCCTAACCATGTATATCGATAGTCTTGACCCTAATCACAGCTTGTTTTTACAATCTGATGTCGATGAATTCAAAAAGAAATATGCTAATGAGTTTGCAAGCCGCCTAAAACGTGGCGATTTGTCCGCAGGTATCGACATATTTGAGCGCTACCGTGAACGTTCTAACGAATACTTTGCTCTAACCAAAAAGCTGCTAAATACCAAGTTAAGCTTAACAGGTAAAGAGACCATTATTCTTGATCGTGAAAAACTGGGACACTTTAAAACCAAAAAAGCCCAGCAAGATTACTGGACGCGCCAGTTAAAATTCCAGCTGATTAGTATCACCTTAGGTCAAGAAGACGAAAAGGCAAAAGAAAAAGTATTTTTAGCCAATCCTGATATCACGCGTGGGCAAGATTTGGTACGTGATGATAAGCGCTCGCCAAATGAGATTCTGCTTAATCGTCTATCGCGTCAGCATGAACAAATGCAGCGTTTAAGCGATGATGAAGTGATGGAAACCATCCTTAATATCGCCATGTTGACTTATGATCCGCATAGCAACTATTACGCGCCCATTCAGGCAAATGAGTTGCAAATTCAGTCAAGCTTACAACTAGAAGGTATCGGGGTTTCTATTCGTCCAGATCGTAAAAATCCCGATTACACGCGTATTGCCACTTTAGTAGAAGGTGGTCCTGCGTCTAAAGGCGGACAAATTAAGCCCAATGACCTTATTATCGGTATTGCTAAAGACGGCAAAACCATGACTGACGTCGTGGGCTGGTCAACGCGTGAAATTGTTAGCCTCATTCGTGGTAAGCGCGGTACGCCAGTGACTCTTAAAGTACGTCAGCCAAATTCACCCGAAGCCAGCGCCCGTACGGTGACGGTGATACGTGACATCATTCAACAAGAAGAGTCTGGCGTTACCCAGCGCGTGGTTGAAATCAAACGACCTAATATTGATGCCACGCCTAAACGTATTGGCGTGCTTGAGATTCCAAGTTTTTACCTAAACTATCGCGCCCGCCGGAATGGTGAGGACTATCGCAGCGTTAGTATTGACACCGAAAATGCGCTTAAAGAATTGAACAAACAAAACATTGACGGTTTAGTGGTAGATTTACGTAATAATCCGGGCGGCTCGCTTGATGAAGTGGCAAAAATGCTCGGGCTGTTTATTAAGAGCGGACCGTTGGTACAAATCCGTGATAACCGTGGTAATGTCCAAGTGTTTCGTGATGATGATGGCGGTCAGCAGTTATACGATGGTAAGTTGGTGGTATTGACCAATTTAGCTTCAGCGTCTGCCAGTGAGATTTTCGCAGCAGCCATTCAAGATTATGGTCGCGGCTTGGTAGTGGGTAACACCACAACAGGCAAAGGCTCAGCGCAAATTCAGCTGGATAATTTAGCACTCGGTTCAGCGACATTAACTCAGCGCAAATTCTATCGTATTACCGGTGGCAGTACGCAAAATAAAGGCGTCGTTCCCGATGTTGAGCTGGTTAATATTTATGATGATGAAACCTTTGGTGAACGTGCACAGAAAAAAGCGTTGCCTTGGGATACCATTAGTACCTCACCTTATAAGCCTGAAGGCAAATTTACAGCCAGCACGCTTGCCACGTTAAACCAACAATCTAAAATTCGCCAGCAGAAAAATCCCCAGTTTATTTATTTATCAGCCATCAATGAAATTCGCGATATGGAAGATGGTAAAAAGCCAATTGTCATAGATATTAATAACCGCCGCGCCAAAATGAAGCTGGTCGAACAACGCTCATTAGCAGCTGAAAATCTACGCTTAAAAGCCAGTGGCGAGAGTCCTTATACCAATTGGAATACTTATCAAGCCGCAATGGACGCCAAGTTTGAAGAACGTAGCCAAATGAAGGCATTAGAGCGCCCGCAACTACCAGAGGATGAAGCGTATATTAATGAAGCTGCTTACTTGATGCTCAGTGCTGAACCTCAAGTATTAAATGCTGATACAAAAGCCAGTCCAGCACAAAAAGCATCTGTACCAGCCATAAAATAATATAGTGTATCGTAAAATTCAATGATAAGAAGAAACGTAAGCATATGCTTACACGCAATGACGTTACCACCTCTTATCAAGGCAAGGTCAATCTGCGATGATAGACCCACTGCACAATTTAACGATACTATTAATAATAACTAGGGATTGGAAGTTATTAATAGCTTATAGATTGTTTCAGGGATGAACTGCTAGTCATGGATGGTAGGGCTGGAAGCCTGCTTAGTTATGGTCAATATCGGGATTAGATTGCTTATAACGAACAAGGATGTAAACGTAAAAAAACCGTATAGCGCTTGCCGTTATATGGTTTTTTTACGTCTGTACTATTTAATGTAGTATTCAATGATTCACTAATTTTCAATAATTATAATTAATAAAAAAAGCCAGTATTGCCATAGACAATGCTAAGGCAATACTGGCTCTTTGGTTTAAGCAGTTAGACTAACCATCGAAATTGACGGGTTAGATTAGTGCTCAACGCCACCTGCACCATGGACATGACCATGGTTCAGCTCGTCTTCAGTAGCGGCACGAACTTCTTGGATTTCTACATCAAACGTCAAGCGTTTGCCTGCCAATGGATGGTTAGCATCAACAATCACTTCATCATCAGTGACGTCAGTTACAGTCACTAACATGACTTGACCACCAGCTTCTGACTGGAATTGCATTCCTGGTTGGATATCATCAACGCCTTGGAAGTTAGAGCGTGGTACATGCTGTACTGCTTGCTCTTGATATTCGCCATAACCATCAGCAGGCTCAACAACTGCATTCACAGTTTCGCCAGCTGACTTGCCTTCGAGCTGCTGCTCAAGACCTGGAATAATGTTGCTGTGACCATGCAAATACGCTAATGGCTGACCTTCTGGAGACTGGTCTAGGATATTACCTTCGTCATCTTTAAGAGTGTAGTTAAATTTGACGGCGGTGTCTTTTGCGATAGTAGTCATAAATTATCCTAAATATTTTGATTTAAAATTTAAATACGGTTGCAATAAACCTAAAAAAGCCAATTAGCCAGCCAAATAGCCACGTCATTAGTCAATTATCATCAGTTTATTAGGGTAACTGTTTTTTAAAGTAACTATTTCTTAGAGAAACTATAGCAGTTAGCATCTTTAATTGCGATGACGACAATAACTTTCAAGGTAAAAGTGTGAAAAAAGTTAAATTATTCAGTATATTTTGCAAATTTATGCGCTCATTGCATTAAATAAGCTTAGAAAGCGTTACCGATTTTAGAGGATGAGAGGCAAAGTTAGCGTATTAATAATTAATTGTCAGTACTTGACTATGAGTGATTAACTATCAGTGATTAAGTACAAGTAAATATTTGGCAGTTGCGTTTTGGCGTGTGGACTCTTACCATAATGATAAAGTTAATATTACCCATTTATAATGACAAGTTTAAGACTATAAAATTCATATTACGACTATAACGATAAGAACCTTAATTATAATACCGCTAACTATAAGACAAGACTATGACTCAAGTACTGACGACCGATGCTACATTGCCGACTGCTATTCATTATTGCGTGAATTTTGCGCGTTATTATGAGCATTTGGTGGATATGACGCTCTCTTTTACTGCGGATAATGATGCGCCGCAATTGTGGTTGCCAGCATGGATTCCGGGCAGTTATTTGATGCGTGAATTTGCCCGCCATATCACGGCAGTGCATTATCAAATTAGCAATGATAGTAGTAGCAATGATGATAATGGTGCTATTAAAGATAGTAAATCTTACCGCGCCCAAAAAATTGACAAGCATACGTGGCAATTACCAGATGTGCAGGCAGGGCAGTCAGTAACGGTAAATTATGAAGTGTATTGCTATGATTTGTCGGTGCGCACAGCCTATGTTGACCAACAGCGTTTGTATGGTAATTTTACTTCACTAGCATTAGCCGTTGCAGGGCAAGAGCAGTCGCCGATACAAGTAAGCTTGCTCGTACCTGCTGCATTTTTAGCAGATAAAAATGAAGACAAAGTGGTGTTGGCGTGTGGGCTAGAAGCCACTCATTTACGCAGCGTCAGTGAATACGGTGCTGGGCATGTCTATGGATTATATGCCGACAGTTATGAGCAATTAATTGACCATCCGTTTGAGATTGCAGTGCAAGACCGATTTGATTTTATTATTCGAGACAGTGAGCATCAAACGCTTAGCCATCGCTTTTTCCTCTCAGGCAAGCACAGCGCCAACTTAGGTCGTTTGCAGCAGGATGTGACTAAGATTTGCCAGACGTATCTGAATTGGCTGGGTGATGCGCCCTTTAGCGATTATACCTTTATGACTTATGCCAGTGGCAATGATTATGGCGGGTTGGAGCATATCAATTCCACCAGCCTGATTACTCCGCGCCGTGATTTGCCCAGTATTAATGAGCCTGAGCTGGCAAGCGTCAGTTATCAGCGTTTTTTAGGATTATGTAGTCATGAGTATTTTCACGCGTGGTGGGTGAAAACCGTGCGGCCGGATGTGATGCTAAACGTTGATTTGCGACAAGAAGCGTTTACGCCACTGCTTTGGGTCTTCGAAGGATTTACTTCTTATATTGACGATTTTATGTTGCAAGCATCTGGGGTGATTGATAAAGCCAGTTATCTAACCCTACTTGCCGACCAAATCAGCCGTTATTATCAAACCCATGGACGCGCCCATCAAAGCGTTGCTGAATCGAGTTTTGATGCGTGGATTAAGCTGTATCGTAATGATGAAAATACTGGCAACGCAGGTATCAGTTATTATAATAAAGGGGCGTTGGTGGCGCTCTGTTTGGACTTAACTTTGCTAGAAAAAAGTGCCGGTCGTTATCGTTTGTTTGACGTGGTTAAGGCATTTTATAAGCAAGTTAAAGCCAATGACAACTGCCGTATTGGTATTAGTAGCGCTGATATAAGTGTGGTAATTGGGCAATTTATGCCGATAGCAGAGTGGGAAGATTTTGAGAGTCGCTACGTTAATGGGGTTGATGAGCTGCCACTAGAGACTTTACTGTCCGATAATGGCATTATGATGCAAGCTGATAGTAAGGAAAATGTGCATAAACACGTACCGTGGGGCATGCGCTGTAGTGAAACGCTAGCAGGGCTACTGGTCAATCGGGTTCAGCGTGATAGCGTTGCTGCCAAAGCAGGGATATCAGCAAATGATGTGATTATTGCCCTTGGTGGTATCAAAGCGGATACCAAGCAACTGGCAACGGTGAGAAGTGCCCAGCAACCTATTGACTGTCATTTATTCCGCCGTGATGAGCTGTTACGGGTAACGATTACGCCGCATACTGTAGAAGATAAAGAACAACTTAGCCAAAGTCCGTCTTATCCGCATACGGTTAATTTGCGTTTAGCAAAAGCTGATAAGAGTGCAGAAAACAAGGTCACAGAAAATAATGCTCAAAAGCAACCAAGCGAACCTGCATGGAGCGCGTGGCTAGAGGTTATGACGCATTATTAGTAATTAAGTCTCAGTAATTAAGTATCAGAATTAAATATATAGCGGTATAAATGGATAAAGACATACTAAAAGCCCTTGCTAAAACAGTAGTTTTGCAAGGGCTTTTTATGAGCTTTTATAAAATTAAGGGTTTAAAAGTATAAAGGTTTTTTATAACAACACTTTATTAAAATACGTTTTTTTAAAATAATTAACCTGCTTTGTCAGCGTGATTCTTACCATGCTGCTCTGCTTGCTGTTCTTCTTTTAGCTCTTGTTCATCTTCAAGCAATTCGTCTTCAATCAATCCATCATTTTTGCCAGACATTGCCATCCATTCTTGCATTATTTTAATTTCAGGTTGTTGAGCATCAATGATTTGCTGGGCAAGTTCGCGCATCTCTTTGTCTTTACCATATTTTAGCTGAACCTTCGCCATATCGACGGCACCAATATGATGAGCGAGCATGCCACGAGCAAATGCCATGTCTGGCACAGGGTCAGCAATGCCTGCCATCATCTCGCCATGCATGGCATCCATACCGGCGGCAAATGCCTGCTGCATCTCTGCCGTTTCAGGTTTTGGTTTTGCAGCATCGGGATGGGTAGCAAGCCATTTTTTCATAGTATCAATCTCAGGCTGCTGCGAATCGATAACCTGTTGGGCAAGCTCACGCATGGCAGCATCAGTGCCATATTTCAGCTCGATTTTTGCCATATCAACTGCACCGCGGTGATGCCCAAGCATGCTTTTGGCAAAGGCAGTATCCGGATCGTTATAACCCATACCAACCATCATCTCAGCATGCATATCGGTCATCGACTTGGTATACTCTTTTAGCATATCGGACATATCAGGTGTTGCTGACATATCATGACCAGCATGCGCGTCTGTTGCTGTATCTGCAAGTGGTGCTTCAGCTTCTGGCGCAACCTCTTCTGTCAGTGTGGCTTCGGTATCTTCGGATTTGGGCTGGCAAGCACTTAGGGCAAACGCTGCTGCGATACTGGTAGCTAAATAGGCAAAACGGTACGATGAACGTAATGATGTATTAGATATAGTCATGAGATGTCCTCAATTGAAACAGGCGTGAAAATGAGCGAAAACCACTCAGTTTGGTTATAGATAAGAGATTATGTATTACAAATAAACAGTAATAACAACAAGCTCTAATTACGAGTGCTAATAATAATATGAGTGCTAATAATAAAAGGTTGGTAGGGAATACAGCATAGTAAACTTAATATTAACAGATAAACCTTACGCATTCGAGGCGCTACCCTTAAAAGCTTGTAACTTCCTTAACTAATGAGTAATTCCCAATCGGCGGCAATCCTCATTAGTTAAATGAACGTGTACAAACTTACCAACGCCCAATTCTCCTAGTTCAAAGCCTGCCACCGACCAGCGAATCAGACGCAAACATGGTAAGCCCACATGAGCCGTCATCCGGCGCACTTGGCGATTTTTTCCTTCATAAATGGTTAGCATCAGCCAAGAAGTGGGTATGTTTTTGCGTTCACGAATGGGCGGATTACGTTGCCACAACTGTATAGGCAGCTCTGCTTCTGCCACGACCTTTGCGACAGCGGGTAATGTTTTGCCATCTTTTAGCATCACGCCACCGCTTAGCTCTGCCAACTGTGCAGCGCTGACCAATCCTTCAACTTGTACCAAATAGGTTTTGCCTTGCTTATTGCTATTTTTAAACTGCGTGGCACGCGGTGGCTGGGTAATGGCTTTATTAACTTGTCCATCATTGGTTAAAATCAATAACCCCTCAGAAGTTGCATCCAAGCGTCCAGCAATGCGCAGTGACTTATCAGTAAAGTAAGGCGCAAGGGTAGTATGGGCATTGCCATTATCATCGCGAAATTGGCTTTGGACACCGTAAGGCTTGTTAAATAAAATTAGACTGGTTGCCATAACCTCTATACTCCAAAATAGGTCGTCAAAATAAATTTTCTAAAAAAACAACACCCCAACAATCATAAACTGTTGAGGTGTTGTTTTATTCGCTTAATAAGCTTGGTTATTTAATGACTATCTTCAATAACCATCTTTAATAACTATCTCTAATAATCATGTTGCATAACCATGATTATAAAGAATCAATCGTATCATTCAATAACTGGCTTGGACGCATGACTTTAGTTGCCAACGCTTCATCAAAGAAGTAGTAGCCATCGATATTAGCAGGCTGACCTTGAACGTCATTTAATTCTTTAATGATAGCATCTTCATTGCTGGCAAGTTTTTCAGCAAGTGGTGCAAACTGTGCTGCCAATTCAGCGTTTTCAGTTTGGGCTGCAAGCTCTTGTGCCCAGTACATAGCAAGATAGAAATGACTGCCACGGTTGTCAAGCTCACCTGTTTTACGTGAAGGCGATTTGTTGTTTAACAACAGTTTTTCAGTCGCTTTATCTAGCGTATCAGCTAATACTTGCGCTTTAGCATTGTCAGTTTTCACTGCCAAATGCTCTAAAGATACTGCCAAAGCTAAGAACTCACCTAGTGAATCCCAACGTAAATGGTTTTCTTCAACCAATTGCTGTACGTGCTTCGGTGCTGAACCGCCTGCACCTGTCTCGAACAACCCGCCGCCATTCATAAGTGGAACGATTGAAAGCATTTTTGCACTGGTGCCGAGCTCTAAAATTGGGAACAAATCTGTTAGGTAATCGCGCAATACGTTACCAGTTACAGAAATGGTATCTTTACCTTCTTTTAGACGCTCTAAAGTGAAACGAGTCGCTTCACGTACTGGCATGATACGAATATCTAAACCTTCGGTGTCATGATCTTTTAAGTATTTTTCAACTTTTTTGATCAATTCAGCATGGTGAGGACGTTTGTGGTTTAACCAGAACACGGTTGGAGTACCGCTTGCGCGGGCACGCGTTACTGCTAATTTTACCCAGTCTTGAATCGGAGCGTCTTTTACTTGATTCATGCGCCAGATATCGTCAGTGTCAACTTGATGCTCAGTCAATACATTGCCTTCGCTGTCGAGCACTTGAACTTTACCAGGTGCTGTCATCTGGAAAGTTTTATCATGTGAACCATATTCTTCAGCTTTTTGCGCCATCAAGCCAACGTTTGGTACTGAACCCATAGTCGTTGGATCAAATGCGCCAAACTCTTTATGGAATTTGATGGTTTCATCATAGATGCACGCATAGCTGCTATCAGGGATAACGGCTTTGGTGTCATGCAACTGGTTGTCTGCGCCCCACATTTTACCTGAGCTGCGAATCATCGCTGGCATAGACGCATCAACGATTACATCACTTGGTACGTGTAAGTTGGTGATGCCTTTATCTGAGTCAACCATAGCAAGGTCTGGGTTATTCTTGTAGATGGTCTCAATGTCCGCTTCGATCTCAGCGCGTTTTGCTTCAGGTAGTTCTTTGATTTTGGCAAGTAGATTGCTAAAACCATTATTTACGTTCACGTCAAGTTCTTTAAACGTATCGCCATGCTTAGCGAACAATTCTTTAAAGAAGATTTTAACCGCTTCACCAAAGATAATTGGGTCAGAAACCTTCATCATGGTGGCTTTTAGATGCAATGAGAACAACACGTCTTCTGCTTTAGCATCTTTAACTTGCTCTTCTAAAAACTCTACTAATGCATCATGGCTTAAGATTGCTGCATCAATGAGTTCACCAGCAAGTAATGGCGCTGGAGCTTTTAGTTCAGTTTTTGTGCCGTCTTCTGCGATATGAACGATACGGTAATCAGTGGCTTTATCAAGAGTTACTGATTTTTCAGTATCTGCAAAGTCACCATGATCCATGGTCGCAACGTGCGACTTAGAATCGGCACTCCATGCGCCCATTGAATGAGGATGGTTTCTGGCGAATGCTTTTACCGCTTTTGGTGCACGGCGGTCAGAGTTACCTTCACGTAGCACAGGGTTAATGGCACTGCCTTTGATTTTGTCATAACGCTCGCGCGCGTCTTTATCTTTATCCGTTTCTGGATGATCTGGGTAATCTGGTAAGTCATAGCCTTTATCCTGCAACTCTTTAATCGCCGCTTTTAACTGCGGGATAGAAGCACTGATATTTGGTAATTTAATGATATTAGCGCCAGGCTGCTTTACCAATTCACTTAACGCAACAAAGGCGCTAGGAATACGTTGCTCTTCTGGTAAAAACTCAGAAAATAACGCGATAATACGACCGGCTAAAGAGATGTCAGCCGTTTCAATAGAGATGTCAGCTGTTTTTGTAAAAGCTTTAACAATAGGTAAAAAAGATAAGGTAGCAAGCGCTGGGGCTTCGTCAGTTTTTGTATAAATAATATTTGACATGTAGTAATGCATTCCTTTTGGTTGTTGTTAATAATCGAGCTTAGATATCATGTTATTTAATAGCTCTACAGCGTCTTATTGCATGACTAAACCTTGCAATATTTTTGGTCATACTAAAATTTGCAATACTCTACTGAGCAATAACCATACGTTACGTGGTAATAAATACTAGGCGCTGTAGTTAAATCAGATGCAGGATAAACCATGTAATGAACAGACTGGCTTCTGTTAATGGTTTTTCTGTTATTAACTCATGTTAAGAAGGCAGTCTACCGTAGAGTAGCACAGTGCTGATACAGGCATGGCAGTCGATACTTGTCGATGACTCACTATAAATTCGAGGCGATGTCAATCTTGCATCATGAACTAAGTATACCGCTTTCACGCGTATCTCATGCATCTGAATTATAATAAACTATTAAGAACCATATTCTACCAGTCATTGAGACAAATAACATCTTTTCCATACAAGTGATGTGGTTACTTCCTTCGGTTTTTGTTTTCCATTAAACTAAAACGACTATGAACAGCCTTCAACCAGCATAATAGCATCTGGTATACCCAGCTCAATGGTTTCAACCTGACCTTGTAATTGGGCTCGTTGCTCAGCTGACCATTTATCTACGGGTTGAGTCATACTACTGGCATTTGCGATTTTTTTACCACCCTTCATCGTGTATTTAATCTGTAAAGGTAAAGCATTTGCTTGGCTTGGGACGTCATAAATGAAATGGTAATAGTCACCTGTTTCATCGTATTTATCCATGCTATAACTTAAATGGTTAGGATGGGCTGAGATAATCTTATCTACTTTATCACCATTACGGATACCCGTATAAAAGTCGATATCAGCAGCATTAACCCCAATCAGAGCCAATCTCCCATCTATTATTTGATAGTATATTGGCTCAAAGACAGCACCGTCACGCTTGACGCTGTCTTTAGCTGCGTCCTCCAAATAGTAGCATTCATCGTAACCATGCTCGCCCTTGGTCAATCCTAAACTGGTAATAATCTCAGGGGTGATGGTTTGCCCAAAGCTAAGCCCGCCATAGCCTAATGGACTGACAGTTTGGTCATTAAAGTCAGTGTTAGAATTTTCAGCTTGCATACTGTTGTGCACAATTATTTCCGGATTGGTCTGTGCGATATTGTTATTACCTACGGTTGATTCATTGGTAATATCTTGAGAATCACAGGCGCTTATCATTAGTACGCAACTGCTGATTAAAGTTGCTGTAACGATAGATTTGATAGTTGTACTAAACGCTGTAGTCGATAAAGTAGACATGCGTGTCTCCTAAAGATGACAGTGATATCATTAACCTTAATTTGCCTATTAATGGCAGCAATATCTACAGCAATTTTGCAAATTATGCCCGCTTATGGGTAAAAATTTGCTACGCTAATCCTATTCATCCAGAAATCAGTGACCATTATGAGTTTACAGTACGCGCTCGTGGGCGATATGGGCTGGCAGCAGCAAGCTTTATGGCAGACACCAGACACGCCGTTTATGACGTTTGCCTTTTGGCAGGCGCTTATCGATACGGGTGCGATAGGTGAGCCGGCAGGATGGTTGCCGATTTTTATTATGATATACCGCGCTGATGACAATAATGTTGCCAGATTTGATGAAGTAGCTATGATAGACAATGCCCAGCCTATTGCGGTCATGCCCGTATTTGTAAAAGGTCATCATCGTGGTGAGTTCGTTTTTGATCATGCTTGGGCGGAAGCTTATGCGCGTTATGGCGTAGACTATTATCCGCGTCTGGTCACGAGTGTGCCTTTTACCCCGATTACCGGTGAGCGCTTTTGGTTGGCAGCAGGCGAGTGCCTTAATGCTGAAATTATTAAAACAGCCATGGCGGGTATTGATAATCTTGCCCAGCAAGTAGATGCGTCAAGCTGGCATGGCTTATTTGTGTCTTCAGAGTTTGCCGCGCTAGCAGCGTCAACTGATATAGAACTAGAACGCGCGTTCAAAAAGCTGCAATCTTCATCAGACGATAATACTTTATCTACCGCTGATATTCCTATTTTAGAACGTCAGGGCTGCCAGTTCTTGTGGCAAAATAAAAACATCATGGAAAATAGTCAGCCTTTCACAGATTTTGAGGATTTTTTAGCCACGTTACGAGCAAAAAAACGTAAAACCATTCGTGCTGAACGCCGTAAAGTAGCCGAACAAGGTATTGTTTGTCACCGAAAATGTGGCAATGAGATTACCGATGACGATTGGAAAACCTTTTATCATTGCTACGTGATGACCTATGCCGTTCGTGGGCAGCAACCATATCTCACCGCTGACTTTTTTCGTACATTGGCAGAGCGTATGCCGCAGCATTTGATGCTAGCACAAGCTTATGATGGTGCTGGAGAAATTATTGCCAGTAGCTTATTTTTATACGATGTACCCGATGAAGATAAAAAGTCACTGAGCACTACTTTATATGGTCGCTACTGGGGCGCGCTGGGTGAGTACGACAGCTTGCATTTTGAGCTGTGTTATTACCAAGGGATTGAATTTGCAATTGAACAAGGCTTATCATTTTTTGACCCCGGAACCCAAGGGGAACATAAGCTGATTCGCGGTTTTATCCCAACGACGACGCATTCGTTACATCGTATTTATGACGCGCGTTTTATACCTGCAATTAGTGACTTTTGCGCCCAAGACCGTGCTCATATGGCGCAGTATCGTCAGCAGGCGCACGCGGCTTTACCTTTTAATGCGGACAATATGCCGGACTTTGATAGCACGCTTTAATATTCTTATTTCATGCTGTATTTTTTACACCTTATTAGCAGTTACTAACTATGTGCCCTAATCGCTTTAATACGTCAGCAAAAGTATCGCCGCCGCCAGCATTGCTGCCATGGCTCGATACTAATGGCTCGCTGACCGCCATGCTTGAGGCAAAATCCGGTCAACCGTTACGCGTGGTGCGTAGCTTTGAAGGCTACCGCCTATTATCAATTGCCCAAAAGCGGCAGTTAGGATTGCAAGGCGCGACGCTAAATCGACCGCAGCTGGCGTGGGTACGTGAAGCACAATTATATGGCAATGATGAATTGCCGTGGGTGACAGCACAAAGTATATTCCCTTTAACAAGCTTGCAAGGGCAGGCGCGACGGTTGCAACAGCTTAAGGGCACGCCAATTGGTTATGTTTTATTTAAGCGCTGCCGAACGTTACCGAATCAACGCTCTATCTATCCTACGGATGAGGGCTGGTGTCGCCAAACGTGTTACGACTGGTATGGGCGTACGCTGCTGATAAGTGAGACTTTTTTGCCGCAGTTCTGCCAACAAATACTAAAAAATTAAATTTATATATGTAGATTAAAAACATTAGCATTGAGTCAGAAAAGCTGACCAATTGGACAGCTTTTTCCGTTCTATGTCCGTGTTCTTAAATTGTATCGACGATATATTCAATAAATTTTTTACATTAAATCATGCTTTATATTTATAGGTTATCGTCTGTTAGTCACTTATATTTATACCATCATTAATACCGTCGTTACTTGTTATTTAATCAGTCTAGGATGAGATTTTTTCGCGCTCGCCAGATAAAATTTCATGCTACACTGGTTTACAGCGATACGAGTTGTGCATAAGGTATACATGAGCGCAGCAACACTATTGCTAAGCATGATAAGCTGATTGCAGGCTTCTATCTTTTAGTAGCTTCCTTTTTATAAAAGAAATCATATAGGGTATAACTATGTTTAAAGATATCTCGATTAAGGAATTTGACCCCGTACTTGCTGATGCGTTAGCCGCTGAAAGCCTTCGCCAAGAAAACCATGTTGAGCTGATTGCTTCAGAGAACTATTGCTCACAAGCCGTGATGGAAGCACAAGGTACTGATTTAACCAATAAATATGCCGAAGGTTATCCTGGCAAGCGTTATTATGGCGGTTGTGAGCACGTAGACGTGGTTGAGCAATTGGCAATTGATCGTGCAAAAGAATTGTTTGGTGCAGAATATGTGAACGTACAGCCACATTCAGGCAGCCAAGCCAACTCAGCAGTATTTTTAGCGTTATTAAAAGCCAACGATACTATTCTTGGTATGAGCCTTGATGCGGGCGGTCACTTAACCCACGGCGCGCACATTAACTTTTCAGGCATCAACTACCATGCCGTGCAGTATGGCTTAATCGAAGGTTCTGGTCTGATTGATTATGACCAAGTAGACGCTCTTGCTCGTGAACATAAGCCTAAAATGATTATCGCTGGTTTTTCAGCCTATTCACAAGTGGTTGATTGGCAGCGTTTCCGCGATATCGCGGACGAAGTTGGCGCGTATTTATTGGTTGATATGGCTCACGTTGCTGGTCTGGTTGCCGCTGGCGTTTATCCAAGTCCAGTACCGTTTGCTGACGTCGTTACCACGACCACGCATAAAACGTTACGTGGACCTCGTTCAGGTATGATTCTTGCTCGTGATGAGAAGCTGGCGAAAAAACTGAACTCAGCCGTATTCCCAGGCAATCAAGGCGGTCCATTAATGCACGTTATCGCTGCCAAAGCGGTATCATTCAAAGAAGCATTAGAAGACAACTTCAAAACCTATCAGCAGCAAGTGGTGAAAAACGCCCAAGCTATGGCAACCGTTATTCAACAACGCGGTTATGAAATCATCTCTGGTGGTACTGAAAACCATCTCATGCTTATCAGCTTGGTTAAGCAAGAAATGACTGGTAAAGAAGCAGATAAATGGTTGGGTGATGCGCACATTACGGTAAATAAAAATGCCGTGCCTAATGATCCAAAATCTCCGTTTGTGACCTCTGGTATCCGTATTGGTACACCAGCGATTACGACTCGCGGCTTCAATGAAGCGCAAGCAGGTGATTTAGCTGGTTGGATTTGTGACGTATTAGACAGCCGTGGTGATGAAGCAGTGACTGCTGAAGTCCGTGGTAAGGTGGAAGCTATCTGTAAAGAGCTTCCGGTCTATGCTAAAAATCAGTAATTTTTAATTGCTCTTATTAAAAGTCATAAAAAAACCGCTTAGTATTTACTAGGCGGTTTTTTGTTGGCAGGTCTTCTATTTTTAGCAAAACCTGCGGTAAAGTGATTGTTCTCTATGTTAAATTTTTGGCGTAAGAACCTTAGCATGCGCTATTCAAATTATAATTGTTACCATCGTTCATTTTGATACTCGTCAAACCTAAAGCTGCTAGCATAACCAAAACCGTCAATATCAGGAAATAAAGTTAAATGGTGTATATCGAAAGTTTCTGATAGTTCCTTTAAAGCCAATTTCTTAAAGGAAGGACTTATATTTATAGAGATGTACGGGTCGAGACTGTCACTAAGAGCCAAACTACCAATACTATTTTCGACAACTTGACTATAGAGAAATTGAGCATTTTGAGAGGCAATGCGTTTGGAAACTACTGGCGGATGCCATACAATAGGGTTATTACCATTTTCTATTTCCTTGAATACTTCAACATAGTCTGTCACTCCCCCTCTATTTTCGCCTCCTCCTACAAAATGAGAATGAAATCCAAATAATAACCCAGCCTGTTCTGGTTCAGATGAGCAAGCAAACCAAAGACCAACCATGATACTTCTAGAAAAGTCAATCAGTCTCGTAGCAGCACCATGATGTTGAAGTTTTGCTAACAACTCTAAATCTGTAAGCTTTCTGCTGTTATCGTATCTATACCCTTGATGAGTAGCGTGTTCAAGCAAATGCTTCTCGTAATGCTGCATTTGCCACTCAGTTACTTCACTCATAGTTCTCTTTAACCTTCTATATGCAGAACTGTGAATAGCCCATTGAATATTGCTTTGACCTCTCCAGAAATAAACATTACGTCTTTCAGGAGTATGTTGTTTTACTAAAGTTAATAATTCTTCAATAGACTCTGGTGAGTGAATTCTCCCAAATAACTTGCTATCGACAAATTTCATAATTCCTCTTCTTCCTCTTCTTCCTTTGCTTGATAAGTTTTTTTTACTAATATCACTCTCTCAATACTAGTTAATGATCTAGGTTAGTTCACTCAAATCTTTATAGAGAGGTTTAATAACAAATAAAAAGGCTGAGCTACATTATCGTAGTCCAGCCTTATTCATTTTAGTCTAACTACGTTGCATCAACAGCTTAAAACGGCAACTTAGTGAATATCTGCAATACCGTCGCATTCACAATATCAACAAAGAACGCACCAACCATCGGTACAATCAAAAATGCCTTAGGTGATGGCAAATAGCGATCGGTCACCGCCTGCATATTGGCAATCGCTGTTGGTGTTGCGCCCATACCAAAACCACAATGTCCCGCTGCTAAAACGGCAGCATCATAATCTTTGCCCATGATTCTAAAGGTAACAAAATAAGCATAACCAATCATGACAACAGTTTGCACCAATAATATTATCAACACTGGACCAGCTAAATCTGTCAATTCCCACAGTTTTAGTGATAACAATGCCATGGCTAAAAATAAGCTTAATGACGCATTACCAATCACATCAATGGCGCGGTCAAACATATCAAAATTAAAGACCAAAGTCAGCGCATTACGAATAATCACGCCGCCTGCCAATGCCCAAACGAACGTAGGCAACTCAAATGCTGTGCCTTCCGCAACGATAGTCATCAAGTCAGCAAAGGCTAAAGCGCCTGCAAATAAAGCCAGACTTTCAATAGTAGACGAGGCGGTAATCAGACGAATATTATCCGGCTTTTCAAACATCTCTTCTTGTCTGTCATCACTGTCTTCATCATGCTTGGTGCTATATAACGACTGCTTACCAGCAAGCTTTTCCACTTCACTTTGATTTGGGTTTATTGGTGCTGGATTAATGCCCATTTTATTAATCAATCGACGCGCCACAGGACCGCCAATCAGACCACCGGCGACCAAACCATAAGTAGCAACCGCTATACCCAGAGTGGTGGCACCAACCACGCCATACTGCTCTTCTAACACGACACCCCATGCGCCTGCCGTACCATGCCCACCAGTTAAAGCGATAGAGCCGGTTACCAATCCAAGCAGCGGATCAAGCCCAAGCATGCTTGCCATGGCTACCCCAACCACATCTTGCAAGATAATAAAAACCGAGACGACAATCGTAAAAATGAGCAGCGGTGAGCCACCTGCTTTAAGGCGTCCAAAGTCGGCACTCAGACCAATAGAGGCAAAAAACATTAGCATCGTCGCAGTCTGCAATGCTTGGTTAAAGTTAAAACTAAAACCCCATACTAAGTTAAGCGCATATACAATCGCAGCAGCAATCAGACCGCCTGCGACAGGCTCTGGAATATTAAAATCCTCTAAGAACTTGATGTTCTTGACCAAGAAGCGCCCAAGTAGTAATACTAACGTCGCTAAAATGAGCGTGTAATATCCATTCAAAGTAACTTCCATAAGTCCCTCCTTTTATAAATATAAATGAACCTAAATTCGGGATAAGGCTGGTATTATCTTAATTTTAGGTTTAAATCATAAGTCGCTGAAAGAGCAAATGTACCAGCATTTATCGTGACTCTGCGCCTAGAGCCATGCGCCCAAGCAATTTCCCAAAAATATCAACTATTACGTCAGCTAAGGCTTTAAAAACATTAAAATTTTCATGCTTAATACAGCCTTAATAAACTTACTAATAAGTCATGTTACTATCAGTTACCTATACATAAACTCTATTTTATGTATACAAAAAGTAGCTTTCTAGCAAGATTCTATAAAGGTAATAGTTAAATGATATTGGCGAAGTGTTTGGTTCATATCAGAACACCACTTGTTCACCAGTTAACTCATGACAATTGAACGTATTAGTAATTTAGGTAATTCATTAAAATATAAAAAAACGCCAGCAATAACGCTGACGTTTTTATAAAAGATACATTTTATATCAAATTAACACAATTTTGAATGATAATTACGCTCTAGTTTCACCATGACCATAGACAATCCATTTTTGTGAGGTCAACCCTTGCAATCCAACCGGTCCACGCGCATGAATTTTGTCGGTTGAAATACCGATTTCAGCGCCAAGTCCGTACTCAAAACCATCAGCAAAACGGCTAGAGGCGTTAATCATGACGCTAGCAGAATCCACTTCACGGATAAAACGTTGCGACTTGCTATAATTGTCAGTGATAATCACATCAGTATGGTGACTGCCATGAGTATTAATATGCTCAATCGCTTCATCCAAACCGCTGACGATTTTAATCGCTAAAATCGGCGCTAAATACTCGGTATCCCAATCGGCATCGGTAGCCGCTGATAAATGACCACTAAGCTTGGCATTATTATTTAAAATGGCTTGCGATTTATCATCAAGACGCAGCTGCATGGCATCATCGGCTGCAACAATGGCTTCGGCAATTTGCGGTAATAATGTCTCCGCAATCGCTTCATCTACCAACAATGTCTCCATAGTATTACACGTACCATAGCGATGCGTTTTGGCATTGACGCTAACATCAATCGCAATTTTTGCCTCAGCATCACTGTCAATAAAAGTATGACAATTACCATCTAAATGCTTAATCACGGGTACTTTAGCATCGCGGCTAATACGTTCAATCAAGCCTTTACCACCACGTGGCACAATCACATCGACATATTCAGTCATGGTAATCAGTTCGCCAACCGCAGCGCGGTCGGTGGTTTGTAACACTTGTACGCTATGCTCAGGTAGGGCTGCATTTTTAAGCCCTTGATGAATACACTTGGCAATCGCTTGATTCGATTCAAAGGCTTCTGAACCACCGCGCAAGATAATGGCATTGCCTGATTTCAAAGCTAATGAAGCCGCCTCTAAAGTAACGTTAGGGCGCGACTCGTAAATCATCCCAACCACGCCAAGCGGTACGCGCATTTTTCCCAAATGAATACCAGACGGCTGATAGGTCATATCCGTCACTTCGCCAATAGGGTCAGGAAGATTTGATACATCCTTTAAACCTTGCAGCATACCGTCAAAACGGGCATCGTTTAGCTCTAGTCGATCTAGTAAGGCAGCATCTAAATCGTTTGTTTGCCCATTGTCCATATCGACTTTATTGGCTGCTAAAATAGCGTCCTTATTAGCAGATAGCTCGTCATAGATGGCTAATAATGCTGCATTTTTAATGCCAGTATTGGCAGCGGCAAGGGCACGAGAGGAGGCACGTGCTTGCTTGCCAACAGTGTTCATATAGGTTTGGATATCTGAAGCAGTCGATTGACTCATAGATGAATTTCCTTATTCCGATAGTTATAAATAGTTATAATAGATAGGCGATAAACCACAGTCAAATAGCGCTACAGAAATTATCGCTCAATTTTAATGTCAGTAGGCTGCCTATAAGTGATGCAATGATATAAGTATTGAGAATGGCTCGTTATGACTGTCGTTTGATAACAGTAGGGGCATTTAATGCCACTACCCTTATCAACAGGCAAATAAACTGCGCTATAGCAGGATATTAAGATAAAAACAGAAGGATATGCGCTTTTATAGCGTCATGCTATTTAACATAGAGCAGATTAGGCGGATAGTAAAGTTGAATTTGTGAATTACATTCTTAATTCTAATCAGTGTTCTGTCTATAAACCCAGCAGGGTTGCTGTTTTATGAACAGTAAAAGCTCGATAGTAAGCCCAGCGCTAACCTCAAGAATAGCTACAAATTTTTTATAACAGTGCCAAATGACAGATGAATGCTTCAGTATGTTTTATGCGCTTTTACCAAATATGATAACTTGGTTACGCATCATGAACACAACGCTGTAGCAATTACTAAGGTTAAGATTTTTTTTGTCAGTATAGTTAGTCAGTGCAAACAGTTAGCCCGTACAATCAAAAAATAGTCAAAAAATCGAAGATGTCCAAGCATCACTGACATATACTACAGATGAGAGAATATGATGATATCAAAGACAGTAGCAGAGCAAAATTCGCCCGCAACCACGCACAACAAATGGTTCATGGTCACCCTAGCAGCAGCGGCATTAACCCTAAGCGCTTGCGGTAAAAAAGATGAGCCTGTTGTGACTGACCCAGCAGTCGATGCTCAAACTCAAGTTGAGCAAGAAGCGACAGGGGTGGCGACGGCAAATGATAATGTAGCCGTGGCGAGTGCCAATGATGGTATGGCAACGACCGATGGCGTAAATGATGATGTTGCAGTAGCAACGGCTGATGATGTCGAGATTATAGATGGCACAGAGTCAGAGGAGCATGTCTCGACTTATTAAAGTAAGTGGCTTAAAATAAGCACCCTACAATCAATGCGCCGTGCTATGTAGCGGCGTATTCGTATAACGCAGCACAGCGCTCATTAAAATGATAAAATAGCTCAGAATTGCTATCGCATTCTGGGCTTTTTAATGCGGTATCTCTTAGTAATATTTAGCCAGTCCTATATTTTTATTGTTATAGCTTATCTATCGCCACTCATCTATTCACCACTACTGGAAGTCTGCTGCACCATGCCTGATATCGCTAAAGATTCGACGCGTCCTATCGCGCTAGACATACAAGACCTGCATAAAAGTTATGGCTCATTGGCTGTACTAAAAGGTGTCTCATTGACCGCTTATGATGGCGATGTTATCTCCATTTTGGGGTCATCCGGCTCTGGGAAATCTACCCTTTTGCGCTGCATTAATCTGCTAGAAAAACCAACCCAAGGCGGCATTACTATCGGTAATGAAGCGCTAAAGTTAAAGCCAAGCAAATCGGGTGAGCTACAGGCGGCAGATACCAAGCAGTTAGAAAGCTTACGCGCGCGCGTGGGTTTTGTGTTTCAGAATTTTAACTTGTGGCCGCACAAAACGATTTTGCAAAACATCATCGAAGGACCAACGCAGGTTCTAAAGATTAAAAAAGACCAAGCCATTAGCGATGCAGAAAAACTGCTTGCCAAAGTCGGCTTGCTAGATAAAAAAGACGCTTATCCGGCGAACTTATCCGGCGGTCAACGTCAGCGTGTGGCAATTGCTCGTGCCCTTGCGATGAATCCACAAGTATTATTGTTTGATGAGCCGACCTCAGCGCTTGACCCTGAGCTGGTTAATGAAGTGTTGGCGGTTATGCGTGAGCTGGCCGAAGAAGGGCGTACCATGCTGATTGTTACCCATGAGATGCGCTTTGCCCGTGAAGTTTCTAGCCAAGTTGTATTTTTACATCAAGGGGTTATTGAAGAGATTGGCACGCCAGAACAGGTATTTGACCATCCAAAATCTGAGCGCGTTAGAGACTTTATGGCGTCTCATCGCTAGAAGCTTTTTTTACTGACTATTCACCTAACTATTAATATAGTTATGGCAATCATGGTTATAACTATTGCAACAATAAGGGGTCTTTCATAAGACCTTTTATTACCGCATAATGACAGTCAATGCCTAAAACGTTTGTTTTTGATTTTTGAGTCAGGTATTATCGACGAGTTTATCGCCTATCAAAATGGTTATTGTTTTCGTTGGCTGGCATGGATGTCAGAGGTCAAAAGTATCAGCAACATTTGTCAAAAACCAATATCAGAAACCAGTATCGGAATCTAAGGAATGTACGATGTCGACTTCTCACCTATTATGGTCATCGATGACCATCGCCGCCGCCCTAGCGCTTAGTGCCTGTAGCCCATCCCAAGATGCTTCTGATACCAATGCTGATAATAAGGGTGCGGCGGGCAAAACCTTACGTATCGCCACCGAAGGCGCGTATCCTCCGTTCAACTATACTAATGCGGATGGCAGTCTTGCAGGCTACGATATCGATGTTGCCAATGCGTTATGTGATGAGATGAAAGTCAAATGTGAAATTGTCGCCCAAGAGTGGGATGGCATTATTCCTGGATTGTTGGCACAAAAATACGATGCAGTGATTGCCGGCATGTCTATCACCCCTGAGCGTCAAGAAAAAGTAGATTTCACTGAGCCGTATTTTGCCAATACGATGGTATGGCTGACCGATACCAAAGGCAGCTTTGACCCAAAAACTATTAAAAATCTGACCCTTGGTGGTCAACGGTCAACCACGCCAGGCGCGTACTTACAAGACAATTATGAAGGTAAAGACGGCAATACCGTGCAGCTGTATGATAACTATGATAATGCCTATCTAGACCTAAAATCAGGTCGTAGTGATGCCGTCTTAGCAGAAAAAGTCTCTGCAAAATCGTGGTTAAAAGACAACCCAGCAGGCTTTGGTATCGTCGGCGATGAGATTGACAATAACGACAATATTGCCATTGCTGTTCGTAAAGGTGATCCGCTGCAAAAAAACTTTAATAAAGCAATGAGTGCCATTCGTAGCAACGGTAAGCTGGCGTTACTTGAGCAGCAAAATTTCGGTCAATAGTTTAGTTGGTCAATAGGCTATTAACCAACTGCCTTTTTTGTACATCATCTTTGGGTTAGATATATTAGGGGTCAATAATTTGCAGGTCATATACCTGTAAATTTACTCATAAAGGAAACACAATCATGTCAATGTCAATCACTTATAAAGCCTTGTGGCTGGCCCCGCTTAGCGCTGCAATGCTCATGCTGGCGGGCTGTAGCAATAGCACCACACCAGCCGAAGATGGCGCAGTCGATGCCACTGATGGTAAGCAATCTACGATAAAAATCGCTACCGAATCAAGCTACAAGCCCTTTAGTTATACCGATGCCGATGGCAAACTTATCGGCTATGAAATTGAGCTGATTGAAGCCATGTGCGCGCAAATGAAAGCAGATTGCGATATTATTTCGCAAGATTGGGATGGTCTCATTCCGGGCTTAAATGCGCAAAAATTTGATGCGATTATGGCAGGCATCTCAATTACTCCTGAGCGCCAAGAAGTAATTGAATTCTCAGACCCTTACTTTCATACCAGCATTATTTTGATTGGTAAAAAAGGTGATGATGTCAGCATTGGTACTTTAAAAGGTCAGCCGGTTGCCTCACAACGTGCCACGGTTGCCTCACAATATCTGCAAGATGAGCATGCTGAAGCAGATATCAAACTTTATGATACCCAAGACAATGCCTATTTAGACCTAACTTCAGGTCGTGTACGCGCCATGATGTCGGATAAAGTCACCGGTATTGATTGGTTAAAAACCCCTGCTGGCAAAGATTATGAAGTCAAAGGGCAAGAAATCACCACTGATAAAGATGCTATGGGTATTGGCTTCCGTAAAGGCGATCCATTAGTGGCTAAATTTAATAAAGCCCTTGCTGAAATCCGCGCTAATGGCACCTATGATCAAATCTCTGGCAGCTATTTTGGCACCAGCTCTACCGCCGCCGCTCAAAAAGCAGTTGTGAATGGTGCAGCCACCGAAGCAGTCGCGCAACAAGATAAGAAAGCTGAAGCAGCAAAATAAAGGCAGCGCATAGCAATCAATGGTCGTCATAGCCAATGATAGTAATTAGTTATCAGGCACGCCTGATAGTTTTTAACGTAACAGACAGTCAAGGATGAATATGAGTAAATTTTTAAATCCAATTCTAGCAAGTGTGGCTGTCTGTACGTTAACGTTATCAGGCTGTAGTCAGTCGCAAGATGGGGCTGATAAAAAAGCTACAGGTGGCGCTGATAATACGGCGGTAACGGGTGAAGTGCTGCGTATTGGCACAGAAGGGGCGTATGCACCTTTTAACTATACCAATGCCGATGGCACGCTTGGTGGCTTTGATGTCGATATTGCCAATGCGCTTTGTGCTGATATGAAGATCACTTGTGAGATTACTGCGCAGGACTGGGATGGTATTATTCCCGGGCTAAAAGCAGGCAAGTACGATGCGGTTGTGGCAGCAATGTCGGTCACGCCTGAGCGCGCGCAACAAGTTGCCTTTACCGATCCGTATTTTAGCAATACGTTGGTATTTTTAGCCAAAGCAGACAGCAACTTTGACCCTGCTCAAGACAGTCATATCAATGCTCATTCTATAGCGGCTCAGCGCGCTACCATCTCTTCACAGTGGTTTGAAAAAGCGTATCCAAAAGCCGATATGAAACTATATGATACCTTGAGCAATGCCTTTTTAGACTTGGGTTCAGGGCGCGTTGATGCCATGATATCTGACAAACTACCAGCCATTCAATGGCTCAATTCACCTGCAGGCGACGGTTTTATTCTTAAAGGGGCTGAGATTGACATCAATGACAATTTTGCCATTGCTGTACGTCCCGGTGACGCGCTACAGGCTAAGATTAACAATTCTTTAGCCAATATCAAAGCCAACAGCACGTACGATAAAATTAATCAAAAATACTTTGCCGTACCCGTAGAATCAAATCCGTCTGCCAATGCGCAACCAAAACCAGTCGAGAGCGCTGCAAAATAGCTATTAATAAATTTCTTATGAATACTATAGGTGTGAATATAGTCACCGCTATATTTAAAAAATTATTTGAGGCATGATTGCTACTAGCACTCCATTATTCGGTATAACAAGCGATGATGGAATAGTGGCTAACGGTATGACTATAAATAAGCCACTTATCAATAGTAAAAGTAATTAAAATCTGTAAAAATCTTTAACGCTTAGCATTATAAAATACCAGCATAAGTTTGCTAGTTAATCCTAAATTTTCTGTTAAGTATGAGCAAAAGGTACTACATCACTTGTAGGCATCTTTTCTAATACCATGCAGTAAAAGGCTGATTTATTTGATAAAAATAAGTCAGTTTTTAGAATTGACTGCTCAGTACCGTTAAATTTCTGCTTTTTATCGCGCTTTTTAGCTCATAACTGCCTATTTTGCCCCTCGTTTTGCCTGCAAGCAGTAACATGCTGCCTCATGAATATGATAAAATCACCAGTCATTTTTGCCGAGTCAATCGGTTATCCCATGATACAGGTCTCATCTGTGAGAATAGCCTTGTGTGCGTGCCTCTGCTGCGAACACCGAGACAATCTATAAGCGATGTGGCTTTTTCATCATTATTTCGTTAACTGACGCCTATAAAGAGACTGAGTGGACAATTGTGTTTGATTTACAAGGATTTGGCGCGCTATTACTAAGCGGCGCAACCGTCACCATAAAACTTGCCGCAACCAGTGTTGCTATTGGCATGATTTTAGGTCTACTTGGTGCCACAGCAAAGTTGTCTAACGTCTGGCTACTGCGTAAGATTGCGACCGTTTATACGGCAACGATGCGCGGTATTCCTGAGCTGTTATTGGTGCTCTTTATTTACTATGGCGGCTCTATGCTGCTCATGACCATTCTCAAAAAATTCGGCTATAACGATTATATTGAGATTAGTGCCTTTTGGGGCGGGGTCATGGCGCTATCGATTGCCTTTGGTGCCTATGCAACTGAAATATTGCGGATGGCGATTCAAGAGATTCCCATTGGTCAAAATGAAGCTGCACAAGCCATTGGTATGCGTCCTTTGCAGACCTTTTGGCGCATTACTTTGCCGCAAGTGTGGCAGATTGCGTTACCGGGTTTGGGCAATTTGTTTTTAGTGCTATTAAAAGATACCGCCTTGGTGTCAGTCGTTGGTCTCAAAGACATTATGTATCAATCCTCGCGTGCGGCGCAATCGACCCAGCAGCCTTTTACCTTTTATATGGCGGCAGCAATTATCTATTTAGGGCTGACCATGTTAATCACAGGTTTTATGATGTGGCTTGAATGGCGCGCCAATCCAGCAGCGCGGTATGCTAAAAAACTAACCCATCAATCAGTTAAAGGGTAAGGGGAGCGTCTTATGGATTGGAACTGGCAGGTTATTTTTGATCATATACCCGACCTTTTAGGCGGTGCGGTATTAACCGTACAATTGGTAGTGATATCAGGTATTGTCGGGCTATTTTTTGGGCTTATTCTAGCGCAGTTGCGTTTGTCTAAAAGCTGGGCGGTACAGCTATTACCCTTCTCGTATATTTTCTTTTTTCGCGGTACGCCACTTTTAGTACAGATATTCCTGATTTATTATGGTTTAGGACAGTTTGAGTTTGTTCGCAATTCTTTCTTATGGGAGCCAGTGCTGAGTCAAGCGTATTGGTGTGCGATTATTGCCTTTACTTTAAATACCAGCGCTTATTTAGCCGAGATTATTCGCGGTGCAATTCAGACCATTCCTGTGGGAGAGCTTGAAGCGGCAGACGCTATCGGCATGTCGAAGTGGCAGAAGCTGACGCGTATTACTTTACCACGTGCTTTTGGTATTGTGATTCCAGCGTATAGTAATGAAGTTATTTTTATGCTTAAAGGCAGCGCCTTGGCATCGACGATTGCTTTGATGGATATTACTGGCGTTGCGCGTACTATTAGCGCCCGTACTTATACTTTGATGGAATTGTTCTTTGCCGCAGGTATCGTCTATCTTTTATTATCATGGGTGATTTTGTTCAGTTTTAGACTGTTTGAAAAACGTATGAACCGCTATATGACTTATGTGCCACCTGAGGTACGTACGCCGAACGCCCTTTAGATTGCTACTCTTTAGCCGTTATTTCTTCTCTGATATTCCTTATCCGCTATTCATTGATACTGTTAATGAGTTATTTCTAATGGCGGATTTGACCATAATTGTATAGAATATGTTACCCATACAACTTGCTAGGGCAATGCACTAGCGCTATGTTTTTGCGTATTGGTCTCAATACGTTCCTTTTTTGACGTTAAAGCATTATTTGTTTTCCTTATTTGCTAAGACGCCATTGTCAGTTATTTCCAACGTTGTTTTATTGAAAAAGTAGGTGAAAGTTGAGTGAAATTTCAAACAAAAATCTTCAAAACTATCTAGGCAAAGATTTAGATACCGCATCTAATGATAATATTAATGACAATTTAGATGATAAATTGCATAAAAGTTTGACTGAAACTTTAGATGACAATCTAAATGAGCCGCTAGATGAACGCTTAACCAAAGATTTAAGTGAGAAAAAGAAAAAGAAGAAGAAAAAGCCAGCTCAGCCAGAGCCGAGCACGAATATTAGCTTTGAAAAACCAAGTAAAGACACCACCGTTGAAGCAGACGCGAAAGCCCCGCTAGGCACATCGAAAGCAGTCGAAACCATGTTTCGCAATGCTTTACGTACTGAGCTTGATTTAATCGCGCTGGCTGCGACCAAAGCCAATATTATGATATCGCTAAACGGCATTATCATCTCAGCGTTGATGATTTCTGGGGCGTTTATCTTTGTCTCATCAGCTGCATTTTTGGTGCCTGCTGGCATGTTTATGTTTACCGCTGCTGCCTCTATCTTTTTTGCTATTCTTGCTGCCTCTCCTGAAAAAGCGCACTATTTCACTGGTTTTTCTAAATGGTTTAAAGCGTTAATCAAACGTGAAGCGCATTTTCGTGATTTTCGTGAGTACTTAGCGCGTGCCAATCGCTCCTCAGATGGCGAAGTCAATCTGCTGATTAATAAAGATCGTATGCAGTTGACCCGCGAAGAATATTGGGAGCGTATGCAGATTTTGATGCGTGATCGCGATGAGACCTATCATGCCATGAGTGATCAGCTGTATTGGCTCGGTCAAATTGCCGCGCGTAACGGTAAAATGCTAAATATGTCCTATGCGATTTTCCGCTGGGGTATGTTGCTTTCGGTATTGGCGTCTATTTTCTTAAAAGCTTTGATATTCTTTTACCCGACAGCAGGTACCGAGGTGGTGCCGCAGCTTGATGCTTCAGGTTTGGGTACACTAAACGCAGTCTATGAGCCGTCTGCGGTACAGCAACTGCCTGATGGTCGCGTATTAGTGGCTGAAGATGAAGAACAGCGGGCGATGAATATTATGACGGTTGCGCCTGATGGTAGCTTAAGCGAAAATCCGGTTGCAAGCTTGCAGTTAACACGCAGCTTTGGACGCAAGCTTAATGACGTTGAAGGCTTAACCGCTGATGATAAAGGCTTTATTTATGCAGTAACCTCACATTCATCGGATACCAGTGGCAAACGCGATCCAACCCGTGAGCAGCTACTCAGATTCCGTGTCAATGGTAATATCGCAGGCGACGTGGCATCGGTCACCACCTTGCGTGATGCGATGGTTAAATCGCCCGTACTTGATGCGGCATTTAAAGCCCGTATGAATACCAGTATTGACTTTAATAAGCTGGATATCGAGGGCTTAGCATATGACAACAGCACGCGCTCTATCTTGCTCGGACTGCGTACACCAATGGCAGGAAAATCATCGATTATCGTACCGATTGTCAATTCAGAGGCGATGTTTACCAGCAATGCAGCGCCGGTCTTTGGTCAGCCTATTTTCCTTGATTTAAATGGTGGCGGTATTCGCTCGCTATATTTTGATCCGGTTTTAAGTATGTTTGTCATTGCCAATGAAATCAACGATACCGCTGGCAACAAGCAAGCACAAATATGGACATGGTCGGGCAATCCTAAAGACAAACCGTTAAAAATAGACACGCCAGAATTAGCGCCATTGCAAAATATCGAAGCCGTCGATTCTATTACTGTCAATGGCACGATTAAGATGGTGTTTATGGCAGATGAAGGCGATGCGAAAAAAGCCGTGCATGCCCGTTATGTCATGCTTGATTATAAGAAATTTACCGATTAACCAAACTACAAAATAGGCATAAATAGAAAGGCGTTTGATATTAAATTGCCTTTTTATTTTGCGAATGATGAGTCTTTTAGTGCCCAAATAGTTTATGAGTAAGCAAGTAGTAATATTTGAGGCAGAAAGAATCATTAAACAGACTATTGAGTTACTTTAACGCTTAGAATTTATTTCCTGAGTATCCTTAGGGCGTTTTATAATAAGTTCTATACATTATCTTTACTATGAGACGCCATATGAGCCAAGCACAGTCCAAAGCAACATCCCCTTCAGTTCTTCGCTTAGCAATACTTGCATCCTTATTGACGGCTATTGTGGTCAGTCTGTTTTTATTTTTTTATCCCAGCAGTTCGGTTAATGCTGCCTCATCACCCGCTTTGACAGAAGACGGCATGGGCAAATTTAACGATATCTATGAGCCATCAGCAACCTTGCAGCTTCCAGATGGTCGCGTACTCATCGTTGAAGATGAAGAGCATCGGGCGCTGAATATTTTAAAGATTTCAGACAATGGCAGTTTGATTGAAAATGCAGATGATAACCTAAAGCTGAGTCAAGGCTTTGAGCATAAGCTTGATGATTTAGAAGGCTTAACGGCAGACCATCATGGTTTTGTATATCTAACCACCTCTCACTCGTCGCAAAAAAACGGCAAACGTCGTCACAATCGTGAACAGCTGATACGCTTTCGGGTTGTAGGCGATGTGGTACAAGATGTGAGTAGTGTCAGAACATTACGTGACGAATTGACGCACTCAAAATCGCTGATAAAAGCCATTAAAGCAAAAACCGGTCAAGAGCCTGACTTTGATACCCTAAATATCGAAGGCTTAACCTATGCGCATAAAACCGAAGATTTACTACTAGGTTTGCGCGCTCCAATGGTAGGCGAGTCTGCTATTATTGTCGCCATTCAGAACCCAGCAGAAGTGTTTGAGAAAAATGCAGCGCCAGTATTTGGCAAGCCTATCTTTTTAAATCTAGGTGGCGGCGGTATTCGCTCATTGCATTTTAGTACTATTTTAAATAAATATGTGATTGCCAATGAAATTCCAGATGATAAAGGCAAAGACTTCTCAAAAATTTGGACATGGAGTGGCAACCCTAACGACGCGCCTATTCCTGTTAATTTACCTGAGTTATCAGATTTGAAAAATATTGAAGGCATCGATTCAGTAAAAGTAAATGGCGTCGCGAAATTGCTATTTACCGCTGATGAAGGCAATGAGAAAAAAGAAATCCCTGCTAAGTATCGCTTTGTTGATGAAGCTAAGTTTAAATAGTTTAAGTAGCCTATTAAAAGTAGTAAAAAATCATAGATAGTAGTCTGATTCCACATTCTAATGAGAGCCTGTTATGAGCCAATCTTCCCACACTCCGATTGCCGATTTAATTGTAGATAGCGTACATTTTAGTGATGAAAAAAAGCTTTATACGGATGCAAATCGTAACGCGCGCAGTACTATCGGCAAAGTCGTTTGTGTGGGTCGTAACTATGCCGCTCATGCACGTGAACTCGGCAATGAAGTGCCAACGTCACCGCTACTATTTATGAAACCTGCTTCTTGTGTTGCTGCTGCTAAAAACACTTTAGTCCGCCCAAATCCTGCGGTTTTTGGTGAGACCCATTACGAGGCAGAGCTATGCATTCAGTTAGCGGCGGACTTAAGCAACGCAACTACTGAGCAGGCAAAGCTTGCTATTGGGGGTGTAACTTTGGGTCTGGATTTAACTTTGCGTGATTTGCAAAATAAACTCAAAGACAAAGGTCAGCCGTGGGAACGTGCCAAGTGTTTTGATGGTGCGTGTGTGCTTGCGGATTGGGTTGACCCATTCGCCTTTGACGATTTTACGCAGGTGCGTTATCAGCTATATATTAATAATGTGCTTAAGCAAGATGGCGATAGCGCGCTGATGTTGTTTCCCGTCTATGAATTACTTGCTGAGATTAGTCATGCTTTTAGTTTACAAGCAGGCGATGTAATTATGACCGGTACGCCAAGTGGCGTTGGCGTCTTACAGGCAGGCGATGAGTTGCGTTTGGTATTGGGTACGCATGAATGGCAAATGCGCGTCGCGTAATTAGTCAAAAAAACACTCTTAAACAAAAAAATCCCAAGCGCTGACTTGGGATTTTTTTTGTTTTTAATGTAGAGCTTTTAAATGGAGGGCATTTAACCAAAAACCGTTATGTTATTAAAAAGTCATCAAACCGTCATCAATGCTCAGTAGGATACAGCGTAATGTATCTCTGTTACACGCGCTATGCTTAATGTAATTCACAGCCTATTTATTGAATCTGCCTGTCCTGCAAAACCAACTGCCAAGGTGACCGAACATGACCCTGTTATCTAATAAGCAAAATCTTGCTCACGAAGAAATTGAAGACTCGAACCCTAGTAATAATATTGATTTTCAAACCATTATCAGTCGCCGTCTCAACCGTCGCAGTTTATTAAAAGGGGGTACCGGATTAACCGCCGCCGCTTTTTTTGGTACGCTGCCGTTGGTAGGCTGTAATAGCGAGGACAGTCAGTTTGGTGGGCGACCCGTGATTAAAAACGATAATACGGCGGCTATTCCTGCATCAGGGACATTAAACCGCCCTGAAAGCTTAAAGTTCAAAGCCGTTGCTCATTCTAAAGCGGCAGAGATGAGTGTGGCAGCAGGCTATAAGGCAGAGATGATATTGCCGCTTGGTATGCCACTGATGGCAGGCATTGAGGACTGGAAGGACAATCGCGAGCAGTCGGCTGAGTCGTTTGAATGGCGCATGGGTGACAACCATGATGGCATGTGGTTCTTTGGCAAAAACGGTGCCGCTTATGACCCAAAGGCTTCTGATAATGGGCTGCTGGTCATGAATCATGAATATGTGAATAGCGCTGAGCTTAGTCCATTTGGCTATCATTTAATTAAAGACAATAATGCTGCGCCTATCTTCCAAAATCGTAGGCTTGCCAGTGATGTACGCCGTGAGGTCAATTGTCATGGCGTTGCTGTGGTTGAAATGAAGCGCCGTGCTGATGGTAGCGGTTATGAGATGGTACCCAATTCAAAGTATCATCGCCGTATTACCAGCAGTACAGTGGCGCAATTGACCGGTCCAGTGGCAGGCTCTGATTTGGTCAAAACCAAGTTTGATCCCACTGGGCATCAGACGCGTGGCATTAATAATAACTGCGGCGCAGGTCTGTCACCTTGGGGCACATATTTGACCACAGAAGAGAATTTCTTAGGGGTATTCGCCCGTGGTGAAGATGCCAGCCAACTGACGGCAGGGCAACATTATGGTCGAGAGCGTTATGGGGCAAAAGAGAATTTCCCCAGTTGGGATTATCTCTGGCACACGCCTGAGGCTAAAGATGCCAAGATAATGGATGAGTTTTCGCGCTGGGATATGACTGCGGTTGGGGTCACGGCAGCGGAAGACTATCGTTATGGGTTTAATACCTTTGGCTATATCACCGAGATTGATCCCTTTGACCCGCAGTCTGTGCCGCAAAAACGCACGGCATTGGGTCGTTTTGCCCATGAAAACTGCGCTTATGCCCCTGTTGAGCAAGGCAAGCCGATTGTATTTTATATGGGTGATGACGCTCGGGGCGAATATATTTATAAATTTGTCTCCAAAGCCACGTGGTCAAATAACGATATTGGTGGCGGTCTAAAAGCTGGTAGCAAGTATATGGATGAGGGCACCTTATATGTTGCCATATTTAATGATGATGGTAGCGGTCGTTGGCAACCACTCATTCACGGTCAAAACGGATTAGATGCTACCAATAGTGAGCTGCCTTTTAATGGACAAGATGAGGTGCTTATCTTTACGCGCGCAGCAGCAGATGTATTGGGTGCCACCAAAATGGATCGCCCAGAATGGGTATCGGTTAGCCCAATCACAGGTGAGGTTTATGTGACCTTAACCAATAATAAATATCGTGGTACACGCGATGATCAGCCAGTCTCAGCTACCAACCCACGCAGTTATGAGGCGCGTGGTAAAGCCCGTGGCAATGATAATGGTCATATTATCCGCTGGGCAGAAGCGGGTGGCGACCATGCAGCCACAAGCTTTGAATGGGATATCTATCTGTTCGCCGCGCCTCATGATTTATCGGCTGAAAATCTCTCAAAACTAAACGATAATAATGATTTTTCATCCCCAGACGGCTTGTATTTTGACCCACGTGGGGTGCTATGGATTCAAACCGATGATGGCGCGTATACCGATACCAGTAGCTGTATGTTGCTTGCTGCGCTGCCCGGTAATGTGAGTGACGGCGCGCTGACCATCACGACCGCAGGGCAGCAAACCCGCGTCGGTACGCCGGCTAATAATAACAATATTAAACGCTTCTTTGTGGGACCAGAAGGCTGTGAGGTGACTGGTATTACCTTAACCCCAGATTTTAAGACGCTATTTATTAATATTCAGCATCCGGGCAATCAGTGGGGCGCGGTTGCAGGCGGCAAAATACCGCGTTCAGCGACGGTGATGATTACTAAAGAAGATGGCGATGTGATATTGGCAGAATCGTTTGCGCCGTCAAGTCCGACCTAAAGCAACTACAATCTAAAGTAAGTGCAGTCTCACGCAAACTATCCGTAACCCTATTTGATGCCGCACAAGCTTTGTAGATAACGTGCTATTTATGTTTAAAAATCCCAAGCCCTGACTTGGGATTTTTTATTTGCATAAGCTGTACGTTTGAATAAGCTTAACACCATCATTCTCTTCTGTTTTTTTCATTAACAGGCTACTATATGAGACCACCCTTACCGCCAAAATTATTAAAATAAAATTATGCCCCATACCAAGCCAATCGATACCATTCATGACCTGTTTGCTCATAGTAAAAATGAGCCTGATATTCAGTCTGACTCTGATTCTAACGTTAATACAGAATCTAGCGCGAATTTTCAAGATAATGTCTATGAGCAATTAGCACAATTGGACTACATCTCTGTGGATGAGCTGACCGCGTCAAATGTGGATGTTAGTGCTGAGTTAGATACGCGCACGCCTGTCTCCTTGGTTGATTTTTTTGAAGGGTTGGCTCAGCTGGCGACCATGGGTGTGGTTGAAGTGACTGATATTGTCGAAGCCATTCACCGTGAGATTGTACTGCGTCCATTAGGGCGCTTCAATGACCGCAATCAAAGTAAATGGCAACGCGGTCTGGTTGGGCGTATCTATGGGACAGTGCGACATGCCTCACGGCTGATAGGCGATAACGTCGCCTCAGGGGTACGTTTATATGACACGCTATTAAATAAAAAAAATGCCCAACCGCTGCCTGAAAAGTTAAAACGACTGGTCAATGTGCTCAATGGGGTTATGGGTGACCATCTAGTGACTCATGAAAATCCGCTGGCAATACCGATGGTGCTCTATGATAGATATGGCTATCTGCAAGAAGGCACGCTCTCAGGACGCGTGATTGTATTGTGCCATGGTCTATGTATGAGCCATTTGAGCTGGGATCCTTTTCAAAATGATGGTTTGGGTGAGCGTATCCTAGTAAGGCAGCAGGACGTTACCGTTTTATACCTTGATTATAATACGGGACAACGGATTTCTAGTAATGGTCGCGACTTCTCAAAAGTGCTCCAGCATCTGGTAAATCATCATCCTGATATTACTCAAATTGATTTAATCGGTCATAGTATGGGCGGCTTGGTGGCGCGTAGTGCGCTATTTTCTGGCAAAGTGCAGGGTTTTAATTGGGTACAGCGCGTGGGTATTCTCATTACCTTAGGCTCACCGCATCAAGGTGCAAGCCTTGAGCGTATTGGCTATTATGTTCAAGATAGAATCGCTAAGCTGCCTTTTGCCGGGGCGCTTGCTAAGCTTGGCGACTTGCGCAGCGCGGGTATTATTGATCTGCGTCATGGCAGTATTCGTGATGAGGATTGGCTGTGTCTTGAGGGTCGCAATGTGTTGCCACAAGAATTCCGTCATCCAGCACGATTACCGCTACATGTAAAAGCTTATTTGGTCGCTGCCACCTTAGTTGAAGGTCATTATAATAATAAAGCTACCAGTCTGTTGGGTGATGGTTTGGTCACTATAGAATCAGCGTTAGGTGAGCATACAGGCGAGCATGCGCTGCTTGTCCCTGAAGAGCGCAAAGCAATTTTTTATGGGTTAAGCCATTATGATTTACTCTATAGCGATAGGGTACACAAGCAAGTCATCGCGTGGTTATTTGATGAAGAACGTAGCATGCGCCATACGTATATTGAGTCGTACCCGCATGAGTTAGGAGTAATGATTTAAAAGCGATCAATATAACCATTTGGTTAGAATATGAATGAGGGAGCGATAGCGTAATCAACCACATATCATAGATTTTTTCAAAAAAACCCTCAAGCATCATGCTCAAGGGTTTTTGATAGTGCAGTAAACTTAATTAAACGGTTAAATCATTAAACGGCTAAATAGCTAAATAAACGTTATTCCGCAAATATCTCAGCAATATTCTCTTTATCAAAGCGATAAATCGCACCGCAAAAGCCGCAATCCATCTCGAACTGACCGCCTTGCTCATCACAGATATCGAGCATTTCATCTTGCCCGATTTGTAATATTGCTGTCTCGCATTTCTCCTTTGAGCAGGTACAACCAAAGGTTAATGCTACAGGCTCTGGCAAGACCACATCTTCTTCATTATACAAACGGTATAACAGCTCTGTAGTCGGCAGTGTGGTCAGCTCTTCAGGCTTGATGGTACGCGTCAATACTGATAAGCGCGGCCATAAGTCATTATCGACGTGCTCTTGCTCTTCATCATCACGGCGCGGCAATAATTGCACCAAAATACCACCGGCTTGCAAACCGTCTGATGCCAAGTTAATCAGCGTTGGAATCTGCGCGGATTGCTTTTGATAATGGGCTAAGCAGTCAGCTAAATTGTCATGGCTACGCTCAACGATACCTTGGTACGGCTCGCCACCTTTAGGCTGAATATTAATAAACAATACCCCTTGCCCAAATGCGCCAAGCTCCGCAAAAGCATCATTGGCGCTGGTCATATTTTCCCACGCCTGCACTTGCTCATCGGTATCTGCTTTCCAGCTGGCAAGGGCGCGGATGACACCATCTTGATCACATTCTGCCATTGCCCAATTGAGCAAGCTGTCTTTATCAGACGACTGCAATTGGATGGATAAGTGACCGTCGATTTTGACCGTACCAATCAATAAACTTGCTGCCGTCAGCATCTCACCCAATAAGCGTTTGATGGCTTCAGGATACGGCTTTTGGGCAATGGTACTGGCATAACTACGTGATAAACGCACCACATCACCGCGCACGGGCGACTCTTGAATAAAGAAACGTTGGCGCACATCGTTATCAAGTACGAGGTTGTCGGTAGGCGTGGTATCAGATTGAGGGTGCTCAGGATTTAAGGCTTGCGAATCTTGGGTCATAAGTCAGGTGCATGGTTAAGAAGTTGCTAACTTTATGGGGATTATTGCGTATTTATCAATATTCAGCCGATATTCTTAAAGCCAGTTACTGTCATTATCAGCCAATAAGAACCTATTATTAGTGCTAAATGCCTAATCGTTAGGACTAAACGCCCATAAGAACACTAATCTTTTTAAGATGGCGCACTTTGCGTCCAGCGTATCGCGCCATACACTAAAAAACTTTACTAACGTTGGGAATGTTGCTATAAAGTAACATTGAGTTTCATTACTATAAATGATGGTAACATCAGAGATGCATAGTGGTTAGGTTACTAATCACTGCCTAATTCCAGTAAGGTCTTTGGGTCTGCTAGGGTCTCTATTAATTTGGTTACAATGTGATAAAAGGATATATCTCATGACATACTCACTATCAAAACCCTTAACATTAGTTGCTTTTATGGCATTGGCTTTGACAGGCTGTAATAACAGTAACCAATCTGACACTACAGATGGCTCTGCTAGCGAGCCGAGCACCAATGCTGCCGACACGCTACAAAAAATCAAAGATTCAGGCACTATCGTAGTCGGTTATCGTGACTCCTCTATTCCATTTTCATACATTGCTGATGACCCTAATCAGCCGATGGGCTATGCGCATGACTTAGAGATGAAAGTGGTTGAAGCGGTAAAAGACAAGCTCAATATGCCAGATTTAAAAATACGTTATAACCTAATTACCTCACAAACACGCATTCCATTGGTACAAAACGGCACCATCGATTTTGAATGTGGCTCAACCACCAATAACGTAGAGCGCCAAAAGCAAGTGGCATTCTCTAATGGATTCTTTGAGATTGGCACGCGTCTATTAACCAAAGCCAACTCAGGTATCAAAGATTTTGAAGACCTTAAAGGCAAGACATTAGTGACCACCGCCGGTACGACTTCTGAGCGTTATATCCGCCAATATAACGATGAGAAAAAAATGGATACCAATATCATTTCAGCAAAAGATCATGGCGAAGGCTTCTTAATGTTAGAGAATGGTCGCGCTGATGCCTTTATGATGGATGACGTGTTGCTTGCTGGTGAAAAAGCCAAAGCCAAAAATCCTGATGAATGGGTTATCGTCGGTACGCCGCAATCGTTTGAAATCTATGGTTGTATGATGCGTAAAGACGATCCTGAATTTAAAGCCGTGGTTGATGAAGCATTAGCCAATGTTTATAAATCAGGCGAAATTAACAGCATTTATGACAAATGGTTCTTAAACCCAATTCCACCGAAAAACGTCAACTTAAAGTTTGAGATGTCGGACAACTTAAAGGCATTGATTGCCAATCCACATGATGGCGATCAACCAAAAGCGGCTACAGCTCAGTAACTTTAACGGTTGCTAAATACTGTTTTTAAATATTGCTTTTAAGTATTGTCGCTGAAGATAGCGCGTTCAGACATCAGGTTATGGCTTAAGCTTAACCTGATGTCTGCGTCTATTTCTCACTACTCGGAGAGACAATAATGAACTATAGCTGGAACTGGGGAGTGCTCTTTGAGCAGACTGGTATCGGCAATGAGTTGTATATTCATTGGATGATAACTGGGCTTGGCTGGCTGTTATTGATTGGCAGTATCGCGTGGGCGATAGCGATGGTGATTGGTACTGTTTTTGGTATCATGCGCACCTTACCGAATAGAACTGCCCGCAGTATTGGTACGGCTTATGTGACGTTTTTCCGTAATGTGCCGTTGCTCGTGCAGCTGTTTTTTTGGTTTTATATTGCACCCGGTTGGCTCACTCCAGCATTACAAGAATGGTGGTATAAGGAATTATCACCCAATACGTCCGCCATGCTCTCAGCGAGTATCGGCTTAGGGTTATTTACCGCTGCGCGTATCGTCGAGCAAGTGCGTACGGGTATTGACTCGCTACCTAAAGGTCAAATCAACGCCGCTTATGCGCTAGGATTTACCATTCCGCAAGCTTATAAAGAAGTGTTGTTACCGCAAGCTTTTCGCGTTATCTTACCGCCGCTCAGCTCTGAGCTGACCAACTGTTTTAAAAATGCGTCAGTTGCCTCACTCGTTGGGGTGATGGAGCTCATCAGCCAAACCAAAACCATCAGTGAATATACGCAAAATAGTCTTGAAATATATACCTATGCGACGGTTATCTATCTAGTCTTTAACCTGTCACTGATTGCTATTATGGGCTTAATTGAGAGCAAATTACGAGTTCCTGGGCTGATAGCAGGAGGTCAAAAATGAATATGATGACTGAACTTGCCACAGCTTATCCCGGTTTAATGGGCGGCATGCTGACCACATTAAAGGTGCTGTTTTTAGCGATTATCGGCGGTATTAGTCTCGGTACGGTGCTGGCATTAATGCGCTTATCGGGTATCAAAGCGCTTGAGATTCCAGCCAAGCTATACGTCAATTATTTTCGTTCAGTACCGCTATTATTAGTACTACTTTGGTTTTATTTTGCTGTACCGATGATTTATTTTTGGATAGCGGGTAAATATCTGCAACTTGATACTGCATTTACCTCTTGTGTAGTCGCGTTTATGATGTTTGAGGCAGCCTATTTCTCAGAGGTGGTGCGCGCGGGTATTCAATCGATTGGGCACGGTCAGGTTAATGCCGCAAAAGCCATGGGCATGACCTATAGTCAGACCATGCGCTTGATTATTTTGCCGCAAGCCTTTCGCAAGATGCTGCCACTGATTTTGCAGCAATGTATTATTTTATTCCAAGATACGACATTAGTATTTGCTATTGGCTTAACAGACTTTTTCCGCGCTGCTTATGTCCGTGGCGAGTTAATGGGCTTATTAACGCCTTATATTTTAGGGGCGGGTGCGGTATATTTTATTATTAGTCTTAGCGCTTCTATTGGGGTTCAGCAAATCCAGAAACGCTTAAGATTTTAATTAAAAAATATGAGCTTACTTTAGTTAGTTAGTTAGTTAGTTAGTTAGTTAGTTAGTTAGTTAGTTAGTGATAGTGATCCAACATGTGACGGCTAGGAGCCAGCGATGAATAATACTGCTATTGACAATGACAGCTATATCAATGAGTTTGGCGGGCTGGTTACGGATAACGGTCACGCAAGTGATGAAATCGTCATTAAAATGAGCGAAGTAAGCAAATGGTATGGTGATTTCCAAGTGCTGACCGACTGTACTGCGCATGTGCATAAAGGCGATGTCGTCGTCGTATGTGGTCCATCAGGCAGTGGTAAATCGACGCTAATTAAGACTGTTAATGGGCTTGAGCCGTTTCAAAAAGGTGAAATACTGGTCAGTGGGATTTCTGTCGGTGCGCCAAAGACTAATTTGCCAAAGCTGCGCAGTCAAGTCGGTATGGTGTTCCAGCATTTTGAATTATTTCCGCATTTGACCATCATCGATAATTTGACCGTTGCGCAAATTAAAGTGTTAGGACGCAAGGAAGATGACGCTAAGAAAAAAGCAATGGCGTATCTCGATCGAGTGGGCTTGACCGTACAAGCGGCGAAATATCCAGCGGAATTATCTGGTGGTCAGCAGCAGCGCGTGGCAATTGCTCGGGCATTAGCAATGGATCCGGTCGCTATGCTATTTGATGAGCCGACGTCTGCGCTTGACCCTGAAATGATTCAAGAGGTGCTCGATGTCATGGTAGAGCTGACTCGTGATGGCATGACCATGATGTGTGTGACTCATGAAATGGGTTTTGCCAGTCAAGTTGCCAATCGCGTCATCTTTATGGATGAAGGTTATATCGTTGAAAACTGCAGTAAAGATGAATTCTTTGAAGGTGCACGCAGTGAACGAGCACAAAAGTTTTTATCAAAGATTTTAAATCAATAATATATTGAGTGTTACTCTTCATAAATGTACAAAGCGCCTATCTCTTGGGCGCTTTTTGTTGACTGATGAGCGCGTATCTATTTACTGCTATACTCTTTGCCACTATGATGATTTAACCTTATAACAATGGCTGATGCTATTGTTAAAAATAGCCGCCTACAAAACATCTGCTGAATACCTGTATAGTCGTTTTATAACCATTTATTTTTACAACAAGCATTTTATAACAAACATTTTGGAGCTTTTATGAGTATGGAAAATCTAGGGACATCGTCTAAAGCACATGGCATTGTGATTATCGGTGCTGGTCTTGCTGGCTGGCATGTCATTGATGCGATTCGTGCTAAAGATAAAGACATCCCGATTACACTTATCACGGCTGATAGTGGTGATCGCTATCATAAGCCGATGCTAACTATGGCAATCAGTCAAAACAAACAAGCAGCAGATTTGGTGCGGGCAACCGGTGAAGATGCAGCGGTAGCAGCAGGGGTTACGTTACTGGCGCATACCAGTGTGACGGATATTGATGCTGCCACTCAACAGTTGCAGCTTATCTCTGAGTTGCGCTCAGATCCCGCCAATACGAATTACGCTTCCATTCGTTATGATAAGTTGGTCTTAGCGCTTGGTGCGCATCCTATTTTCCCCAAAAGCTTACCGCAAGAGCTGGTCTGGCATGTCAATCACATTGAGCGCTTTGCTCAGTTGCAAGAGCAGTTGGCAACCGGTGCTCAGCGCGTAGCGATTATTGGTGCTGGCATGGTTGGTACGGAAATCGCTGAAGATTTACTTAAAGCAGGTCATGAAGTCACGCTGATTGATTTAAATAATGCGCCATTGTCACAAATGCTACCAGCGCAAGCCACCGCGCGTATTGCCAAAGCCATTGAGTCTCAAGGGATTCGTTTTCTAGGCGGCTGCTTGGTATCGGACGTTACTCGTAATGACGATGGCAGCTTGCAGGTCAGCTATGCGCCATTAAAGCCAGTGAATGATGATAGTAATAATGATGAAAATGCAGCGACTAATAGCAAAACCATTACCGTTGATCATGTGATTGCCAGTACTGGACTGACGGTTGATGGCAAATTACCTGCCGCTGCTGGGATTGAATTTGATAGCCGAACCGGAATTGTGGTTGATGCACCTACGCTGCGTACTAAAACGGCACATATTTATGCCATTGGTGATTGTATGTCTATTAATGGGGTAGCTTGTCGTTATGTTGCGCCATTACGGGCGCAGGCTGCAACCATTGCCGATGATGTTCTAGGGCTTGATCATGGAGGCTATGAGCATAAGCCGCCCATGATTCGCCTAAAAAATAAAGCCATTTCTGTCATGGCAACCGGCGTGCCACGCGCTGAGGGCAATTGGCAAATCAAAACAGACAGTGCTGATGAGCTGATTATGGAATTATTAGACGAGCAGAATTTGGTAAGTGCCACGGTAACGATTAAAGCGCCAGCAACGGTTTAATTCTTGGTTTAATCGTTATTGTCACTGATTATCGCCAACGCTGATTTTTTATACTGATAATAACTCACGTTTTATAGACGACAAAAAAGCAGTAAGGTTTTCGCTTACTGCTTTTTTTATTTAATTAATTTGTTATAAGAAATTTAGAACGTCTTATTATTTTGTTCAAAATAGCGCGCCAGACCATTTAACAATAAATCATTACGGATATGTACCGGACGATTGATGTGTTGGGCAATCATATTGGCATCGCCTCCAGTCATAATCAGCTCAAAATTAGGGTGGCGATTGCTAATTTCATTGACCGCACCCACGATTGACAGCAAAATGCCGCGATGTACCGCATCTTGTGTGGTTGTACCTTGCGTAATGCTATCAAAGGTGCCGTTAGAGATGGTAATTTGCTTGGTGCCAGAAAATAAAGACTCGCGTTGCAAATATATATTGGGGAAAATATAGCCGCCTAAATGCGTTGCATGGTCAATCAAATCAATGGTTACTGCCGTACCGCAACCAATTACACATTGGCGCTTTTTTTTATCGACTGTGCCCAGCATCTGTAGCCAACGGTCACAGCCCAATTGATTGGCGTCGTAATGGCTACTCATTAATGGGTGAGCAGCATCTACATGGACAAACTCAAACGGAATATTAAGGCGGCTCAAAGTCTCTGATACCTTGACGTTTAAAGTATCGCCAAGCACCGATGAGATACCGATAAAGTCAGGCGCATAACGCTCAAAGCGATCGGTTAGCCCCATTAGTAGTTCGGCAGGCGCTTGCAGATGCTGGGTGGCATCATGAGAGATAATTTGACCCACATCGTCGGTCAGCCAGTATTTAAGACGGGTGTTGCCAAGATCAAGCCAAAGCATAACTATCCTTACATGAATGCTCAATATTGCCAGTTTAAACCGTACGCATCACGTCGATACGTCCCGTAAAAAGCGCGGCAAGCTTACCGTTATCTTGACGTAATTGCAAACAGCCGTTTGTATCAATCCCGCAGGCGTGACCATGAATCACTTGTAACTCACCTTGATGGTTTTGCGTGACGAGGAGTCTTAGTCCTGCAAGGGCATCCATGGTGGCAAATTGGCGTAAAAACTCATTTCTATAAGGCGTTTGAGTGCTGCCTTGTTCAGCTGATATTTGCGTAAAGCTGGTTATGGCTGCTATTAATGCCTTACTCATTTGCTCGTATAACTCTTGCAAAGTAGGCAAGCTCGCGCTTGCAGCTAGACTAGTTTGTAAATTTAGTAACTCATAAATATCTTGTAAGCTCAGCGCTTGATAGCTCATGCCCTCGCAAGTTTGGGTGGTCAAAGTAGGCGTCGCTTGTACATTTAAACCAACGCCCATCACCACGCCCACTAATTTACCAGCGCGCCAAACGGGTTCAATTAAGATACCGGCAAGTTTATTAAAATAAATAATCGCTTCTTCATTTGTTTGAGCATGGTCATTCTGTGACTGGCTTTCTTTTTTACTACCTTTTTTATTATCTTGTTTGTAAAAGCCTAAATCATTTGCCCATTTTACCCCGATAGGCGTTAATCCTTGCGCTTGTAATTGGCTATTTAAATATTGAATAATCGGTATTTTTGCCAATTCAACACCAATAATTAGCGATAATAAGCCGCTAATAGGTGTTTGTACTGGATGATATAACGACAAATAAACGTTGCCGGGCGGTGATTGCCATGAGCGCCCCCGTTGCCCACGCCCTGCCGTTTGAGTTTCAGCCGTTAACAGGTGCAGCTGATTGGCGCAAAGTGTGCCGTCTTGTATGGCATCAATCAGCTCACTATTGGTCGATGGACTACTGATAACGTGACGATGGTTGAGACTTGAGATTGAGTCTGAAAGCTGTGCTGTGAGCGAATCGGATAGCGGCATAAGTTTAGTCGATGTGAGTCATGTGGCAGGGACAATCTTTGTTATACTACAGCAGTTTTGATATGACAATGATTGCGCATAATATCAGGGCGGAAATTAAGAATGTATCTGCTAAAGGCTAACGGAAAATAGCTATATAGCAAATCAGCATCAGTATTCGCGGCGCTCATTATGATATAGAAATCAGTACAATAAAAGTCAGGTGCGGTAAAAGGTACGCATATTAAAAGCTAAGTAAAACGAAAATAAGCCCAATAAAAGGTAGGTTAGATGATGTTATATGTGTGGTTTGTGATTGCAGGGGCGGTTGCAGGTGTGTGCGCTGGTCTATTTGGGGTAGGCGGCGGTTTGATTATTGTACCCGCGCTGGTATGGATTTTTACCGCTTATCATTTCCCACCTGACGTGGTTACCCATTTAGCAATCGGGACATCGCTTGCCACCATTATCATAACCTCCATCAGCTCGATGAGTGCGCACAATAAGCGCGGCGGTGTACGCTGGGATATCTGGCGTAATATGGCACTTGGTTTGGTCATTGGTAGTTTGGTTGGGGCTGGCGTTGCAGAAATGATTGATGGCAAATCGCTACAAGCAATTATCGGCGTTGGAGCGCTATTGGTCGCCATTAATATGTTGTTTATGTCTAATAAAGAGCAGCTGGGTAAGCCAATGCCGTCAAAGGGCGTGCAGATGGGTGCAGGAACAGGGATTGGTTTGGCATCCGCTATTTTTGGGATTGGCGGTGGTAGTTTAACCGTACCCTTTTTAAATTGGGCAGGGTTACCGATGAAGCAGTCAGTCGGTACATCTGCTGCATGTGGTTTACCGATTGCCATTGCTGGTGCGCTTGGGTTTGCTTGGTTTGGCAAAAACGTTGAAAACTTGCCAGCTGGCACAATAGGTTTTGTGCATATTTCTGGATTCTTATGTATCTCTGTGGTCAGCTTTATGATGGCAAAAGTCGGTGCCAAGCTTGCGCATCAATTGCCAGCAGCGACGTTAAAGCGTGCCTTTGGTGTCTTATTATTATTTGTTGGTGGTCAGTTATTGTTAAATGGGATTGGGGTGTTGTAAATCGATATGCCTCAAAAAAGTCTACAGATTTAAAATTATAAACCCCAAAAAACCCCTACAATTTCAGGTAAAATAGCCGCTCATTTTTTGTCGATTTGCTGACCGTTCATGCGCTTAAAATCTCTAAAATTGGCAGGCTTTAAGTCCTTTGCTAACGCGACTACTTTTACCTTTCCCCGTGGTATTACCGCCATTGTTGGACCCAACGGCTGCGGCAAATCTAACGTGATTGATGCCATTCGCTGGGTGCTCGGTGAGACGTCGGCGAAGCAGCTGCGTGGTGGAGCGATGAGCGATGTTATCTTTGCGGGTACGCAGGACAAAGCGGCGAAAAGTGTTGCCAGTGTGGAGCTGACTTTTGAGCATACTCAAGATAAGCAGACCGGAATTCGTCATGCGCTCAATCTCTATCAAGAGCTGTCCGTGCGTCGCCAAGTCAACTTGGAGGGGCGCTCAGATTATTTTATCAATGGTACGCGCTGCCGCCGCCGTGATGTGGTGGATATATTTTTGGGTACAGGTCTTGGCGCTCGCAGTTACGCGGTGATTGAGCAGGGTATGATTGGGCGCATTATCGACTCCAACCCGTTGCAGCTACGTGAGTTTATCGAAGAGGCGGCAGGCGTATCGCGCTACCAAGCGCGGCGTGAGGAGACGCAAAAAAAGCTAGAAAAAACGAGAGATAATCTGGCGCGACTACACGATATGCAAAGCGAGATGGAGCGTCAACAAAAGACCTTATCCAAGCAAGCTGCAAGTGCCCAACGCTATCACGAATTAAGCGAAAGCTTAGCCGACATTCAGCAAAAGCTTGCCATTCAACAGTTATATCAAGCAAAACATACCCAGCAGCAGCAAAAGCTTGCCCATGAACAAAGCGCTAGCGACGTTGCGGTGCTACAAGCGGATTATCAACAGCTAAAAGCCAAACAAGACAAGCTCACCGTCCATATTAATCAAGAACAATGGCTCAAAGACGATGCCCAAAGCGCGCATTATGAGCAGCAATTGCATTATCAACAAGCGGAGTACCAGCTTAACGATGTAAAGACGCAACTTGCGACACTTGAGCATCAATACAGTCAAGCGAAGCAGCAGCGCAATCAAGCAGAGACTGAAATTGCTACGCTAAAAGGCGCGCAAATTGAACAACAATTGCTTGAAAACAGCCGTCCGCAGCTGGCAGCATTAACTGCTAAACGCGCTAATTATCAAAAAAATGAGCAGTCAGAGCAGCGCGCATGGAATGAAGCGCAACATCAGCTTATTCAATTGCAAGAAAAGTCACGTGCCCTTGAGCAGCAGCAGGCATTAAGTCGCCAAGCTCAGCAACGTTTAACCATTCAGAAAGAAAAATGGACACGTCGTCATGACAATTGGCAAGCGTTATGGGCGCAGCTGCAAGCGTCTGTCTCGGGTACTGATACGGCGATAAATAAATCTAACATAAATAATGAGCCGGTCGTACAGCAGCCATCAAATAACAAAATCACCGTGTTAACTCAGCAGCTGCAACAAATCATTCGCCAGCAGGACGGTGTATCAGAACGTATAGAGGATTTGCAGCCGCAGGCATTAGATTTGAAGAAAAGCTTAGCTCATCAGCAACGCGAACTTGCCGAGCATGAAAAACGACAAGCGCTGTTATCTGGTGAATATGAAACTTTACATCAAATATTGCATCCGAAAACTAATAAAAAATTAGAGAATACAAACACCGAATCAACCGTTAGTAATATCTTAGCAAGCAATGAACAACCGTTACCAGTAACTACTTTACGTGAGCACATTGAGTTAAGTAAGCGCGGTCAAACGTATGCCGCTATTTTGGATAAAGTACTGGCGCTATGGCTGGACAGTCATGTGCTGATAGCAAGAGGTGATGCACAAAATACGGATAATACGTGCGAGCCAGTTTCAGGTTATATCGCAGAACTGCTTACTTATCAGCAGCAAGCAGGACAGGCGAAAAATGATATTAATCATAGTTTATGGCTCCCTGCAGCAATAGATTCAGCTCAAAAAAATACCTTTACAACAGCTCTTCCAAACGAGCTTGCAGATGATTTAGCCGAGCAAATCGTACCCTTATCAGCGCTGATTGCTAAACCAGCGCTTGCATTGTGGCAACAGTGCTACTTATATCTACCAAAAGACTGTTCTAATACTAATAATGGTGATGATCGCGTTAAAGCGCTATCAACTATCCTAAAAACATTGCCACCGTCAGCGTTATTATTAACCATGGATGGCTGGATAATCAGTAGCAGCGGAACTATTAATATAACTAAGCTTGCCGGCATTAAAGACCATCAAGGCAGCAGTCAGTTTTTGTCCCAGCGTCTGACTCAGCGTACGCGTCTAGAAGAATTAGAAGCGTTGCTCGATGAAGGTGATGCAGAACTAGAGCGTCAGCAGCAAACCATGAAGCATACTCAGCGCGATTATGATGCGCTTATGGTTAATCTTGAGGAGCTGCGGGCACAAATTACTGAATTAACCCGCGACAGTTATCAACTTCAGCAGCAGTTGAGTCGCGAGCAAGCAATGCAGGAACGCTTGCAAGCCGATAGTGAACGCTTATACGCAGATAAAAGCGTACTTGAGCAAGAAGAGCAGGAACTAAAGCAAGAGTCTGAAGTGTTAAAAAGTGAGCAGCTGCAAATTGACGCCGATAAAGAAAAGCTTAGTCCACAATTAACCCAAGCGCAACAGCATTGCCAGCAGCTACAACAAGCGCGCAATGAGCGCAACCGAGTTCGGCAAGCGGACGATAATGCATGGCAGTCACTACAGTTGAATATTCAGCAAAGCGAGATACAGCTGGCGCATAGTCATAGCAGCCTTGTACGGGTCACCGAGTTATATGAGGCATCTGGGCAAAAAATGCAGATGTTGGAAACTCGTATGAGCGAGCACCAGCAGCGGCTACCCAAGCTACAAGCGGATTTGCAAGCCGCGCAAGTACAGCGTGACCAGCAGCAGTTGATGGTGTCTGAGCGCGAAACCGTATTAACACAGTCTAAGCAAGAACATAATGAGCAGCAGACCACGTTAGAAGCTTGGCAAACTCAGCTACAAGCGCAGCAAAGCCAGCTGGCAGACCATGCAACGGCATTGGCACTGAGTGCCGCTCGTTTAGAAGATATGATTCAACACGCAGAGACAGCCGTGGCGCACTATCACAAAATAGTCGCGCAGTATCATAAAACCCAAGCGCCAGCTATTAATATTATAAATTTACTAGCCGACTTTATCAGTCATGCGCGCCGAGTTCGTCCCGATAAAATGGCTGAATTGAGCGCCCAGCAGAGTACACTTGAGCAGCAATTGTCTAAAATTGGTGCGGTTAATTTAGCTGCCGTTGCTGAACTCGACGAGCTTAATGAGCGCCTAGAGCCACTTGCTCAGCAGACCGCAGATATCGCCGCCAGTATGGATACCTTAAAAGCGGCGATTACCTCAATTGATGAGACTACCAAAACTTTATTTATGCAGACATTGGATGCCGTCAATATCGACCTTGGTGAGTTATTTGCCAAAGTATTCGGTGGCGGTCAAGCCAGCTTAACGCTTAATACAGAGGCTATGCCAAGCAATACGCCAAAGTCTGAGCAATGGCGCGCTGGTCTTACTTTAATGGCACAACCCAAAGGCAAGCGTAATAGTCGCCTAGCGGTATTGTCCGGTGGGGAGAAAACACTAACCGCGCTCAGTTTAATTTTTGCGATATTTAAGCAGCATCCTGCACCTTTTTGTGTGCTTGATGAGGTAGATGCACCGCTTGATGATGCCAATGTTGCGCGCTTTACTAGTCTCATTCATGAATTGGCGGATGACTTACAGTTTATTTTTATCAGTCATAATAAGCTTGCGATGCAAATTGCTGATGAATTAAAAGGTATCACCATGCCAAGTGCGGGTATTTCAGCATTGGTGAGCGTGTCGTTAGAAGATGCCGTACGTTATATTGAGAGTTAGCAGGATGGTTTGAACGATATGTTTTACATGGCTACCTGTACACATTTACGAAAGCGTCACAATGTAATGACATAGCGTCACAATATGATGACGATAAAGGTCAGCCATGCTAGACTATTGCCAATTATTAACCTTTTTATTTCCCCGTTTATTTCCCTTTTTGTCATATATTAGGATAACTCTCTCATGACTGTGATTCAGTTTATATTGATTGTCATTGCTGCATTTATATTGTTTGCAGGGCTGTTTATGGTCATGCGCAGCCTCAAGCGTCGCCAGAGTGCGGATACGCCAGTGATTAATTATGATAAAAACGGTATCCCTATTATTCCGCGCCACGAGCGTAATATTGTCGATCAACCTGACTTTGATGATACGGTTGCTGGCGAAACCACTATCACGCCCAATCGCGATTATCTGCATGCCGTGATTGAAGATGTACCTGCGCGTGGTCAGGGTTCAGATTATCAAGCGCATAATGACAAAACCAGTGCAGACTTTGCGCGCTGGCAAGCAGAACAGAATCAGCAAGACAATGCAGAATTTGGGCAATTATCCAAAACTCTGTACGGCGATGAGCATAATCAAATGAATGGCAATCAAGAAGGCGATGCCTTTTCAAGCTTAATGTCTGCTACTGACAATTTAATGCCGGTTATTGATACTGCCGCTGAGCCTGCATTTACTGATAACAGCCCAATACTCGATCAGCATCTATTAGAGCCGGTCGATGAGGCGCAAAATAGCCCACTGATTCATGCGCAAGACAATATCAATATCACCATTTTACCGCATCAATATCGTGACCGTCCGCCAGCTATCATTCGTGGGCAAGATTTATTGGGTTTGGTGGATAAATACGGTTTGCGTTTTGGCGCGATGAATATGTTCCACCGTTATGAGCAAAAAGAAGGCACAGGCATCTTGTGGTTTAGCATGATGGGCATCACGGATAATGGTATTGCACCCTTTGACCCGCATAGCGTCGCGACCAATACTTATAATGGCGTGGTACTATTTTTATCGCTGCCACATCCACGCGCGCTCGTGAGCTTTGATAGCATGATGAGCATTGCTTATATGATGGCAAATGACTTAGACGCGATGATGCTTGATGAAAACAACGAACCAATTACGCCTGAATATAAACAGCAACTACGCAATTACGTACGCGATTATCAAGCGTAAATGCTGAACGTGTTAAACAATGAATATTAAAACCAAGACCATTTATTTAGTTATCCATTAAATATAAAAAAGCATCAACGGTGCAATTAACCACCTTAATTTAGTCATAATGAGTTGGTATTTTGCACCAGCTATTCGTGCTCCTTCCGTAGAAAATTGGTATCATATCGGCATCTTGAATAGCACAGATGCCGACCATGACCACTCCTATCGTACCGCCTACTTTTGCACACACCAACACGCAACCAATCACTTCTCAAAATAATGAAACCTCTATCATTGCGACAACTGACGAGTCCATTATCGCCCAAATGCGCACGCTTATTGCCACTCTAAAAACTCATAACAATGCTTATTATGTCCTCGACAATCCTATCTTAGAGGACAGCGAATACGATCAATTACGCCTGTCGTTACAAGAGCTTGAAGAAGCTTATCCAGATTTGGTACAGCCAGACAGCCCAATCAATCAAGTCGGCGATATGCCATTATCTGCGTTTACCCAAGTTACTCATGACACGCCCATGCTATCGCTGGGTAATGTGTTTGAATACGACGATTTACGTGATTTTATGCGCCGTGTTAATGACCGCTTAAGCGTGGCGCAGCAAAGTCCAGAGTATGAAATGGAGCTTAAGCTAGATGGCTTGGCAGTATCGCTTAAATATGAATACGGTACGTTTGTGCAAGCAGTAACGCGCGGTGACGGGCAAACCGGCGAGGACATCACTCAAAATGCCAAGACCATTCGTAATTTACCGTTATGGATTGCGGCGGCTACTGATATTCCATTATTAGAAGTACGCGGTGAAGTGGTGATGCCCAAGGCAGGCTTTGAACGCCTGAATCGTTTGGCGGAAGAAAATGGCGATAAAGTCTTTGCCAATCCGCGTAATGCTGCCGCTGGTAGTTTGCGTCAGCTTGACCCTGCCATCGCTGCCAGTCGTCCACTAGCGTTTTATGGTTATTCAGTCAATCAAGGATTGCCAGATACTATTGCTACTCAATCCGCAGCATTGGCTTGGATTAAAGAAATTGGCTTTACTGTCAGCGCGGTGGAAGTCGTACAGAATCCACGTGAGGCACAAGCCTATTATGAATCGGTGATAGAAGGACGTGCCGAATTACCATTTGAGATTGATGGCACGGTAATTAAGGTTAATAGCTTGGCGCTCCAGCAACAGCTTGGCTTTTTATCACGCGAGCCGCGCTGGGCGACCGCCTATAAATTTCCTGCCGAAACTGTCATGACGCGCTTGCAAACGATTGATTGGCAAGTCGGGCGTACCGGAGCCATTACTCCTGTTGGTAAGTTAGAACCTGTAAAAGTCGGCGGCGTTACTGTTAGTAATGTCACCTTACACAACTTTGGCGAGATTCAGCGTCTCGATGTGCGCGCCGGTGATATGGTCAGCGTCCACCGTGCAGGCGATGTCATTCCTAAAGTCACCCGCGTTTGGCATGAGCAGCGCCCAGCTGATTCTGAACCTGTGCAGCTGCCGTCCACTTGTCCAGTGTGTCACTCGCCCGTGATATTGCCGGATAATGAAGCGTTGGCGCGCTGTACCGGTGGACTGTTTTGCCCCGCACAGCAGCAAGAAGCGCTGATCCACTTTGTCTCGCGTCGGGCGATGGATATTGATGGCTTGGGCGCAAGTTGGCTGATTGGCTTTTTTGAACATGGGTTAATCAAAACCGTTGCCGATATTTATCAATTACACGAGCATCAAGAAGAACTGATTACCCTTGAAAAACTGGGCGAAAAGTCCGTGCAAAATATCCTAAACGCGATAGAAGTTAGCAAACAGACCACGCTACCACGCTTTATCTACGCGCTTGGTATTCGCGGTGTTGGCGAAACCACCGCGCAAAACCTCGCCCAGCAATTTGGCGACCTTGATGCCTTAATGTCCGCCAGTATCGAAAAGTTGCTCCTCACGCCTGATGTTGGCGCTATCACCGCTGAGCTTGCTTATAAATTCTTCCGCGCACCGCATAATATCGAAGTCATCACCGCGCTACGTGAGGCAGGCGTCCATTGGGACAAAGTCGAGCAAGTAGTGTCAGAAGGATTACCACTCGATGGGCAAACGTGGGTTATCACAGGCGCATTGCATAGCATGGCGCGTGATGAAGCCAAAGCCAAACTGCAAGCGTTAGGTGCAAAAGTATCCGGCAGTATCTCCGCAAAGACCACTGCATTATTAGCAGGCGAAAAGGCTGGTTCGAAAATGGCGAAGGCTGAAAAACTTGGCGTAAAAGTTGTGGGTGAGGAAGAGTTTTTGGCGTTGGTTGGGGAAGAGAAAAATCAAAATATTAATGATAATACTGTGATTATTTTATAGTAATTTAACGCAACTTGGTTTTTCTATAACATCACCTATAATTATTTTAAAAATTAAAAGGAAATTAAGATGGCTCAAGACTTAACAGAGTCTCTACATGAGAGACAAAATATTCTAAATAACCGTTATGTACTGGAACAGGCGGAACAGCATTTAGAGTTAGGCGGTACACTTTATAATGGTGATATTGTATTTACTAAACAGCAAGTAATGACTATGTTTGAAATAAGCGATGCTACTATAGAGCGGTACTTATCTTCTTACACTGAGGAATTAAAAAATAATGGATATAAAACTTTAAGAGGAACAAAGCTAAAAGAATTCAAGAGTTTAGCTTTTGGTACCCTCATCAATGAGGGTACCAAAACTACAGTATTAGGAGTATTCACATTCCGTGCCGTACTCAATCTTGGTATGTTATTAACTGAAAGCGAATCTGCAAGATTATTACGTTCTCGAGTGTTAGATATTGTGCTAGATGTCATGGCTGAGCGTTCAGGAGGGCATACTAAGTTTATTAACCAGCGTGATGAAGATTATTTATTAGCCGCTGTCCAAGAAGATAATTATCGCCAAAATTTTACTGACGCTTTAGATAATTATGTAGAAGGTAATAAATGGAAATATGGCATATTTACTAATCTAATTTACCAGAGTATTTTCAAAGAAAATGCTACTGAATATAAGAAAATATTAAAGCTTAATACTAAAGATAATATTAGAGAAACTATGTATTCTGAAGTACTTAACTTAATTGCCAGTTTTGAAGCAGGAATTGCGCACGAATTAAAGATAGCCAGTAACAGTAAGAAATCTCGGCTCACTCATAAAGAAGCCAAAGCGTTAATCCAGAGTTTCGAGACCCACCCACTATTCAATCCGTTAATTTTGAATGCACGCACTAAAATGGCAAGTCGTGATTTATGTTTCAGGGATGCCCTACATGAGAAGCTAGAAGCTTATATCAAAGCAGTGCCTGAAGCAGATTTCGAAAGATTTTTAGGCGAAAAAAGTAAATCTCTAGAAGAGCAACTAAGTGATCCTGAGACGTTAGCAGTATTTAAACGTTTAAAGGATCGCTAATATGTCCGATAACTATGAATCAAGCTTCTTATACTTTAACGCCGCTCATGCTATTCAAACTCATGACTGGATTATCACTCATTCAGGCGGATTAGTTGGTATAAAAGATATAGGGCAATTAGAAAGTCCATTAGATCACGTTCGAAACGACTTTTATTATCCAGAGATAGAGGATAAGCTGACTCATTTGGTTTTTTCTATAAATAAACACCATGCATTTAATGACGGTAATAAACGTTCTTCATTAGCGCTAGGTGCTTATTTTTTAGAACTCAATGGGTTTGATTATATTGTTCATCATTTTATTAATGAAATGGAAAATATTGCAGTTTGGGTGGCTTCTAACGCCATTGATAAAGATCTATTGCATAAACTAATTAGTTCTATTATCTACGAAGATGACTATTCAGAAGAGTTGAAACTAGAGCTTTATCGAGCGTTACAATAATAAGTATTGTATAAGCAAAAAAAATACACGCTACTAACTTCTACTCCTGCACCTCTCCATGCACCTTAACTTCACTTTTCTTACCATCCGGCTGAATCACGATAGGCAATACTAGACCTTTAGCAAAGTCACCTGACAATATATAATCATATTTGCTAGCAGCGATATCAGGCGTGGTATGAATAATGAGCGTCATATCTTTAGTATCTGTCAGCTCATGTGAGACATAGCTGGTACTAAGTTGGTCAAGCACCTTTGATAGCGCCTCATTACTTGCCATGCTTATGGTTAGATTGTGCTGGGCGGTGGTGTTATCGACTTTGAAGTATTCTGCATAGTCGCGGACATTTTGGCTATCAAGGGCAAAGGGATATTGATAGTTAGCTTGGTTAGCCGCTTTTTCGCCGCTATCAATGCGCGTCCAATCTATGACCGTCGGCGCGTTGGCTGTTGCACTGGCTGCCGGCTGAGTTTCTGCTTGATCGCTATCCTGTTGAGCAGTGCTATTGGCATTGTCTGCATTATTGCATCCACTTAGCATCCACACGCCCGCCGCACTTATAATTAGCATATTGATTAGGCGCTTTGCCATCGACATATCTCCCGATTCTTCGTCATCATAACGGTTGTTTTTTAATTTATACGATTGACGTGCTGATACGCCAGTCTACTGTGAGGTATTTTGACAGTTTTTATGCTCGTTCACCAGTGCAATGCTAACGGCTGGATATTATTCTTATAAACATAAAAAAACAGAAGCATAAAAAAACAGCCATCGTTTGATGACTGTTTCTGAATGTACTGTTCTTAGTAAAAAAGCGTTGCTAACTATTAATGGCTACTATAGCTGGCTATTTTTTCTTATTATTATTAAATAGCGCATCTATAAAGGCAGTTAATTAGCGCTTTTCACAGTTTACTTGATAAGCCGTACCGTCTTTCCATTTCATGGCAAGGATACCTTTATCGCCTTTCATGTGCCATGCATAAGATACTTCTGGATTGGCATCATTCACATAGCTTGCCGTGTCACCTTCAACACCACCATTTAACAATACTGGCTGTTGTGTCCATTTGATTTTAGGCACAGTCGCATTGACCATCACTTGTTGCTTGTTGATTGATTGTTTTGCCATAACTTGTGCGTCATCAGTACAAGTATAACGCTCTGGCATCATACGGTCATAGGCAGCATCGGTCACGCTTTCGGCTGGAGTAGATGGGGTTGGAGCAGTGGTCGCACAGGCACTTAGTAAAGCAAGAGCTGGCAGGGCAATAGCAAATTTTAATGTGGTATTCATCATATTCTCCAAAAAGTAAAATTAAGCAAAACAAAGTAAATGAAACAATGTTTTTTAAAGGTTCTTAAAAAATTCTTAAAACACGCTAAGCGCATGACGTTCATGATATATAAAAGCGAATCGCGATAATGTTAGGAATTGTTCTCAAGCTGTGGGCTAACTGTCACTCTAGTTACATAATTAATGAATCGTGTAAGTCTTTATCACTAGCGATAATTGAATAAGAAAAAGCGCACAATGGCTGGATGGCTATTGTGCGCTTTTATATGAGCTAAATTTTTAACTCATCTGTTAATAGAAAAGTAATATATCGCTATGGGTATCGCTTGGCTTACTTATAGCTTACTTAGTTCGGCGCGGTGGCAAGCCGGTGTGCTGGGTTTGAAAATTACCTTTACTGACCTTTTTGCTGTGTGTGCCGACAGTGTTTTTACCGGTCGAGTTTTTCGCAGCACTCGCACTGTTATTATTGCGCTTCACCGAGTCATTACCTAAGCGGCTGTTCTTTTTACGTGCCGATTGATAGCTGTCTTGTGCGGCTTCGCGCCCTTCTAAGCTGGCATTAAAGGGCGGTATCAAACAGCCACGATTTTTACCAATCAAGTCACTACGTCCCATATCTTGCAGCGCTTTACGCAGTAGTACCCAGTTTTTTGGGTCATGGTAGCGCAAGAATGCTTTATGCAATTTACGCTGTTTGCCTGACTTGACGATATCCATATCACCTTCAAGACGGCTGATTTTATGCAGCGGGTCTTTATGAGTATGATACATGGTGGTGGCAGTTGCCATAGGGCTTGGGTAAAACGCCTGTACTTGGTCAGCACGGTAGCCATGGCTTTTTAGCCAAATCGCAAGATTCATCATGTCTTCATCTTTAGTGCCCGGATGCGCGGCGATAAAGTAAGGAATCAGATACTGCTCTTTGCCTGCCTCTTGGCTATACTGCTCAAACATGGCTTTAAATTTGTCATAATTGCCCATGCCCGGCTTCATCATTTTTGATAAGACGTTTTCTTCTGAATGCTCAGGGGCAATTTTAAGATAGCCACCGACATGATGACTGACCAGTTCTTTGACATATTCAGGGTCTTTAATCGCCAAATCATAACGTAGACCGGAAGCGATTAGGATTTTCTTCACGCCTTTGATATCACGTGCTTTACGATATAGCTTGGTTAAATTGCTATGGTCAGTAATGAGGTTTTCACAGACGTCAGGATAGACACAAGACGGCTTACGGCAATTCTTTTCAATGGTGCTGTCTTTACAGCTTAGACGATACATATTTGCCGTCGGTCCACCAAGATCCGATATCACGCCAGTAAAACTGGGCGCGGTATCACGAATGGCTTCCACTTCACGTAAGATAGATTCTTCAGAGCGATTTTGAATAATGCGTCCTTCGTGCTCAGTAATAGAGCAAAAAGTACAGCCACCAAAACAGCCGCGCATGATATTGACTGAGAATTTAATCATGTCATAAGCAGGAATACGCGCATCGCCATAACTTGGATGCGGCAGACGCGCATATGGCAAGTCAAAGACATAATCCATCTCTTCCGTTGATAGCGGAATCGGTGGTGGATTGAGCCAAACGTCAATCGAGGTGTGTGAGTTGCCCGCACCGCTACTATGACGCTGTACCAATGCGCGCGCGTTGCCCGGATTGGTTTCAAGATGCAGGATACGGCTGGCATGCGCGTATAATACCGGATCAGATTTGACGTGCTCGTAATCTGGCAGGCGGATGACTGTCTTTTCACGTGGTGGCATTTTCAGTTTATATTTGAGTGCCGTCTTTGGCTTGTCATTCTCTGTTCTATCAAAGCCGCGCATCTGCACCACTTGGGTCTCTTCGTCCACTTGCTCAGCATTCACTATTTTATTGGTGACTGGCTCAGAGACAAACCCTGGATATTGAGAAGACATTGAGCTTTGTAACGGTGATATGGTGGTTTTATCTTGTTCAATTGAGCAAGCATCAACGTCTTCCGTCATCACATACGGATTGATAATCGGGTCAACGCGACCGACAGTATCAACGTCATTACTCGCCACTTCGGTCATATCTGCTTGCCAATGACGACGCGTCGGGGTTAATAAATAACAGGTACCGCGCAATTTGCTCATTTGCTCAAGGGTATAGCCTTTTGATAAGCCATGTACCACATCAACGATGGCGCGCTCGGCATTACCATATAATAAAACATCAGCACGGGCATCCAGCAAGATACTGCGGCGCACTTTATCTGACCAGTAGTCATAATGGGCGATACGGCGCAGACTACCTTCAATACCGCCTAAAATAATCGGTACATCAGGATAGGCTTCACGGCAGCGCTGGCTATATACGATTGCCGCGCGGTCAGGGCGTTTGTCCGCGACATTACCCGGTGAATATGCGTCATCACTACGAATCTTGCGGTCAGCGGTATAACGGTTAATCATGCTGTCCATGTTGCCAGCGGTCACACCATAAGCATAAACCGGCTTACCAAGCTCCATAAACGCGTCTTTACTTTTCCAATCTGGCTGCGCAATGATACCGACGCGAAAGCCTTGTGACTCTAACAAACGCCCAATAATTGCCATCCCAAAGCTAGGATGATCGACATAAGCGTCGCCGGATATGATAATCACATCACACGCATCCCAACCCAGCGCGTCCATCTCAGCACGGCTCATCGGTAAATATGGCGCAGGCTCGTAGCAGCTTGCCCAATGTTTATCATAATCGTATAGGGGAGTGGTGCCTTGTTTAAAGGCAGTGCGGGCGATGGTATCGGCAGACATGAGCGGACCTGTTGGCTAATAAAACGGATAAGAAAATAGCTAAAATAATGATAAAAAAGCGAGACGTAGCAATGAAAATAAACGACTGAATGATTTAAAATCAATGATTTATCATTACCAAATGGTCGCTCATTTAAAGGCGCTCATCTTAACATGAAAAACCCTCAGTATGTAAGAAACAAGTGCGATAAGTGATTGATAAGCTTAAGGCTATGTGGCAAAAAACTCAGATTATTGATCATTAAAAAGGCAGCGTATTGCCATATTAATTCTCGCATCCATTCGCTACAATCAATAATAGTTTATTATTAAGCAGGCGATTTTCTGCCCTGTTCTCCTATTATATTTACAACTTTTTTTTAACATTATCTATTATTGGATTCATAACTAATGACTGACACGCATACCATAACAATCAAACCTTTAACCGCAGCAGACTATAACGCTTGGCATGGTCTTTGGCAGGATTATCTCACTTTTTATCAGACCAGCTTGCCAGCAAACATTACCCAAGCCACGTGGGATAAAATCCTTGATAATCAGGTGCCGATATTTGGTTTTGGCGCATGGAACGGCGAGGCGATGGTGGGCATTACTCATGTGGTGCTGCATCCCAATACATGGAATGACAGTGATTGCTGTTATTTGGAGGACTTATACGTCAATAATTCAGTACGTGGTCAAGGGTTTGGGCGTGCGCTGATTGACTATGTCTATAATTTCGCTCGCGAAAAAGGCTGTAATCGTGTTTATTGGAGCACACAATCAGACAATGCTACTGCCCGCACACTGTATGACAATATCGCTACTTTGACGGATATGGTGCAGTATCGTAAGGATTTATAGAGAAAACTAAAAACATTAGCCCGTTAGCTAACTAGATTTAATCAAGCATAATTTTCGTGCCACTTTTGGTAAAGTTCATCACAAACTGACTGCGAAAATTGCGCACATTATTCTCATAAGTGAGCGTACTGCGAGTAAATTGATGGTAGTCGCTCATGTTTTTTGCACTGACCATCAACATAAAATCCACATCGCCTGACACTTCATAGCAGCTCATCACTTGCGGCTGCGCATTCATTAAGCGCTCAAATCGATGCTGCATGGAATTATTGGAGCGCTCCATTTCTATCATTACCACAGCCGTTAGCCCATAGCCGACCTTGTTCGGATCAACAATCGCCACTTGCTTGGTAATCACGCCATTATCTATCAGCGCTTGAATGCGGCGCTGGGCTGTAGCCGTTGAAACATGGACGTATTCTGCGACAGTCTTTAACGGCAATGTGGCGTCATCTTGTAGCAAATTTAAAATGGCTTTATCAATATCATCTAATGGATGGGTCATGGCTGTCCTTTTTGTTTTATAAGATTAAGATATCGCGTCATCGATTTAATATAACCTTTTTATCAATATAAGTAGGTATGTAATAAATAAATTGGTTTTAAGCTGTTTTAAAGAGAAATAAATTCATTATATGAAAGATATAGAAAAATTTTATTATGGCTATCTTATACAATAAGCGTTATCGGTTTCACTTTATCTTATATTTTTCATAGTTACCCAAACTCACGGTGCCCAGCATGTTGACTACCTCCTCTACTAATACACGCGCATCTGCCTTATCACGGTGGTTGACGCCTGACATTTGGACGACAGGTAGCGTGCAGCAACGCACGCTCATGTTGGGGGTCGCCTATGCCATTTTATCTAATGTGCTGTTTGGCGTTCTTTATGCTTATAGTAGCTTTCTTACACCGTTATCGGGTACGCAAGTATTTATCTGGCGCATGATTGCCATGTGGGTAGCGTTAGTGGGTTATCTGCTCATTAGTGGTCGGTTAAATGTGCATTTAGATAAATTACGCGCACTGGGCAGCGTGAAGCAATGGGCATGGCTACTATTACCAACGCCGATATTTTTAAGTCAGTTGTGGTTGTTTATGTGGGCACCGGTGAATAACCAAGGCGTGCAAGCAGCGATGGGTTACTTTCTCTTTCCCTTAATGATGGTGGTGTTTGGCTGCGTGTTATTTGGTGAAAAACTAAGTCGTTTACAATGGTTTGCTGTGGGATTTGCAGCGCTAGGGGTAGGCAGTGAGATTTTCCGCACGCAAAGCGTATCGTGGGCGACCTTGTGGGTATGCGGTACATATCCCTTGTATTATATTATTCGTAGGTTACAAGGTATTGATTCGATAACGGGTATGTTGGTTGATTTAACCTTATTTTTACCTTTCGCCATTGCTTATTTATGCTTTATATCACCAAGCAGTTTGGTGCTGGTTGCCGGTTCTAGCTTCTTTATTTTTATGCTGGCAGGTTTGGGCATATTGAGTGTGCTGGCGATGAAAACCAATATTGACGCCAGTCAAATGCTGCCGGTCAACGTGTATGGGATGCTTAGCTATTTAGAGCCAGCGTTGTTGTTTATCTTGGCAGTGACTTTGTTAGGCAATCCATTTGAATCAGCGATGATATACAGCTATGGCTTAATTTGGTTGGGCATTGCGTTTTTAATTGCGCACGGTGTTAAACAATTACGTCTAAATCGCCAAGCTCAAATTATTGCTGCAGATAAAGCTATATAATTAGCTTAGTAATTATAAGTGTAATAAAAAATCTAAAAAAAAGGACGATTCAGCCAAGTAGCTCAATCGTCCTTTTTTTGCAGCGCTATTTTTTATTGTACTAAATGCTATTGATTTAAGGCAATAGTATTAAGCCAATAAATTTAGTCTGCATTTTTAAAGCCGCGTTGCTTGTCACGTTCCCAATCACGGTCTTTTAAGGTTTTGCGTTTATCATGCTGCTTTTTACCGAGTGCTAAACCAATTTGGCATTTCACCAGCGAGTTTTTCCAGTAGCAAGATAACGGTACGCAAGAATAGCCCTTTTGATTAACTGAGCCAAATAGCTTTTCGATTTCGCGGCGATTAAGTAACAGCTTGCGCGTACGAATACTATCAGGGTCAACGTGCGTTGAGCTACTGAGTAACGGCTGAATGTGCGAGCCAAAAAGAAAAGCTTCCCCATTACGGAAAATGACATAGGCTTCGGTAATGGTCATTTTACCGGAACGAATGGCTTTGACTTCCCAACCTTGTAGTACCACTCCTGCCTCAAACGTTTCTTCAATAAAGTACTCGTGCCGTGCTTTTTTATTGGCACAGATTTGGTTATCTGGCTTTTTTGATTTTTTTGACATGGTTTCCTCGTAAGGATTTCTGAGAACAATTGCCAATATTATCAGCGTGTCCTCGTCTATAATTCCTCATCCTAAGGTGCTATGTTTTATTGTGGATGAGTCGAACTGACTATTGTAGCAAAGCAAGTGGCGAAAATGTAGATGGGCTGTGATAACAAATGTAGCAGATGAGTGTTAAGTTTGGGCAATATTTGCTAAGATAAGCGCTACTATTACCGATTAGATTATTGCTATGAGCTCTGCTGCCACCTCTTCAAAACTACACACCAAAATTTTATATCCGGGTACCTTTGACCCGATTACCAACGGTCATGTGGACTTAGTCACGCGTGCGACCAAATTGTTCGATGAAGTAGTGATTGCCGTGGCATCCGGTCATCATAAAAAACCGCTATTTAATTTTGAAGAGCGCGTTACTTTGGTTGAAACCGTTTTTGCTGACTTACCCCAAGTATCAGTGGTGGGTTTTGAAGGTCTGCTCGTCGATTTTATGCGTGAAAAAAACGCCACTGCAGTGTTACGTGGTTTGCGCGCTATGTCAGACTTTGAGTATGAGTTTCAGCTCGCCAATATGAACCGCGAGCTTGATGAAAATTTTGAAGCCGTTTTTTTAACGCCATCACAAAATTATTCCTTTATCTCATCAACCATGATTCGCGAAATTGCCAAATTGGGCGGTGATGTGACCAAATTTGTGCCGCCTTGCGTTGCCACTGCCTTTACAAAAAAGCTAGCGTAACAATTAGCGCTGACTATAATCGGCACTGTTTATAACTGGTACTGACTATAATGGGCATGTACTTTTATATTTCATCCTCTATTCTAAGATAAGGAGCATCTTATGGCATTAATCATTACCGATGAATGTATCAACTGTGATGTGTGCGAGCCTGCTTGCCCCAATGATGCTATTTTTGAGGGTGAGGATATTTATGAAATCAATCCTGACCTATGCACTGAATGCGTTGGGCATTTTGACGAGCCACAATGTGTCGTGATTTGCCCGATTGACTGTATTCCTCATGACCCCAATCATGTCGAAACCCAAAGTGATTTATTATCCAAATACAAGCGCATTACCGGTCAATAACAGGTTAACAGTAATGACGTTATCATCTTCTATCAGCGATTTTGACCAGCAACATCTTTGGCATCCTTATGCCAGCCTGCCGCCCACTTACCCTAATATTATTATTGATCATGCTGACGGTATCTATATTGTCACGCAAGATGGCACGCGCCTGATTGATGGCATGTCGTCATGGTGGGCAAGCGTGCATGGTTATAATCATCCTAAATTAAATGCTGCACTTATTGCACAATTGGACAAAATGGCGCATGTGATGTTTGGTGGTTTGACCCATCAACCAGCGATAGATTTGGGTAAAAAACTACTGTCAATCGTACCTGCTGGACTTAATGCGATATTTTATGCCGATAGCGGCAGCATTGCGGTAGAAGTGGCGCTCAAGATGGCGCTGCAATATCAAATCGCCGCTAAGCGCCCAAGCAAACAGCAATTTGCCTCGACCCATTCCGGCTATTATGGCGACACGTGGCACGCGATGAGTATTTGTGATCCTGTTAATGGTATGCACAGTTTGTATGGCAAGCAATTACCGATGCAGCATTTTGTAGTAGCGCCGCCAATGGGGTTTGGGCGTGACTTAACTCAAAGTGAGCAGGATGAATTGACAGCGTTTTTCGATAACAATAGCGACAAGCTAGCAGGTTTTATTATCGAGCCGATCATTCAAGGTGCAGGCGGGATGCGCTTTTATAGTCCTCAGTATTTACAACTGCTACGTAAACTGTGTAATGAGCATGATGTGGTGCTCATTGCTGATGAAATTGCGACTGGCTTTGGACGTAGCGGTAAGTTATTTGCGTGTGAGCATGCCGGTATCAGTCCTGATATTATGACTATTGGTAAAGCGCTCACTGGTGGCTATATGACGTTTGCCGCGACCTTATGTACGCGTACCATTGCCGACACCATTAGCCAAAGTGACTATCCGGCATTGATGCATGGTCCAACCTTTATGGGCAATCCGCTGGCATGTGCAGTTGCTTGTGCGTCGATTGACTTAATATTGTCTTATGACATTGAAGCGCGCACTTTAAATATGCAAGCCGTCATGGAACAACAACTTGCGCCAGCTGCGAGCTTAGAGGGTGTTAAAGAAGTACGTTGTTTGGGTGCAGTTGCCGTCATTGAGCTAAATGATGCGGTTGATATGCCTACCTTTCAAAAACTGCTCATTGAAAATGGTATTTGGGTCAGACCGTTTGGCAAATTGGTTTATATCATGCCGCCTTATATTATTACCGATGACGAGCTTATTACACTTTGCCAATCATTGCTAAAGGTCGTTACCCTATATTTAACGCAAAAGGGTCAAAAATGAGCGTTCTATTTATCTCAGGTATCGATACCGATATTGGCAAAACCTATGCGACTGGAATGATTGCGAAAGCGCTCAGACAGCAAGATATTAATATTATTACCCAAAAGCTCGTGCAAACTGGCGTCGCGATAAATCCAGATAACGGTAACATGAATATTGCGGATGATATTATTACTCATCGTCAATTGATGGGTATTCCGCTACAGCCTTGCGACCTTGATTTTACCACTTGTCCTTATCGCTATGAAAAACCTGCATCACCGCATTTATCTGCACGACTTGCCAATGATGTTCTTAATCCTGATGTGATTACGAGCGCCACAAAAATTCTGCAAGCAGATTATGAAGTAGTGCTATTAGAAGGGGCAGGCGGCTTATTAGTACCAATCACTGAGGATTTATTAACCTTAGATTATATTGCTGAGCAAGGCTATCCGGTTATTTTGGTCACCTCAGGTCGACTTGGCAGCATAAATCATACTTTGCTTAGCTTAGAAGCAATAAAAAATCGCGGTCTAGAAGTTCATAGTGTTATTTATAACCATATTCACGATAATGCTGCTCAGACGGATAAACAGATAGCCAATAGTACGATTGATTTTTTGCAACATTATTTAGCTGAGCATTATTCAAATACGCATTGGTTATCTTTACCGGTGCAAGATGAGGATAGCTGTAACAATGTAAGTTTTATACTCCCTGAGAACTTTATATAAATTACCGCTAAAAATAAGCTAAAAAACTTTCCGAAAGCAAGATTAATTTTGCTATACTAGCGCGCTTGGTAGACTAGGCAATCGCCGCTGCACACTGGTAACAGACATGCAGGGGAGGAAAGTCCGGGCTACATAGGGCAGCGTGCCAGCTAACGGCTGGGCAGGGTAACTTGACGACCAGTGCAGCAGAGAGTAGACCGCCTTTGGCATCGCAAGATGTTATCGGTAAGGGTGAAAGGGTGCGGTAAGAGCGCACCGCGTGGCTGGCAACAGTTCACGGCATGGTAAACTCCACGCGTAGCAAGACCAAATAGGCATCGGCATGGCGCGGCCCGCGTTCGATGCGGGTAGGTTGCTTGAGCGTACGAGCGATTGTGCGCCTAGAGGAATGATTGTCCACGACAGAACCCGGCTTATCGGTTTACCAACCTTTTTAGCAATGTTTTAAACGTGTCTTTTTAATAGCTTCTCTTTAAAAAGGCATGGCAGTACAGCTTGGTGTTTTAAATTTGCGCTTATTTTGAATTAAATTCAATATTTCTGCAAAAAATGCCTTTTAGGGGTTGACGACAGTCACTCATATCGGCATAATACCGAGCCTAAAATGGCGATGTAGCTCAGCTGGTTAGAGCGCATGACTCATAATCGTGAGGTCAAGAGTTCAAGTCTCTTCATCGCCACCATATTTTAAAAAACCAATCCTTAGTGATTGGTTTTTTTTTGCGTGTTATATTTTGATTTTAGCGTCGCTATATTTTTATCCTGCTATTATAGTCGTTATTCAGCAAGCCCATGAAATGGGTACTGACAAAATCGCCTTACTTTATAGCTGAAAACTGCTAGAATACCTGCAGATGTCTGCGCGTTATCGCGAGTATTGTCGCTGTTTTGCGCTTGGCATTATAAACTGTTGATTTTTAATAGTTATTTTTAACACATACCAATCCCATTCCTCTTATTTAGTAGGCGCTTTGTGACTGCATTAGCCAATATTCGTAACTTTTCTATTATTGCCCACATTGATCATGGCAAATCGACCCTTGCCGATCGTTTTATCCAGATGTGTGGCGCGCTGCAAGATCGTGAGATGCAGGCGCAAGTCCTTGATTCAATGGATATTGAGCGTGAGCGCGGTATCACGATTAAAGCGCAGTCGGTGACGCTGTATTATGATCATCCCAATGGTGAGCGCTATCTGCTGAATTTCATTGATACACCCGGTCACGTCGATTTCTCTTATGAAGTTTCACGTTCATTAGCCGCTTGTGAAGGTGCGCTATTGGTCGTTGATGCGGCGCAAGGCGTGGAAGCGCAGTCGGTTGCTAACTGCTATACCGCGGTTGACCAAGGTCTTGAGGTCATGGCAGTGTTAAATAAAATTGACTTGCCACAAGTTGAGCCTGAACGCGTGATTCAAGAAATTGAAGACATTATTGGTATTGATGCCGTTGATGCGCCACGTGTTTCAGCAAAATCTGGTCTGGGCGTTGATAAATTACTTGAGGCGTTGGTTGAATTTATTCCTGCGCCAACCGGTGATCGTGATGCGCCGCTACAAGCGTTAATTATCGACTCATGGTTTGATAATTATCTGGGCGTCGTATCATTAGTCCGTGTCCGCCAAGGTACGATTAAAAAAGGCGATAAGCTTTATATTAAATCGACCAAAGATGCGCATTTAGTCGGCTCAATTGGTGTCTTTACTCCAAAGCCAGTAGATACAGGTATCTTACAAGCCGGTGAAGTAGGCTTTATTATTGCCGGTATTAAAGATATTGCTGGTGCGCCAGTTGGTGATACGATTACGCATGCCAGTACGCCTGATGTCGATCGTATTCCTGGGTTTAAACAGATTACGCCGCAAGTTTATGCCGGTATGTTCCCTGTTGAATCTACGGATTTTGAAAAATTCCGTGAAGCGCTACAAAAACTGCAGATTAATGATGCGTCATTATTCTTCGAGCCTGATACCTCAGATGCGCTAGGTTTTGGTTTCCGCTGTGGTTTCCTTGGTATGCTGCACATGGAGATTATCCAAGAGCGTCTAGAGCGCGAATATGACTTGGATTTGATTACCACCGCGCCTTCAGTTATCTACGAGATTGTAAAAAAAGATGGCAGCATTATCTATGTTGATAACCCATCAAGACTGCCTGAACCTAATAATATCGAAGAGTTCCGTGAGCCGATTGCTCGTTGTCAAATTTTAGTACCGCAAGATTATTTGGGTAACGTCATGACCCTTTGTATCGAGCGCCGTGGTGTGCAAGTTGATATGCGCTTTATGGGTCGCCAAGTGCAGCTCATCTTTGATATTCCGATGGGTGAAGTGGTTATGGACTTCTTTGACCGTCTAAAATCGGTATCGCGCGGTTTTGCGTCACTTGATTATAATTTTGAGCGTTATCAAGTCGATAAATTGGTTAAAGTGGATGTATTAATTAATGGCGATAAAGTCGATGCGCTTGCCATGATTGTCCATGAAACCCAGTCACGTTACCGCGGTAATGCGTTAGTTACGAAGATGAAAGAGCTGATTCCACGTCAGATGTTTGATGTAGCGATTCAAGCCGCAATTGGCAGCCAAATCATCGGGCGTAGTACCGTTAAAGCCATGCGTAAAGACGTCTTGGCGAAATGTTATGGCGGTGACGTCTCGCGTAAGAAAAAGCTACTCTCGAAACAGAAAGCCGGTAAAAAACGCATGAAGCAAGTGGGTAACGTGGAGATTCCGCAAGAAGCCTTCTTAGCCGTATTGCAGGTTGATTAAGTCATCATTGAATGATACTAAATGACTGATAATTTCTAGTCTAATTGGTAGTGCAGCTGATAGTTTAAACCGCCAGATAAGTCGCTCGTTAATAGGCAATTGAGTATGGATTTTGATTTTAATTTAATTTTAGTGCCATTAACCATTGGTTTGGGTATTATTTGGCTATTAGATAAGCTGACACTTAAACAACGTAAAACACGCGGTCGCGGTAAAGAGAGCTTGTTGGTACGCTGGGCATATGATTTTTTCCCTGTGCTGGCGGTAGTATTAATTGTACGCTCGTTCTTAATTGAGCCGTTTAATATTCCGTCATCGTCTATGGTGCCCACTTTATATACTGGCGATTTTATTGCGGTGAATAAGTACGCTTATGGTGTGCGTTTACCATTGTCTTATAATAAGGTGCTCGATACTGGCGCGCCTGAGCATGGTGATGTTGCTGTGTTTCGTTATCCTGAAAACCCAAGTATCTATTATATTAAGCGTGTGATTGGGCTACCCGGTGACACGGTCAGTTATAATCAAGGGCAGCTTGCCATTAATGATGTGCCAGTCGCGACTAAAACGATTAATTTTGCTGCCAATGCGGAGCTAACATCACAGTTGTATGGGGCGGGACAAATCGCCCCGGGACAAGTACTTAGCGAAACTGAAGCCATGCAAATGGGTCAGCAAGAAGAAGACCATGCTCAGTATTTCCAAGAAACACAAGGCAAGCATCAGCATTTGGTTCGTTATTTAACGGGTATGAATAGTGCGCAATATGCACCATTTTTACAGCAAGAGTCGCCAGATGTAGTCAGCTCAGCAGGGACACAGTGGCGTATTACTGTCCCTGAAAACCAGTATTTTGTCATGGGTGACAATCGTGATCGCAGCGCTGATGGACGTTTTTGGGGCTTTGTACCGGATGACAACTTAGCGGGCAAAGCGGTCTATATTTGGATGCATAAGCCGCCAGGTTTAAAGCTGCCATCTTTCACGCGTAACGGTGCCATTGATTGATTGATAAGGCGACTAGAATATAAACCGTTGACTACTATACTACTGACTAGTATTTTGTAACTTCGTACAGCAGTTTAAGCGTTAGTAGTTTACATATTTTATAGCGTGTTTAGGAGTTTTTATAGTGCATCAACTTTCTAGTTTGTCGTCTCAGCGCGGTGCCAGTGTCAGTAGTATTGTATTATTGCTGATTGTTATTGTTGTTGCTGGCAAGCTATTGGTAGCGATTTTGCCAGCGCAAATTGGGGACTATCAATTAAATAAGCTGTTGGCAGAGCAGTTAACAGAAGCCAATAGTAATAAAGAGAGTGCCACGCAGTTCGTTGCCCGTATTGATCGCCAGCTGTCTATTAATGCAGATTATGATACCAGCGCTAAAGAGATTTTTACCTTTACTAATAATACTACTGGTCAATTAGCGATTCATAAAAAATATGAGAAGACCAATAATTTTTTTAGTAATGTTGATATTGTTAGTCGCTTTGAAGGTGATATCAAAGCTGGCTCAGCTGAATAATCAGTTTTTTATTATGAAGTCGGCTACTTATTATTAATAGTCTTATTATTTGCTAGTATAGACATAATTATTTAATGCTTATTAAATATAATATTTATGAAATTTAACGCTTATCAAGAAGGTTATGTTTTTAAACCTTTGTTATTCATTCCATTTTTCAACAAGTTAGCACTATTAATAGGATAGCCAACTACCGCGCATGAAACCAACTTTACCAAAAGCTGTACCCGTACCTAAAAGTAGCAAAAATAGTGAATCTTGGGACATAACGCCCATATCTGCTGATTTTATTCAGCGCTTAGCGGTACTATCGCGTAGGCTGGGCTATCAGTTTAATGATATCAGTTTGCCGAAGTTGGCATTAACCCATCGCTCGTTCGATAGTAAAAAGAACTATGAGCGTTTGGAGTTTTTAGGAGATGCGCTGCTGGGTATGATAATTGGTGAAGCGTTATATCATCGTTATCCGAGCCAAAATGAGGGACGCTTAACCCGTATGCGCGCCACTCTAGTCCGCCAAGAGACACTGGTTATCATTGCTCAACAGCTCGATTTGTCCAATCATCTGATTTTAGGTATTGGTGAGCGTAAAGGTGGCGGACGCAATCGCGCCTCAATATTAGCTGATGCCGTTGAATCCTTACTGGGCGCAATTTATCTTGACTGCCAAGATTTGGATGTGACACGTGATTGCCTATTAGCATGGTATGGTGATTTGATTGACAATGTTAATGAACAAAAAGTGCTCAAAGACGCCAAAAGTCGTTTACAAGAATGGTTGCAATCTAAACAGTTTGATTTACCGCATTATGAATTGGTAGAAACGCGTGGCAATGCCCCTTATCAGATATTTGTGGTACGCTGTGATGTCAACATTAATCAGTGTCCGTCTATTACCGAATCAGGTGAAAGCCGCCGCATCGCTGAGCAAAAAGCAGCAGAATTGATGATTAATCAGCTCCATAAGCTTCCCAATGCCCTAAAAAAAGGGTAGGGTAAGTAAGAGTATCTGCGGTTAATGATGCAACCTATATTTTATAGTTATGAGTGACGTTGGTCATAAACGTGCTCAGCTCATTTAAGTTGTATATATAAGAATATATAAATAAAACACTTAGCTTTTTATTAGAAACTAATAGTATTAAGACAGAACACCACAGGAATGACCTATGAGCAATCACACTGATTTGCCATCTAACCATGAAGATAATACGAATCATATGACCGAAAATACCAACGCAAACCTTGTAAAAGATAGTGATGACATGCTAAAAACTCAGCAAGATGAGAGCTTTGTTGAGTCAGAGCATGATGATGCTATTGAAGATTTTTTTGCGCAAACAGCACCCACGCATATTAATGATGACTTTAAAACTGGTTATGTGGCGATTGTTGGTCGTCCAAACGTTGGCAAATCAACCTTGATGAACCATTTGCTGGGTCAGAAACTGTCCATTACGTCACGTAAGCCACAGACGACCCGTCATCGTATTCATGGTATTTTATCTAATAGTGAGATGCAGGCAGTATTTGTCGATACCCCAGGTATTCATCGCAATGAAGTGCGCGCTATTAATGAGCGTATGAATAAAGCGGCAGTTTCAGCATTAGTAGATGTTGATGTGGTTTTATTCGTTGTTGATTCTGACCAATGGCGCGATGATGATTTACTGGTGCTACAAAAGCTTGGTGATACCAATCTGACTGTGGTTTTAGTGATTAATAAAGCCGATACCTTAAAAGATAAAGGCACGTTATTACCGTTGATTGAGACGTTTAGTGACAGCTTTGACTTTGCTGACATCGTCCCTGTTTCTGCTTTAAAAAATCAGAATCTTAATCGTTTGCAGGAAGTGATTGCCTCACATTTACCTGTTGCCGCACCCATTTATGATACGGAACAAATTACCGATCGTTCAGAGCGTTTCTTAGCCAGTGAAATTATTCGTGAAAAAATCATGCGTAGTTCTGGTGATGAAGTGCCATATGATTTGACTGTGCAAATTGATGGTTTTAAAGATGAACCGGCTCATACTGATCCAAAAACGGGTCGTCCGCGTAAAGCCTGTACTTTTATTGATGCGACAATCTATGTTGAGCGTAGCGGTCAAAAAGCCATTGTTATTGGTGATAAAGGTCAGCGTATCAAACAAGTAGGTATGGATGCTCGTAAAGATATGGAGCTCTTGTTTGATAAAAAAATTATGCTAACGTTATGGGTAAAAGTGAAACGTGGCTGGTCTGATGATGAGCGCGCTTTGACCAGCTTAGGATATTAATAAGCCGTTATAAAAAGCAGCGATAATAGGCACTGATATAGTAAGGATTGGAGTAATCAATCATGCGTAATGAGGCGTTAGTCGGTTATTTACTACATCAGCGCCCTTATCAAGAAAAGCGCGCACTGTACTCTCTTTTTTCTAAAGAGCACGGGGTTATTCACGGCGTTGGTAAAAAAGGCGCGCCATTATTTGAACCATTACAGTTATTTGCTACGGGTAAAAAAGAGCTAAAAACTTTTAGCCAAATTAATTTAGCGCCATTGGCTTATGATATTTCAAGTGAACAACCAATAAGCTATGCGCAGATTAGTGGTCAGCAACAATACGCTGCCTTATATCTTAATGAGATATTATGGAAGCTATTACCTATCGAAGATCCCATGCCAGTCCTTTGGCAGTACTATCAAGACAGCCTACTCACATTAAAGCAGCCACTAACACCACAGCAATTGCGCCTATGTTTGCGTCAGTTCGAGCAGCAATTGTTCAAGCAGCTAGGTTTTGGGGTTTCTTTAACGCATGATAGTAGTCTAATTAATATTGCGCCTGATAACGCCTATCGATTTTTACCCGATGTTGGCTTAGTATTAGTTTCTCAAATTGATAATCAATTACCAGAACAACTACCAGCTATGGTACAAACCGTATTTAAAGGTAGTGAACTCATAGCAATGGCAGAGTTGGGTATTACAGAGGTAACGCTTTCGAATTGGTCACGTTTATATCGGCTATTGATGGATCATCTGCTCGACTATCAGCCGCTACAAAGCCGGCTACTTTGGCAACAGCAGCAGCGTTATCAGTAATACCAATATCATTAATGATAATAGTAATAATGCTGAGGTTATCCAGCTGTTTATCCTGCGCTGATAGCGGTGTCTAAAAGTTAGCCTACGTAATAATGACTTATTATTACCATGCTAATAACTCTCAAAAAATGCTAACAATTCTTAAAATCTGCGACTTAATAAGCTTTTTGTTCCATAACTATAATTATTAAAAGGATTTTTCTATGACGACTTTAGTACAAGATTCATCTTTGTCTCAAAAGCCATTATTAGGGGTTAATATTGATCACGTTGCGACCTTGCGTCAGGCGCGTGGTGTTGATTATCCAAGCCCATTAGCTGCTGCATTGCTGTGCGAGCAAGCTGGTGCTGATGGTATTACGATTCACCTGCGTGAAGACCGTCGCCATATTCAAGATGCGGATGTCTATGAGATTGCCGCACAACTGACCACCCGTTTAAATTTAGAGATGGCCGCTACAACAGAGATGTTGGCAATTGCCTGTGAAGTAAAACCATTTTGGGTGTGCTTAGTACCGGAAAAGCGCGCTGAGTTAACTACCGAAGGTGGTTTGGATGTTGCTGGACAAGTAGCCTGGCTAACCGATTATATTAATAAACTGCATGCTGCTGGCATTAAAGTATCATTGTTTATTGATCCCGCTGAGGCTCAAATTAATGCTGCAGTTGCCTGTCATGCTGATGCGATTGAATTACATACTGGCGCTTATGCGGAAATGGGTTTAGCGGGTGATACGGATAATCAACAGGCGGAGCTACAACGGATTCAAAATGCTGTCAGCATAGCGCAACAAGCAGATAGCAACCTGTTAATTAATGCCGGACATGGTTTAACGCGCGATAACGTTAATGCTATTGCTCAAATTAAAGGTATCTACGAGCTAAATATTGGTCATGCATTGATTGCCGATGCCGTCTTTGCAGGTTTAGCAGAAGCTGTTACGATGATGAAAGCGGCAATGTATAAATAAGATCTCAAGATAAACCGTTAATATTAACATTCTGTAGGCTCGCTTCTACTGTCAGGTTTATGTTTAAAAACACCTACTTGATTAAAAGATATTTGATACATATTCCGATTGTATGTGGCGATCGGGCAGTATTTAATGTGACCAAAGTGACCTCGAGGATTACCGCTGTTACCCCAAAATTTGGTGTAATGGCGACTGGATCCTACTCGTAGGGCTAGCTTACTATACTTAGGATTTAATACGTGTTGTTCTATTAAGTGGTCTGTCCCCAAATCAAATACTTTATTGTCATTTTCATCTATAAATAACAATAGTGTTTTCTCACTGTCCCTATGGCAGAGCTTCCCATCGTTAGACAAACAGAGCACCAAATCCTTTCTTCTAACATAACTTTCAGCTTTTGCTACTTTTAATGTATTGATTACCCCATATCTGATGCGTTTTGCTTCCATATTAGCTAAATGTGTCATGATATACGGATAAGCTATGGTTAAAATAATAACTAGTACAGCCACCGTAACAATAAGCTCCACTAAGGTAAATCCATAACTTCTGAGTATTTTTATTTTCATAATGGTTTTTTTATGACAATGATCACATAAAGAAGGGAGTTTTCTACGAGTACTTGTTAATAGCGTGAAGAATTTAAGAGGAAGAACACAGAGGATGCAACAATGTACGAAATCCCTATCAGCACAGCAATAATAACTGCGGGAAGTTATCTAGATATTACAGAATCGTAAATTGTTAGTATAGTTGTTTAACCAATCAAGGAATTTATCATCTATATTCATTGATTATAACTTATTAATAGAATATTGTTTACTAAAGAATATAATTTAACTATGAATGCACTGTCATAAAATGTTACAATTAGTGAGTAACTGGTTTTTTAAATAGAAAAAAGCCGTTAAATGTATTAAACTAGCGATATTAAATAAACGCCGATCTGCTTTATGTCTACTGTCTAAAAGTATGAAAGGCAGCTTATGTAATCTCTGTTAGCGTTTAGTAATACAAATGGTACATTGTGTTTTAGTTATCACATTATCGTGTAATAATGTGTAGCTGAGTGATAAAAGAAGTTGTAAACTGAATTGATAGCCGATAAGCTGCTTCCTAACAGATTGTGCTATACCAAAATGTATACAAAAAAATGTATATCGTTATATTATTTAGGAAATAGTGTTAATTAACGTATCAATTATCTTATCCTTTGGAGGAAGTCCATGAAATTGAATAAAATTGCTTTAGCTTTATTTGCCGTAACAGCAGCTCCACTAGCTGCTAATGCTGGCGTTACTATTAGTCCTTTACTACTTGGTTATCACTACAGCGAAGGTGCTGATGATGAGCAACTAGAGACTTTAGGTGATAGTGCAGGCAACCGTTACTATAAAGAGAATGGTTTATATACGGGTGCGGCCCTTGGTGTTGAATTAACCCCATCTACTCAGTTTCAAGTAGAGTATGGTGTATCAAATACTGATGGTATTCGTCAAGATGGCAACGATAATTTCGATGCTGAACAGCGTATGATTTCTGGTAACTTCTTGATTGGTACTGAACAGTTTACTGGTTACACTAATAATAAATTGAAGCCTTATTTGTTAGTAGGTGCTGGTCAGTCTAAGATCACAGTTGATAATGCAGCTGGTAGTGAAATTACTGATTCTAAAGATACCATTGGTAACTTAGGTCTAGGTACCATGTATCGTATCAATGATGCACTAAGCCTACGCGGTGAAGCTCGTGCGATTCATAACTTTGATGAGAACTGGTGGGAAGGTATGGCTCTAGCTGGTCTAGAAGTCGTACTTGGTGGCCATTTAGCTCCAGCAGTTGCTGTAGCACCACTTGAACCACAAGCGCCAGTTATCGGTACCCCAATCGTCGTAGTTGACGATGCTGATTCTGATGGTGATGGCGTACCTGATAGCATCGATGCATGCCCAGGCACTCCAATGAATGTAGTTGTTGATGAACGTGGTTGCCCATTACAAGTAGATATTACCGATGAGCTAAAAATGGAGCTACGTGTATTCTTTGATAACGATAAATCTGCTATCAAAAATCAATACAAGCCTGAAATCGCTAAAGTAGCAGAGAAGATGCGCGAGTATCCTAACTCTATCGCTAGCGTTGAAGGTCATGCTTCTAAAACTGGTCCATCAGCACGTTATAACCAACGTCTGTCTGAAGCCCGTGCTATCGCTGTTAAGTCTATGTTGACTAATGAATTTGGTATCGCGCCAAACCGTTTATCAACCGTTGGTTACGGTTATGACCGTCCAATTGCTGACAACAATACTGAAGAAGGACGTGCAATGAACCGTCGTGTTTATGCCATCATCACTGGTGACAAAACTATGACTGTTGAACAAACTAAAGACATGATTGTTGAATAAGTAATAATTAGTTGCAAAGTTAGACAATAATAAAGTTACAAAAAAAGCTGCCTTCTAGGTGGCTTTTTTTTGTTATGTTTAGAGATAAATAGGGAATTACATAAACTTATATCATAATAATGATATACTAGTCGCCCACACACTTTGTGAATTGACATAGTGTGTACTAGCATGGCTAACGGTACGATGGATGTATCGGTATAGATTGTTGTACCTACTTATTGACTTATTCTAGTGCATCTATCGTGCAGGCGTCTAAGAATAAAGTAGATTATCTGACTGATTGATGATGAAAGCTTATCCAGCGGCGCCTACTGCTACTACATTTTATTAAGACAAAACGAGCATTCTATATGGCGAACGATATTAAACATTTGCGTAATATTGCAATTATTGCCCACGTTGACCACGGTAAAACTACCTTGGTTGATAAGCTGTTACATCAATCTGGTACTTTTGGCGACCGTGCAAACATTGCTGAACGTGCGATGGATTCAGGTGATATTGAGCAAGAACGCGGTATTACTATTTTGGCTAAAAATACAGCCATCCGTTGGACTGACGATACCGATGGTACTGAATATCGTATCAACATCGTGGACACGCCTGGTCACGCCGATTTCGGTGGTGAAGTTGAGCGTGTTATGTCTATGGTTGATTGCGTGCTTTTGGTTGTAGACGGTGTCGATGGTCCTATGCCACAGACACGTTTTGTCACTCAAAAAGCATTCGAGCAAGGTCTAAAGCCTATCGTTGTTATTAATAAAATCGACCGCCCTGGCTCACGTCCTGATTGGGTAATGGATCAAATTTTTGATTTGTTCGATAATCTAGGTGCTACTGATGAGCAATTAGATTTCCCTGTTGTTTATGCATCAGCATTGAATGGTATTGCAGGTCTAGAAGCTGATAATTTAGCTGATGACATGACACCACTTTTCAAGACTATTGTTGATGTCGTGCAACCACCACAAGTTGATGCTGATGCGCCATTCCGCATGCAAATTTCAAGCATCGATTACAATAGCTTCGTAGGTGTTATCGGTATTGGTCGTATTCAGCGTGGTAAAGTTAAAACCAATACGCAAGTAACTGTCATTGATAAAGACGGCAAAACGCGTAGTGGTCGTATTCTAAAAATTATGGGCTACCATGGTCTTGATCGCATTGATGTTGAAGATGCACAAGCGGGCGATATTGTTTGTATTACAGGTATTGATGCGCTTAATATCTCAGATACCATCTGTGATCCAAGTAACGTAGAAGCATTGCCAGCGTTAACGGTTGATGAACCTACTGTATCTATGAATTTCCAAGTAAATAACTCACCATTTGCTGGTCGTGATGGTAAATTTGTGACGTCACGTAATATCCGTGAGCGTCTAGAACGTGAACTGATTCATAACGTCGCACTACGTGTTGAAGACACAGAATCTCCTGATAAATTCAAAGTATCAGGTCGTGGTGAGCTGCATCTTTCAGTATTGATTGAGAATATGCGCCGCGAAGGTTTTGAGATGGGTGTATCCGGTCCAGAAGTGATCGTGAAAGAAGTAGATGGTAAACTTCAAGAGCCATATGAAAATGTTGTGTTTGATATTGAAGACACGCATCAAGGTCCAATCATGGAGCAAGTTGGTCTACGCAAAGGCGAGATGACCAACATGGAGCTTGATGGTAAAGGTCGTATGCGTATTGAAGCAACGATACCTGCACGTGGTTTGATTGGTTTCCGTTCTGAATTCCTAACCCTGACGTCAGGTACGGGCATTATGACCTCAAGCTTCTCGCATTACGGTCCGCAAAAGATTGGTGAAGTAGGTGGTCGTTCTAACGGCGTATTGGTTTCTATGGCTAAAGGCGTTTGCCTAGGTTTTGCATTGTTTAACTTGCAAAAACGCGGCAAAATGTTTGCAGAGCCACAGCTAGAAGTTTACGAAGGTATGATCGTTGGTCTAAACTCTCGTAACGATGATATGGCTGTGAATCCAACAACTGCTAAGCAGCTGACCAACGTTCGTGCCAGTGGTACGGATGAAGCGTTGACGCTAACGCCAGCAATCAAGTTCACGCTTGAGCAAGCTCTTGAATTTATTCAAGATGATGAGTTAGTTGAAGTTACGCCAAAAGCAATCCGTTTGCGTAAGCGTTATTTGACTGAAAGTGAGCGTAAGCGTTTCGGTCGTAAGAAAGGTGCTTAATATTGAAAAATGTGTTGTTTAACACTTAATTCAATGAAGTGCTGTTTTAGCTAGGCATAGCAATAGTTTTAGGGTTATGCTTATAGTGCGTATTTAAAGATAGTAGTATGAAGTGAGCGCAATATTGTTCACTTTGTGCTACTATTTTTTTATGGGCGTGAAAAGCAAAGATGTGTTATTAACTCTATGCATTAACAGCGAACCCAATCAACGGAATGATTATTAAGGGGTTGTCTTATGAGTATCATCGCTGAGTTTAAAGAGTTTGCGATTAAAGGTAACGTCATGGATTTGGCAGTCGGTGTCATTATCGGCGGCGCTTTTGGCACCATTACCACCTCATTAGTTGAAGACATTATGATGCCAATCGTTGCTGTATTAGCGGGTGGTGAAATCAACTTTAAAAATATGTTTGTGGTATTGGGAGATGTTCCTGAAGGAGTAGCTAGAAACTATGATGCGTTAAAAGCAGCTGGTATACCTGTTTTGGCTTATGGTAGTTTTATTACTGTGTTAATTAATTTTATCATTCTAGCGTTTATTATTTTTATGATGGTAAAATTCGTAAATCGTTTACGTCGTCAGCAAGCGCCTATACCTGATGCAATAGCCGAAGAAATCGTATTACTGCGTGAAATTAGTGCCAAACTTGGTAATAACAGTAATATTAAGCAATAGTATTAAATGATTTTAAATATTTTAATGAAATGAAATAAAAAAGGCTAACCGATAAAGTTAGCCTTTTTTATTTCATCTACCAGTGTTAATTAATGGTAATCTTACCTTGGATTAACAACCACATAATCATTGGTGTTGATTAGAATCTCAGAAGGTCTATCGACCACAATCCGTACTACATTATTGTTCACCACTTGTGATTTATAATAATTGTCTTCAGCAACGGTACAGCCTAAGCAGCGTGCCATGGCGTCCCAAGGCTCGACAACCAGCTTTTGCTGAGCTTGCTCTGCATTACCACCAATCAATGAAAATGGTAAACTGACCACGTAAGCAATGGTGCCTGCAACCGCATTAATCAGCTGTAACGGTTTACCTGCCACTGTATCTACAACCATGGTTTCATATGATGGACCAAATTCTTTTTCGTCGATTTCTATGGCAGCTGAGGCAGGCTGCATCATGAGTAATATCAAACTTATACTGGTAACTACGGTCACCCATTTATTAGTAAAAGTTGGCTTTTGGACGTTCATAACAGTATCCTAAAAATGGTTGCGATAATCAGCATAGGCGAAGTACTAGCAATGCAAGCATACCAAAATGAAATAAGTATAAAGGCTATTGTTAAAGCAAATTAGCTATAGAAATAGACGTTTGTTGCCTAATATAGCAGAGTCTTAGTTTTTAAGCTGCATATTTCAATATCTAGCAATGCTTTATTTAAATTTTATGTTGATTGTTTTAGCAGTAAGTATTGTCATATTGTATAAAATATAATTTCTATAGCGACATACAGCCGTTATAGTTTTTGACAGTGGGAACAAAAGACACTGGCGCGACCCGTAATTTTAATGTTTTCTAATACAGTCTCGCAGTTGGGACAAAATTGACCTTGTTTACCATAAACATGTAACGTCTGTTGAAAATAGCCCGTTTGACCACTCGCGACGGTAAAGTCGCGTAAGGTGGAACCACCAAGTTGGATGGATTTTTGCAAAATAATTTTAATATGTTCAACCAATAGCGCAATCTGCTCATAGGATAACTGATGCGCTGGTGTTGCAGGATGTATACCTGCTAAGTATAGACTTTCTGTTGCGTAGATATTACCCACGCCAACCACAATCTGCTGCTCCATAATAACTGATTTTATTGGACGCGCTATGGGTCGCTTTCTACTGCGATTAGTAGCCTCATTGGTCTCTGTACGCTGAATCAGATGATATAGATAGTCAGCGGTAAACTCTGTTGAGAGCGGTTCGGGACCTAGATGATCGAGCAGTTTATGACTGTAATCTTCATACCATAATACGGCACCAAAACGCCTTGGATCATGATAATGTAGCTGCGTTGCCGAATCGTCAGGCTTATTAGTATCGCCAAATACCATGATTAAATGGTCGTGTTTGCGCTTATCTGTACCATATGGATGCTGTTGCAAACTTCCTGACATTCCTAGATGAATAATCAGTTGCCGAATTTGCTGCTTTTTTATTAGCGGTAAAAAAGTCAAAATTAGGTATTTTGCACGCCGCTCTACTGAGTCAAGGGTATAACCCTCTAGATGTGATAAATCGTCAGGCATTGCCCAACGTAGCTTTGGCTGAAATACAGTCAGGGCTTTGACTGACTGACCTAGTAAGGGCGTTAGGCTGGTTTTAGTGGTTTCAACTTCAGGTAACTCAGGCATAGCAGTTCTTTTTAATGGTTTAAAAATGATAGTTTAAATGAAATAACTTAACAAGTGATGAGCTAAGCAACAGCGCGGCGCGCATGTATGATGCCCGGCTGCTGCTCAAGCTTGGCAAGTAATTTAGACAATTGCGCGAGCCCTGAAACTTCGACATGAAACTTTAAAGAGGCTATATTATCATCGGTGCTTAAGGTGTCAACTTTGCGAATATTGACGTTTTCTTTGTCAATAATTTGGGTTAAGTCGCGCAATAGTCCACGCCTATCATAAGCTTCGATATGGATATCGACTGGTTGGAAGCGTCCTGATTTTGATTTCCATGAGGCGCTGATTTCGCGCTCAGGGTCGCGCTCAATCAAGCGCATGTATTCTGGACAGCCACGGTTATGAATACTGACGCCGCGCGATAAGGTAATATAGCCGGAGATGGGCTCACCATGAACGGGATGACAGCAGCCTGCTAAAGCAATTTCAATATTGTCTAAGCCATCGATACAAATTTTATAAGCGTCGATTTTACCAGTAGCTCTGGGGTCAACGCTTGGAGTGTATTCCTCTTCTTCTTTTTCCGGCTCTAATTGTAGCTGCCTTGAGATGTGTCCGGTCAATTGGTTGATACCAATTTCACCAGTCACCAAGCCCACCAAAATATCATCGGTATTTTTGACATTAAACAGCGGTAAATAATCATTTAAGTCGATGCTGTTTGGGTGCACAGACAAGCGTTCGAGCTCCTTTGCCAGCATGTGCCGCCCGATTTCGATATTCTTATCACGGTCTTGCTTGTTAAACCACTGGCGTAGCTTCGAGCGGGCGCGATTGGTATGGATATAACCTAAGGAGGCAACCAGCCAGTCTCGATTCGGCTCACGCGAAGATTTGGTGATAATCTCAACTTGCTCCCCCGTTTTTAGCTGATAGGTGAGCGGTACATAGCGCTGATTAACCCGAGCAGCTTGGGCGCGATTGCCCACTTGGGTATGCACATAGTAGGCAAAGTCGAGAACAGTCGCCCCTTTTGGTAGCTCAGTGATGTCACCATCACGGCTAAAAATATAGATACGTTCCAATTCATCAAAATCAACGGTTTGCTCATAATCATCAAGAAGGTCACTATCATCGAATTCTTCGCCATCAATGCGCGCAGTGCGGCTCTGATTGCGAATTTCGTTATTAAGGGACAATAACTGACGTAAGGAGCTGATACGCTGATTAAGATAGGTGTCCTTTTTATTTTTCAGCCCTTCTTTATAATTCACATGCGCGCACATACCAAGCTCAGCTTCAAAATGCATGCTATTGGTACGGATTTGCACCTCTAACGATTTGCTTTCGGCAATGACGGCGGTATGTAGTGAGCGATAGCCGTTGGATTTTGGGTTGGTAATATAGTCATCAAACTGTTCAGGAATATAACGCCACAAGCCATGTACCAAACCTAATACGTGATAGCAGTCAGAGGGGTTTTCAACCAAAACGCGTAGGGCACGAATATCGTACAGCTGGTCAAAGGATAGACTCTTAAGCTTCATTTTGCGATAAATAGAATAGATATGTTTAACTCGACCTGAGACTTCACCGGCGATTCCAGCTTCCGCTAAGGCTTCGCTTAACTGATCTTCGACGCGCTGAATATAAGATTCGCGCTCGCTGCGTTTTTCAGCCAGCAGTTTGGCAATTTCTTTATAGCGTTCAGGGGCAAGGTAGCGAAAGGCTAGATCTTCAAGCTCCCATTTAAGCTGGGCGATACCCAAACGGTGGGCAAGGGGCGCATAAATGGTCATGACTTCGCGAGCCACGCGATATTGCCGATCGCTATCAGAAAACGACAGCTCGCGCATGGCAAAGGTACGCTCAGACAATTTAATCAGCACCACGCGCACATCGTTGGTCACTGAAATCAGCATGCTATAAATGTTGGATAGCTGCTGGCGCTCATCATTGATAAAGTGGTCTTCTAAGCGTTTATTACTTTCAATAATATCGGACAGCTTGCCCATGGCTAAGGTATCTTTGACCAGAGTACTGATGTCTTTACCGAAGTTTTTTTCAATCTCACTAATACTAATTAATGAGGTACGCACGCTGCGATACAGTATCGCGGCAATGAGCGCATCTTCATCTTGATATAAATAGGTCAAGATATCGGTCATCCCGATACCGGTGATATAAGCGCCAGAGCGCTCAGATTCGTGTGTATTCATCCGGCTGCGAATCAACTCGCACGCCATGGTCAGCTTAGGAACTGACTCTTGACCAATGCGTTTGGCAACCTTGTCGAGCCACGCGGGCACATCAATATTGGTATGATCCAGATCAAGCGTTTCGATGTCTAAAGAAATCATGTTCGCCTCTTGTAGCATGGCATTGTCTAAATAACCGTTGCTCACATAAATCGTGCTCAAACTTGGGTCATGGCTGTCATAAGCAGGATGGGATGAGCGATCAAAAGTAGTGTGCAGTTTGTGCGTTGCGAGCTGGCTCTGGATATCAAGCGGAAGTTGGGCATAGCTATTAGCAGATTGCTGAGAACGCTGAGTGGCCACCATCTTAGCTGCTGAGGTTGCACTATCGGTCTGTGTGGTTTTACCATCTACCAGCGGCAGACCTTCGCGAATCTTTACCATAGCCCAATCCTCTTAGCGGCTCTGAAACGGTGTACCGTTCCTTTATTGTCAAATCTGCTATTGATAAATTATATTTATGCTGTCAATGATTAAACGTTACTAATCTCCCTATTATGTCATTTTTAAATTACCATTCAAGCGGATGACTGTAATAAATGCAATTTTTATCGCCCTATAATGACGAAAAATATATAGACTTTTATCGAATAATTAGTTATTAAACATGATGGTTTATTAATGATTTTTTACGATTAAAAATGAGAAAGACGAGAAGATAGGCATTTACAAAAGACAGGATGCTTACTAGCAATCAATAATTTGCCGATAAAATACAAAGTAGGTAACAGGAGCAAGGAGTAATATGACCGATACTGAGTCGATAATTTATCTATTAAGCAGTCTATTCACATGCAATCAACAGCGGTGTTTAATCGCTATAATTATAAAATATAGCGATTAAACAGCTCAGTAAACTTATGCCGCAATCTTCTCAAAACGAGCAATCGACTCGACATGTCCGGTATGACAGAACATATCCATCACACCAGCATGCGTCAGGCGATAGCCTTGCTCGAGTAACGCCTTAGTGTCACGTGCTAGCGTAGCAGGATTACAAGAAACATAGACAATACGTTCTGCGTTAAACTTAGGCAAATATTGCATAATCTCCCACGCACCAGAACGTGGCGGGTCGATAAGTAGCGCATCAAAACCTTGGTTTGCCCACGGCTTGTCGGTGCAATCTTGAGTCAAATCTTGAGTATAAAACTCAGTATTATGTAGACCGTTGCGGCGTGCATTTTCAGCAGCGCGTGCGGTCATTGCATCACTACCTTCAACGCCAACGACAGAACCTGTCTCACCAACCAGTCGCGCTAATGGTAAACTAAAGTTTCCTAAACCGCTGAATAAATCAAGTACGCGTTCGCCTGCTTTTAGGTCTAATAGGTCGCAGGCAAGCTTGGTCATTTGACGATTGACTGAGAGATTAACTTGGGTAAAATCGGTTGGAATAAACTCAAAGGTTAAATCATATTCAGGCAACTGATAATATAAGCGACCGAACTGCTGGCTCATATCATCATCAGCGGTAAGTGCAATACGCACGACACTATCTGCACCTTTAGGTTGCAAATACAGCTGCCAATTGCGCGCGGCAAAAAATACTTTGAGTTTCTCAACATCAGCATCTGACAACGGTTCTAAATTGCGTACAATCAGCGCAACCGGTTGATTGCCATCTGGGAGCTCAGGTAAATATTCGCCCATTGCCAGCTCAAGCTGAGCGATTTTATCACGGCTGTCTAGAGTGCTGATTAAGGCTTTTAAGTTTTCAATCTCAAAGCCAATACGCGGGTCAAGAATATGACATTCATTTAACTCAGCTAAAAAGTTGCTGGCACGTTCACGAAAGCCGACCAATGCGGTTTGTTTTTTAGCCACATAACGCACGCCCAAACGCGCTTTAGTACGGTAGCCTAAACGGTCACCAACCACGGGCGCAAGCCATGTTTCAGGCTGTACGCCTGCTTGGTGCTGCAACATCTCGGCAAGTACCGATTGCTTAAAGGTAATTTGACTCTCTGGCTGCCAATGCTGCAAGTTACAGCCACCGCAAACGCCAAAATGCGGGCAAGGTGGTACAGTGCGCTCAGGATTTGGATTAGTGGTAATCGCAACCGCATCGCCTTCTTCAAAGCTGGCGCGGCTATTGGTCAATTTAACCTCGACAGTTTCACCTGGTAAAGCAAAACTGACAAACACCTTTTTACCGTGCTTGTCTTCCGCATGACCATCATCCACGCCAAAGCCATTGCCATAAACGGCAACACCGCGCCCATCATGGGATAAGTTATCAATCGTAAAGGAGAGCGGTTCAGCCTCTTTTAATCGGCGGCGTACCTTTGGCGACGGTTTGTTCTTTTTCTTGCTTGGTGGAATGGTGATGGTTTGTGTATCGCTATTTTTTGCAGCGGCATTGGGAGTTACAGATGTCTTTGAGTCGGTGGGTTGCATAAACCTGCCTATATAATGAAGGTATTGAAAATGGCGACAATTTTAACATATAAAACGGCTTAGGTATTCGACTGCGTTTCAGTCATACCAGTAAAAAGACGGCGACTATAGATAAACTATGGTCGCCGTCTGAATAAAATTTTGAAAAGCTGTTTTGATAGATAGTTTTAAATTTATCATCCAGCATTTAGCAACCACTACTTATCAACCATTACTTATAATGCAATCCAATCCGCAAGAAATTCATGATGGCGAATGCTACCGTCTTCTTGTGTCATTGCGGTTAAATAATCTCGGGTTTGCTGTTGCCAAACATTAAAGCCTTCTGAAGATAATTTGCCCGTCAAGCGTAGCCAACGTAGATAAATCAACCACGTATTGAGTACATCAGATTCACAATAAACCGTCAGCGTTTGCCATTTATCTTGCGTCACCAAGTCACCAACCATACTGCCATCAACATCCGTTTTACCGGGCAGTCCGTACAAGCTTGCAACCACATCCATTGATTGGCGTGCGCTGGCACCATATTGGCTAAACCTATCCATCAAGTCTAAATGGCGATTGTGATAGCGATTGATATAATTATCATAGCGCATCTTACTGACACTATCGCCTTCTTCAAATAGTAGCGGCACGCTTAAATCATAAAGCATAGCACGATAAATCAGTACTGGAATATCAAAGCCTGAGCCATTCCAGCTGACCAGTTGCGGCAAGTCTTGAAACTCAGTAAAGGCTTTAAAAAATTTACGCAAGATTTCTTTTTCCGATAAATGCTCAGCGCTTAATGAAAACAGTTTGCTCTCACCGTTTTTGACATAAAAGGCAGAAATACACACGATGCGCTGTAGCGGTACGCGCATAAAATCGCGTCCAGTTTCTTGGATGCGAATGGCTTGCAGCGCAGTAAAGGTATCGGCATCATTTAAATCTGCCAGTTGCGGATAAATACGGCGCGCGGCATCAGTGTCTGCTACTGTCTCAATATCGAATACCAGCACCGGATTGTAAGGTAGAGAAGGGGTCATAACCGTATCCTGATTTACCATCTATAAGCGTTAGTTAAATTAGACTTTAACAGTGTGGATATTTTTTATTCGCTGTCATCAACATTATACAAACCCGTTGATAGATACCGGTCACCGCGGTCACAGACGATAAAGGCTATCACGGCATCAGGGTTGGCTTTGGCAATTTGTACCGCTGCCCATGCTGCTGCACCGGAAGAAACCCCTGCAAAAATGCCTTCTGTTTTTGCCAATTTACGCATATAAACTTCAGCAGTATGTTGGTCAACATCCATCACTTCATCGACCAAATCAGCGTCATAAATTCCCGGCATATAAGCAGCAGGCCAGCGGCGAATCCCTGCAATTGATGCCTCTTCGTCAGGTTGTAAGCCAATGATTTGAATAGCTGGGTTTTGTTCTTTTAAGTATTGTGACACGCCGGTAATGGTGCCTGTTGTGCCCATTGAGCTGATAAAATGGGTAATTTCACCATTCGTTTGTTGCCACAATTCAGGACCTGTCGTCAGGTAATGCGCTTGTTTGTTATCCGGATTATTAAACTGATCCAACACCACGCCCAAGCCGTCCGTTTGCATTTGCAACGCCAAGTCACGCGCAGCTTCCATGCCTTCATCAACCTCAATTAACGTTGCGCCATAAGCAATCATCGCGTCTTTACGTTCTTGAGTTGAATTGGTAGGCATCAAAAGCGTAATGGGGTATCCACGCATTGCCGCCACCATGGCAAGCGCAATGCCGGTATTACCGCTGGTGGCTTCAATTAACGTATCACCGGGCTTGATATCGCCACGCAATTCGGCTTGATATATCATGTTAAATGCTGGGCGGTCTTTTACCGAACCGGCTGGATTATTACCTTCTAATTTGGCAAGCAGCTGCGCACCATTGGTAATATTCTCTTGTTCAGGCAAACGCTGTAATCGAACCAGTGGCGTTTGACCCACGCAATCAGCAAGCTCGGTTATTTGGCTGATAAAGTTTGCAGTTGAGGCAGTCGTAGACGACATAAGACATCCTTGTTGTTATTTTCGATAAAAGGGTTAAAACGGTGCTGGATAATCACGTACTGAATAATCAGGTACTGGATAATCGGGTACTAAACAGGCAGATAAAAGATAGATAAATAAAAGTCGCATTATTATATCAGTTTGTTTTTAGCTGCGCGGATAACATGACAAGTTATTGATAAGGGAATAGTAACTCATAATGTAAGACCCTGATGTGAGACTATAATGAGAGACCCTGATATTGCCAGCCTTTACTATTCTAAATACTGCTAAAATAGCACAGTATTTAGCTTGTCCTAAGCTGTTGCAAACGGTCAAGGACATTTAAAGGAGTTCACAGTTCGCATGGCATACAAAAAACGTTTTGATACCAGTAGCGCCTATGGTCAGTTGATTATATTGGTGTTTTTGCCCATTTGTGTCTTGGCGGCAGTGGGCGGTATCTTGGTGTTTCATGAAACCATGCGCGCTAGTGAGTCGGAGCAAGAGGCATTAGCAGAAGCGGTATTGATCCGTTATAAACCTATGGTCACGGAGCTGATTCCAGAATTGTTGGAGCAAGAACGACAACAATTAAAGGACAATGAAAAAACAGCAAAGCAAATCGTCGGTGGGGTTGCCTCTGCCAGTCAAAATGCCCTTGAAACCAGTATTAATAATTCGCAATTGCCCGTATCGCAAGTGCACTCTGACCATTATATTAGTGCAAATGGCGGTCGCTTAAGCAGTGCCGTGCTCTCAGAAGAGGCGTTGGGTGGCATAAAAACGCCCACCGCATCTAATGCCGTGATTCTCGATGAAAAGCGGGCAATTGAAGATAATCGTGCCAATACGACCGTAGTGCCAAAAGGGGCGATGACTACCTTGGTGGCGATTCGTGATAGGCTCAGCCGCATGCAATCTGAGCAGCATGTACAGCGTATTGCTATTATTAATGAAGATAACCAAGTATTGGCAACCGTCGGCTACGGTGTTAATGAGCGCTGGCCATTGCTTGATACCTCGCAAAGTTTTTTGTCGCAACAAGCAACCCCGATTGGCACCGCTTATGGCAGTATTTTGGGCGAGTTTGAAGGGCAACGCTTATGGCTATTGGTCGATATGGATAACGAGCCGCTGTATATTGCCCGTTATCGTATTGCCATGTCGCTGGTGATTACCGGCTTATTAACCTTACTGATTTTATTACTCAGCTTAAATATCTATGCCAAGCGCTGGATTGCACCGATTTATGAGTTGCGTTTACAATTGCAACGTACCCATGTCGATAATTTATATAAGCCGATTCCTGTAGAGTCGGACGGTGAATTGAACCTATTACAGCAAGATTTAGTCAAAACGCTACGTCGTTTACATTCAAGTTTTCAAGATTTAAAAGACCACGCGGAACAAACTGAAGACGACCTACGGCTGGCGTTTGATGAGATGGAGATGCAAAATATCTCTATTCGTAACTCGCGTGATGCCGCGATTTCAACCAGCCAAGCCAAATCAGCATTTTTAGCCAATATCAGTCATGAATTGCGCACGCCCTTAAACAGCATTGATGGTTTCATTAATTTGCTAGCACGTCATGGCGAATTAAATGCAGAGCAAGACTTGTATGTGCAAACCATTCGCAAATCTTCAGCGCATCTGCTGGCATTGGTTAATGATGTACTTGATTTTTCTAAAATCGAAGCCGGTAAATTATTGTTAGACCGCCATGAGTTTGACCTATATGACACCATTTATGATGTCGTCGATATGCTATCTCCGGTGTCCGCAGAAAAAGGTCTGCGCGTGGCGGTATTGTTCTATAACGATGTGCCCATGCGTATCATTGGTGATGCGTTGCGCCTGAAACAAGTATTGACCAATATTGTCGGCAATGCCATTAAATTCACCGATATCGGTGATGTGGTGGTGCGCGTGAGCTTGGATGATTATCAAGATAATTATCTGATGATTAGTGTTCAAGACAGTGGCAAAGGCATTTCTGCTGCTGATCAAAAAATGCTGTTTCAAAGCTTTAGTCAAGGCGACCCATCAATTACCCGACAATATGGTGGTAGTGGTCTTGGATTGGTTATCTCTAAACAATTAACGCGCTTAATGGGTGGTGACATTGGTTTTTATGACAATGCGCAAGAGAATATTGCCAATCAAGGCGCGACCTTTTGGTTTCGGATGCCAACCCATGTCGATGTGCTAGAGGCAGAAACGGGTCAAACCATTCCCTTACCGGTATTAGCACCGCTTGCCAGTCCGACTGATGAGTTTCATGTTTTAGTATGGATTAATCACGCCGCCTCACGCCAAGTGCTCAAAGCCAGCTTGCAAAACTTGCCCATTCATTTGACCCAAGCCAACTCGTTACCAGGTGTGCTTGAATCACTAAAAGAGCGCGGTAATTATTGGGATTGGGTGATTGTCGATAATGACACTCAAGATGACATGATGGCACTGCTCAAGCAAATTCGTTTGCATTATCAAGGAAAATTAGCGGTCTTTGGTTATCAAGTTGCCGCTGACCAAGCACTGCTCAACCGGTATCACGCCAATATCTTGTACGAGCCACTCGATAAGCGCCAACTATACGCCATGATGGATACCCAAAAGAAAACTTTAGCAGTAAAAAATCAGCTGCCGCGCTGGCATGGGGTGACTGTATTGGCAGTGGATGATCATTTGCCCAATCTATTGGTTTTGGATGCGCTACTCAGTGAATTTGGTATTAATGTTATTACTGCCAATAGCGGTTTTGATGCCATTGAAATCATCAGTAAACAACAAACCAAATATAATAAAACCTCAAAAACGACGCAGCAAAGCCTGTCTAATAAAACTCAAATATCTAAAGCAGAAGCCCGCGCGCAAGTGAGTAAGGCTGCAACAAACTCTGTTAATCATGCGCAAAGTGGTACTGAGGATAAAGTCCGTACGGAAGATAAAGACCGCATCGACCTGATATTTATGGACATTCAAATGCCACGCATGTCAGGGCGCGCGGCAGCGGAGCAAATTCGCAATATTGAAAATCCTGACCAGCGCATTCCTATAATCGCGCTAACTGCGCATGGGCTAGCAGATGAGCGCGACAAATTACTTGCAAGTGGTATTGACGACTATGTGGGCAAGCCGATTAGTCAGCCGCAACTATTACAAGTGCTACAAAAATGGCTGAATCGCCCGACAGCGACTGAGCGCTATACTGAGATTGACCAAAGTGCATCAAAAAATACGGCGCTTACTATTTCGTCTGTAGATACGCCTAAGCAATCAACACCATTAATACCTCAAGATGACTCTGGGTTAAACCCTCTGATTAACTTGAGTGATACACCAAAATTACTTACCCAAAATACAGCGTCCAATCACGCCAGTAATGATGTCAGTACAAACGTGTATGGTGAAACAAACGTTCCGACCAGTGCTAGAAAACTAGGGATGCGTAAGGATCACAATATATCGCGACCGCTATCGCTTAAAAAAATACGCGACAACTATCTGCGTGATAGTCAGCCGCGTGATGACTATCTACGCGAGCCGCAACGTATCACCCAGCCGCGTTATCAAGACCATTTACAACCGCCAAACTTGGATACGATAACTGAGCAGCCTAAACAGTCATCTGATTATAAAGTGTCAGAGAATAGCTTAACCACCAGTGCTATCAATGAACTTGCCATTTTAGACTGGCAAGATGCCTTAACGCGCTCAGCAAATAAACCTGATTTGGCAGCCACGCTGGTTATTATGATGCTCGATACCATTGTTAAGGAAAAAGAAGCATTGGCACAAGCATGGCAAGATCGTGACCGTAATGAGCTGAGCCAAATTGCCCATCGTATCTTGGGCGCAAGTCGCTATACCGGCGTGCCGCAACTGCGCCAAGCCAGCCAAGATTTGGAAGATAAATGCTTGCTTAACATTCAACATACCACGCCGGCACAGTTTGCGATGCTCAAGCCCTATTATGAGACGTTATTACTGGCGCTTACCAATTTACAAACGCTCGATTTAGCCCCTTATCCGGAATTAAGTTTTCATCGCTTAAGCGAAAATGATATGACTTGGAAAATGATATGACTCGGAAAGTAATTTAATAAAAAGTGTTGGTATACATTGGAAAGAAGCGCTGTTTTTAATAGCTAATATATCTATACTCTATCCGGTCAGTTATCGGCACATTTTAATGATATAAGCCTGTTAACATTAAAGTTAGCTTGATTAACCATCACTGCCTTATTTCTTATCGTTATTTATCATTATTATTTTTGCTATTAAGGACTGTCATGCACGCTGTCGCCACCTATCAATATCACACCTTACAAGTCAGTATTACTAAAGCCATTTTAACCGTTACCCTAAATCGTCCGCATAAAAAAAATGCTATGAGCTTTGAGATGATGCAGGAGCTGATTGCGGTTGCCATGCGTATTAGCAAAGATAAAACCTTACGTGCTGTTATTATCAATGGAGCTGGTGAGACCTTTTGCAGCGGTATAGATTTGGGCGATTTGAACCAACCCAAAAATCAAGCCTATGCTTTGTGGGAATTAATTAAGCCCAGTCAGAGTTTATTTCAGCGCGTCTGTCTGGTCTGGCGCGAAGTGCCGATGCCGGTTATTGCTGTACTAAAGGGACATTGTATTGGTGCAGGATTGCAATTGGCGCTGGCTTGTGACGTACGGATTACCAACCCTGAGTGTCAATTTTCTATAATGGAAGCGAAGTGGGGCTTGGTGCCAGATATGGGCTTGACCCAATCGGCGCTCGGCGTGGTACGTGCTGATGTATTAAAAGAGCTGGCAATGAGCGCCCGTGTGATTGACGCGATTGCTGCTGAAAAGTTAGGGCTAATTAGCCATTGTCATGATACGCCTTTGGAACATGCAAAAATCCTTGCGACTGAATTTGCCGAACGCTCGCCCGATGCAGTGCTGGCAAGTAAACGCATTATTAATGCTATGTATCAACAGTCTGCCGTAACCCTATATCAAGAAAAATTGTGGCAAATAAAGCTGATGCTCGGACGTAATCGTAAACGTGCGCTTAAAAAAGCCAAGCAAGCAAGTACCGTATTTGCAAAGCGTCAATTCCGCTAAGCTCATGTATTATAGGTGCGTGAACAAAGTAAGCTTGATGAAGATGATAGCCTTGATATGAAAGTCCCTTGCCAAACATTCTATATTCATTGCAATATTATCAGGCAGTACAATAGCAGATAGGATGATTCAACGCTGTCTGCTATTTTTTTATGTCGAATTAATAATTACTCCTTATATCGATAATTTAACAATCAATACTGTAACTCTAATGGTCTAAATTATGTCTGCTCAAAAAGCCCCTTTATCTCATAAAACTTCTGACTCAAATCGCGTGCGTTCAGCGGAGCTGCCTATTGCATGGATTATGATGCTTGGATTAATTGTGGCGGTTGGACCTTTATCGATTGATATGTACTTACCCGCGCTGCCGTCAATGGCAAAAGACTTTGGCGTACCAACCTCATTTATTGCCAACTCAGTACCTGCTTATTTTATGGGGCTGGTATTTGGGCAGCTGATTTATGGACCGTTAAGCGACCGTATTGGGCGCGTTAAGCCGTTATATTTCGGCATGATTTTATATGTTATTGCTTCTGTTATTTGCGCAACGACCGATAATGAATATGTCTTATTTGCAGGGCGTACTTTGCAAGCGCTTGGGGCATGTGTGGGCGCAGTGGTCACACGCGCTGCCATTCGGGATCGTCTCACCGCGAGACAAACGGCAAAAGCCTTTTCTATTATGATATTGGTCATGGGTTTAGCGCCCATCTTAGCGCCGTCACTGGGCGCGTTATTTTTGCAGTTCTTTAGCTGGCATTCTATTTTTTGGTTTTTGGCGGCATTTGGTTTATTAAATTTGTTGTTGACCAAGTTTTTCTTTTTTGAAACTCTCAGTGAAGAAAATCGTAATACTCGTCCTGCTACAGAAGTACTCAGTCAATATTGGGAGTTATTAAAAGATCCTACTTTTAATTATCCAGCGATTGGTGGCGGGCTATTGATGGGCGCAATGTTCGTTTATATCAGTGCCGCCTCTGAATTAATCATGGATACTTATGGCATCTCATCGACGCATTTTGGTTGGATTTTTGGGCTAAATGCTGCAGGTTTTGTGGGTCTCACTCAACTAAATCAGTGGCTGACTAACCGTTATCGCATTCTTAGTATTTTGCGCTTTGGAGCAATGATGCAAGTTATTGCATCGGCAGGATTATTTATATTGGGTATCGGTTACGGTACAGACGCTTGGTTGCCGTTGGTATTGGCATGTATCTTCTTCTGTATTTCAGGACTAGGATTAACCCAGCCCAACTCATCCGCGATTGCCCTTGCGTTTCAAAAGCACCGTGCTGGTATGGCAAGCGCACTACAAGGCTCGCTCATGTTTTCGGTAGGCATCTTCGGTGGGTTACTACTTAACCTCTTTCCAGTTAATCCTGTTCTAAAGCTTGGCATCACTATGTTTCTGTTAATGAGTCTCGGCTGTCTGCTTATCTGGCGCATTGATCGCAACTTAAACTTGGATAATGCTGAATAGCCATCTCTTGTCGAAAAAAGCAATCTTAAACGTAAGTATCTGCTAATAAACAGTAAAAAAGTGAAACTTTGTCATTGCTTTTATAAAGTCACTTAAGTATCATAAAAAGTAAACTTATGTATTGAATATGTGATAATTATAAATAATTATGATTATCCTTTTTTAATGCTTATCTCATTAATTTCTTATACCTCATGAAATCATTGTTCTCACTTATAATTTTGATACAGAGTTCCTCTTATCGTTTAAAAGATAAATGTTTATTTATTACTGTAATTCAAAAATATAGTACAGAGAATATTTTTACACTGGCGTCTCTGTATGTTAATAATTAATAGCACTCTCTATTTAAAACCCTACTTTATTCCATTTTGAAACGACTATAACTATAAACCTATAACTCTTATTGATTAAGTTGTTATTTCTATGAGTTATGAGGTCATTTTACTGATTTTCATAGGATTATAAGTAGGTAAAAATTGTTTACGACCAGCTACATTGACCACCTTTTATATGATTACCCCTTATTTTTTTTCAATTGAACAAGGAAGTTGATTGTGGATGCACCGTTAAGGTCAAATTCAGAAATCCCTAAGAATAGGTATACGGCAATTATCGTATCTGTTGTTATATTCTTGCTATTAACCTCAGGGGTTCTAATTACCAGTATTTATAACTCACTTAAAATCCGTGATTTGCGCGCAGGAACAGCGCTCAGTGCCAACTTGCGTAGTGATATTCCAAGGCTGACGCAAGAGATATACCTGCTAAATACCATGCGCGAGCAAAAACAGCTTGCCGCTGAGCTTGATATTCAAAAGACCAAAGTAAATCAATTGGCTACATCGATCGATACTGAGGTTAAAACGCTGATTGAAGGCGGTAAGGTTAAAATTCGGGATGAGGAAGATGTTTATACCCCATCAAAGCAAGCAGATCAGATAGAGTATGCGCAAGAGACCTCAAGTTTATGGGCACCTTATAAAGAGGCATTAGGGCAATTTGTCAGTGCTGATACCGTTTTAAATGCCAGTGCCCTTGAAAACGAATTCGGAGATGCAAGCCAAGGTATTTATAATAATGCAACGAGCTTAACCGACAGCTTAAGTCGTGAAAACGGGCAGCGGGCTGCGTTCTTAAGAAACTTGCAGATTTTTGGTATCTCGTTTGCAATTATCTATTTTATTATTTTCGTATTGTATTTTGTTCGTCGCCTTAAAGCCTCGGATGAAGAGCTGATTAGTGCGCGTCGTGAAACGCAAGAAATTATGGAAACGGTAAATACCGGTCTATTCTTGTTAGATAAAGATTTGAATATTGGTCAGCAGTACTCAACTGCTTTAACCAAGATTATTGGCTCTACCCGCTTAGCGGGCGAAAACTTTGCCAGCGTACTTCGTGGTCGTATCTCAGATAAAGATCTAAATACCACGCGCCAGTTTATTGAGCAGCTGTATAACCCGCGCGTGAAAGAGCGTTTGGTTGATGCGCTAAATCCACTTCATAAAGTATTGCTGCATGACACCTCTGATACGCAAGCATCAGATAGTCGCTACTTGGACTTTAAGTTTTCACGCGTTTATGAAGATAAAGAAATCGCACGTATTTTGGTTAACGTGAGTGACGTATCGGATGCGGTGTATTTAGAGCAGCGCTTAGAAAAAGAAAGTGCGCAAAACGATATGCAAATTGAGATGTTAACCACCATCTTGAATGTTAATCCGAAAATGATTAATGAGTTTATTGGGAATACAAAACAGCATATCGAAAAAATGAACAACATTCTAAAAAATCCAGGCAGCTCGCAGTATGAGCTTGAAACCAAGCTCAATGCTATTTATCGTGAAATGCACAGCTTAAAAGGTGAGGCTTCGGCTCTAAACTTACACAGTTTTACCAATATTGCTTCAGGTGCTGAGGACAAGCTTAATGTGCTGCAAAATCAAGGTAAGCTTGCGGGCAATGACTTCTTGCCACTAGCGGTACATTTGGATGACCTACTTAGTTTATCAAACACCATTGAAACACTAGGTCAGCGTATCAACCAAGGTGCGATAGGAACGACCAATCCTGAAAGTACGCCCGCTAAAGCGGTACTAAAAGTAGACCATGCTGCATCTAATGCAAACGCTGCGCCACAAAATACCAGTAGCGCGTTGAGCGATACAGACAGCCTGAATATTAGTTTTGGCGATGAAGAAGATCACAATCTAGACAGCCATTTATTGCCTTATTACCAAGATTTTGCTGCCCAAATTGCTGAGCGTCAAGGCAAGCAGGTCAAGTTGAACTTAGAGTCGATTACCCAAGTCAATATTCCAGAACACCTGAAAAAAGCGGTTAAAGATATTAGTATTCAACTGCTGCGCAATGCTGTAGTCCATGGTATTGAAGATGTGGATACCCGTACGGCAGCTGGCAAACCTGCGACTGGTGTGATTGATTTACAAATGAAAAATGATGGGCAAAACTTTACCATGATTTTGCAAGATGATGGTCAAGGGATTAACTTTGAGCGCATTCGTGACAAGCTAGTAAGCATGGGTCGCGTGAATGCCCAAAATGCACAGCAACTTGATCGCAATGAGCTATTAAAGCACTTGTTCTCCTCCGGCTTCTCAACCAAAGATGCGGCTGATGAAGATGGTGGTCGCGGTGTGGGACTCGATATTATCAAAGCCCAAGTTCAAGAGTATGACGGTAAGCTCAATGTAAATAGTGAACTTGGTAAGATGACCCGTTTTGTCATCACTTTGCCTGCTGCTTAATTAAGGACAATATAGAAGCTATGTATAAATTAATGATTGTTGATGATTCCAATATTATTCGTAACCGTATTCAACGCGCCTATGATTCAGGGGAATTCATGCTAGTCGCCACCGCTACCAGCGGTGTGCAAGCGATAGAGAAGTTCAATGTCCATCGTCCTGATGTTATCACGATGGATTTGACTATGCCCCAAATGGATGGTTTAGAGTGTATAGAGCGCATTATCGCTTTAGATCCCGATGTTCGTATCTTGGTAGTATCGGCTTTGTCAGACAAAGCCACTGGAATTGAAGCGCTATCTTTAGGCGCTAGTGGCTTTTTATGCAAACCGTTTTCGGCAGAAGAGCTGGCAGAATCTCTACATGAATTAATGCAGGACTAATCTGGGCGGACGCCTTAAGCTGACACTTAACTAAAGAATAAAAACTATGAAAGAACAGAAACTAAAGATTTTCTTGAGCATTGTTACCAATTATTTCAATCAATTTGGCGGTGAGGAATTGGTCGTTGACACGCCTTATCTGCTAGAAAATCAACAGCCCAAAGTTCATGATTACACTGGCGTGATTGGTATCTCTGGGGTACAAAAGGGTGTGGTATATTTTTCAGCCACTCGCGAAATACTGTCACGTATTCTTGATAGTATGGGCGAGCCTGATAAAAGCGAAGATAATTTTGTTGACCTAGTGGGTGAAGTGGCTAATACCATTGCTGGTAACGCCCGTAATGAATTTGGCGCAAGTTTTCATATTTCCGTCCCCTTCGTATTCAAAGGCTCACCGCAAAGCATTATTTTACCAAAGGATGAGCGCTCTTTTATTATCCCAGTTACTTGGTATGGTCAGGTTGGAGAGATTGTGGTTTGTTTACAAAGCTAACCCAAGCTTAACCAGATAATAAGTATGGATAAGAATAACTATGGTAAATGTAGAGAAATTAGGGATATTTTTAACTTCGATTAGCTCGTTTTTCTCGCAAGTTGATAGTACAGAAGTAGTAATTGACACACCCTATCTGAACAATAATAGAAGTGCAATTGGCTTTGATTATAGTGGCGTGATTAGAATATCAGGGCCGCTTGAGGGTTGTGTCTATGTCAGTGCGCCCAGCACTTTGTTGCGTGAGTTGCTCAAAGTGATGGGAGAGCCGGACTCTTCTTTAGCAATGATGAAGGATTTACTGGGAGAGATGGCAAATACCATCTCAGGTAATGCGCGTACAGAGTTTGGACCTGATTTTATCATTACCCCGCCAAAGGTAGTGGAAGGTGTACCCAACTTGTCTTACCTGCCAAAAGAGCGGCACAGCTATATCACGCCCTTTACTTGGCGTGGCTATCAGGCAATGATTGGTATCTGTATCGAATAAATTCAAATTTAATAAATTATCCCTATAAAAAAAGCGGCGTTCACATGTCGCTTTTTTTATGCCCAGCTATTTTTGTATCTGCTTTATTATTTCAAAACTCCCATTGTCATCTTTACAAATGGCTGGAGCTTAATACACATTATATGGTAAAATACAGCGCGACCATTTTAGTGTGTAATTTTATACGCTGATCATGGCTCAATTTAAATCAACCAATGACACACACATCATGGTAAAAAATTGCTGGGTGTTTGGTGACTTGATTAATTTGTATAATGAGTAACGTTTTTTAAGCGTTTATCCGATGCAAATGCGTGTCACTAAATAGGCAGTTTTTGTGATGTGGAGGCATAACCCAACCAACAGGACATATCTAATGGCTACAAAGAATCCAACCAAAATTGAAATGCGTGACTTACTACAAGCTGGCGCTCACTTTGGTCACCAAACTCGCTTTTGGAATCCAAAAATGGGACCGTACATCTTTGGTGCGCGTAACAAGATTCATATCATCAACCTAGAGCACACCGTAAAAGCTTTCAACGAAGCATTGACTTACGTGAATGGCTTAGCTGCTAAGAAAAACAAAGTATTATTTGTTGGTACTAAACGTGCAGCAAGCGGCGTTGTTCGTGAGCAAGCAGCACGCGCTGGTATGCCTTACGTCGACCATCGCTGGTTGGGTGGTATGTTGACGAACTGGAAAACCCTTCGTCAGTCAATCAATCGTCTAAAAGAGCTTGAAAAACAAGCAGAAGACGGTACATTTGCTAAGCTAACCAAACGTGAAGCGCTAGAGCGTACTCGCGATATGGAAAAACTTGAGCGTTCATTGGGCGGTATCAAAGACATGGGCGGTCTACCTGACGCAATCTTTGTAGTAGACGTGGATCATGAAGCGATTGCTATCAAAGAAGCCAAAAACTTGGGTATCCCAGTTATCGGTATCGTTGATACCAACTCTAGCCCAGACAACGTTGATTACATTATCCCAGCAAACGATGATGCTATCCGTGCTGTGACTTTGTACGTAACTTCTATGGCTGATGCAATCATCGCCGGTAAAGAATACGCACAAACTCAAGCTGGTGGTAAAGCTGACCAAGCACAAGACGCAGAGCAAGCGCCTGCTGTAGAAGAAACAGCTGACGTTCAAACTGAAGAAGCAGCAACTCCAGCAGAATAAATTGCTGACTGCTATGGTTTAACCTTGTAATAATGGGTGCCTTGATAACTTATCCTTGATAATCTACCAATGAGCCGCCATACAAGGTGACTAATAGTATAGACAGTATAGATATTAACAATAGGCATGATGTGGTATTACTCATCATGCCTTATTGTTAAAACGCGACGCAGAATTTAGATGCGTTTAGATATCCTGTACTACCATACATAACAATACTCACATACATAATAAAAGGTAACTCTTATGTCAGAAGTAAAAGTATCTGCCAAAATGGTAAAAGAATTGCGCGACCGTACTGGTCTTGGCATGATGGAATGTAAAAAAGCGTTAGAAGAGTCAAATGGTGATGTTGAAACTGCCATTGATAACCTACGCAAATCAGGTCAAGCGAAAGCCGCTAAAAAAGCAGGCAACATCGCAGCTGATGGCGCTATCATCATTGCTCAAGGCGATAACAAAGCATTCTTACTAGAAGTAAACTGCCAAACTGACTTCGTTGCAAAAGACGAAAACTTTACGGCATTTGCAGAAACAGTAGCGAATATCGCATTAGCAAATAATGAAACTGACGTCGCTGCTATTGCTGAATTGCCATACGGCAACGGTCAGACAGTTGAAGAAGCTCGCGTATCTTTAGTACAAAAAATCGGCGAAAACATTCAAGTACGCCGCGTTGAAGTGTTAGAAGGTAGCAACCTTGCCTCATACCGTCATGGTCTACGCATTGGTGTTGTGATATCTTTTGAAGGCGGTGCTGCAGACACAGGTAAAAGCTTAGCGATGCATATCGCTGCATTCAACCCAGTTGCTGTTGATGATAACGACGTTGCCGCTGACGTATTGGCGCGTGAAAAAGACATCATCGAAGCCAAAGCACGTGAATCTGGCAAGCCTGATAACATCGTTGAAAAAATGATCGAAGGCGGTCTACGTAAATATCTCGACGAAGTCACTTTACTACGTCAGCCATACGTTATGGACAATGAGAAAAAAGTCGGCGACGTACTAAAAGCTGAAGGCGTAAAAGTTCTTGCCTTTAAACGCTTAGAAGTTGGCGAAGGCATTGAGAAAAAACAAGAAGACTTTGCTGCTGAAGTTGCTGCAGCCCAAGCAGCTGCTAATCAGTAATTGCTAGGTTAATAACAGTGTTTAGCTAGACAATACTTATTTAAATCATGTTTAGTTAAACATTGCTAAAAATAAAAAGCCCGCTATCATATAGCGGGCTTTTTTTATGTCAATAATGATGCTATCAAATCGTATTAGCGCAATGCAGCATACGCCGAATTAGAATAACTGGCACGACTGCTACCGTTACCATTACTACTGGTACCATAGCTGACTTTCATAGCGCCGCCATCGTTAGCGGCTTGTGCCGGAATATTATTGGCATTCATACCACCATTACCAAAAAGACTGGCATCATTTTTATATAAGCTGTTATAGCGGCTCATCACTGACTTGACATAATTACGGGTTTCTTTAAACGGTGGAATGCCTTTATATTTATCGACATTACCTTCACCGGCATTATAACCTGCGACCGCATACTCTACTCGATTGTTAAAACGGCGCATCAGCCATGCTAAATACTTAGCAGAACCTTCAATATTCTCAGAAGGATTCCAAGCGTTACTGACTTTAAAGCGCCTTGCTGTTGCTGGCATCAGCTGCATCAACCCTTGCGCGCCGACAGGAGAGCGTGCATTTGGATTAAATGAGGACTCAGTATGCATCATGGCTTTGAGTAGCGCAGGATCTACACCATGGCGTTGGGCTGAGTCGCGAATATAACCATCATACGCATTGCGGCTATTACTGCTACTGGCTTTGCTAGTGCCATAGTTTTGACTACTAGGCGGCGTATAAGTAGCAGGAGCTGCAGTGCTATTACTCCGATAAAAAGTCTCGCGGACTGTTTTATTGTATTTTGCAAATTTTCCAGTGGGCGCAACATTGGTTAATAATACTCTGCCGTTATTATCTTTTCTGATACTTATACTGGTAGAAGCTTGAGCTGTAGAGACGGTGGCAAGAGCGATAGAAGATATAGTGAGGGCAGTCAATACAAAAGAGGGGAGCTTACTGTTAAAAAGGGTGGCAATATTCATCATATAGATATCACTTGTTATCGAGTAATAGTAACGTGGCGCACCAATTATGACGGTATATAGCAGGGCAACACGATTACCGTAGTTGTCGGTATGAATATAAATTCCTGACAAAACTTACGAAAGACAGTTGTAATGGATACAAAAGATAATAGTTGCTTACTATATCATAAAATAACTTTTTGCCCTATTTTGTTACTTAAAAAGTCTGATAAAACCAAGATTGATTTGTGAAAAGGTGAAACAAATCAAAATCCTAGCAATTTTATCAGTGGGGATATGATTCTATAATCGTATATTAAAAAATTTGATTTTAGCGATAGGCGCTTTATAAAAGCCATTAAATATAAACAATTTATCCCAATTAAATACCGAAATTACTGATAAATATCGGGCAATTAGTAGACCATTTACTGCTAGTCCAAACGCAGAACAGTGTACAGCCGTATGACTGATTTGCCATTCTTCAACGTTACCAAACACATGAGCGGCAAGCCCTAATGATAAACCTTTGGCACGGTAATCTTTAACATTACGGAATAGTATTGGGAAATAAGCACATATGCTGACAAGGCTTGATTATATAGACAATGAAAAGCATTAACAGCGCCTTCAGAGTATTACTCAGCGCTAAAAACCTGCATGAAAAAAGGTCTGACGGGTTCCATTATGAAATAATGAAAACCGTCAGACCTTTAATTTAATCTAAGCTATTACGGAGCTTTATACCGACGGATTAACGTCAGGATTAGCTGATTTAGCATCAGCGCTTTCTACTAAATAACCTTCCTCAGCAAGATAGCCGTCTTCCGTTAATAGCTCTTCTGTTACGACCTCTGTGCCAGCGTCAGCCTTTTCTTCAACGCTATCTGGTTGCTCAAACGGCTCTAAAATAGGCATTAATAAGGTTGCTTGTGCCAATGGCAATACATCAAGTGGTGATAATTCTGCCTGTCCAAGCAGCTGCTTAAGTCTGTCACTTGGCAGTCGAATGGTTAAGCATTCATGCCCCGTATCATCATAGCTTTCTTCTAAAATCACGCCCAGCTCATATAAAGAGTTTTTAAGCTGACCTGCGCTATAAGGTAGGGTCAAATCAAAGGTAGTTAGCGTGCCCGTAAGCAGCTGTTGCACCGCTAAAGACAGCTCTTCCATGCCGAGATTTTCTCTAGAAGAAACATAAACTCGACTAGGCTGACCTTCGCTTGCATAGCTAATATGAGCAGGCTCATCGGTTAAGTCAATTTTATTATATACATTGAGCACGGGCACATGATTGTCAATCTCAGCCAACACATCTTTGACCGCTTGAATCTGCTCATGCATATCATCGCTGGCAGAGTCAATCACGTGCAACAGCAAATCTGCCTCTAACGTTTCTTCTAATGTGGCATGAAACGACTCAACCAATTCATGTGGTAAGTGACGTACAAAACCAACGGTATCGACCAACACCACGCGACCAACACCTTGCCAATCTAAGCGGCGCAGCGTTGGGTCTAGCGTTGCAAATAATTTGTCCGCAGCATAAATATTTTCATCAACCAAGCGATTAAATAACGTCGATTTACCAGCGTTGGTATAACCAATTAATGAAATAGTTGGTACGTCTGATTTTTGGCGGCGGGCGCGACCTTGTGCGCGTGTTTGTCTGACCTTTTCAATACGTGATTTTAGCTGAGTGACGCGAACTTGGAGTAGGCGACGATCCGTCTCAAGCTGTGTTTCACCGGGTCCACGCAGACCGATACCGCCTTTTTGACGCTCCAAATGCGTCCAACCACGTACTAAACGCGTTGATAAATGATTAAGCTGAGCCAGCTCAACCTGCAACTTACCTTCATAAGTACGGGCACGCTGGGCGAAAATATCTAAAATCAAGCCCGTGCGGTCAAGCACGCGGCATTGCACGAGTGATTCTAAGTTACGCTCTTGCGACGGCGATAAGCTATGGTTAAACAGCACGATATCTGCCTCATGCTCTCGCACTAATTCAGCAATTTCTTCTGCTTTACCACTGCCGACAAAATATCTCGCATCCGGTCGCTGCCGCGAGCCAGTAACCAATGCTAATGGGTTCGCCCCTGCTGAATCTGCCAACAGCTCAAACTCGTTTAAGTCATCTGGATCTTGGATTTGGCGGATGTCCAAATGTACCAATATAGCGCGCTCGCCACCTTCATGTCTTACAAAATATTCCAAAGAGTATCACCTATAAATAAAGTAAATAAATCGCTACTACTCATATAAATACATATAAGAGTAACATTCAGATAACCCTTAATATGCGGTCTTATCAATTGATATTAAAGCGTTTGTCAGTAAATAATAAGGGTTTTATGTTACCGTTTTTATCTTATTATTTTTACTGTCTTTTTATTTGCTTAACTTTTCTTGTTTAGTATTAGCGACAGATAGCAGCCTTTAAGATTTTAAGCGAAATAATATTTTTTAAACGATATAGACTGAAGGATAAGCCAAAGTATGCAGCTGAAATTGGCGCAACGCATTGAGTGAACAATTCATCACTGACGAATAAAACTTTGCTATACTGGGAGCGTTTTTTACCGTTATTTATACATGAGGAACACAGATGAGCCAGTCAAAGTCAGGCTTTTCAGTCAGAAAAAACTTGGGTCGTGGTAAGCAAATTGCAGGCATGACCACTACTATTGCGGGCGGAATGCGTACTGCGCAACGTATCGGCGCTTTTCGGCAGCCACCACGGGAAAAGCTACCGCGCTATATCCAAACCTTTTGTCGCAAAATGGCAGGTTCCTTTGGCGTGCAAGTGGTGCAGGTTGAGCCAGTGCCGCAGCATCATGGCTTATGGGTATCGAATCATGTGTCGTGGATGGATATTCCAGTCGTCGGAAGCGTCAGTCCTGCATTTTTCTTATCAAAAGCAGAAATTGGTGATTGGCCAGTATTTGGTAAACTCGTTCATGCGGCAGGTACGGTATTTATTAAGCGTGGTTCAGGGGATGTGGGTTCAGTCACCACCCAAATTGCCAGCTTTTTAAATGAAGGCTTTTCGGTGATATTCTTCCCGGAAGCAACGACGACAGACGGTAAAAAGATTAAACGTATCCATGGCACTTTATTACAATCTGCTATCGATGCCGCTGTGCCTATTCAGCCTGTGGTAATTGCTTATGTCAATAAAGACGGTACGTTAAGTGAAGATTTGCCTTATTTTGGCAAAATGACTATGAAAGCCAGTATCAAGCGTGTCCTTGATAGTAAGGATGTCACCGCTTATGTATTACCGCTTGAGCCTCTAGATCCGAATGGTTATAACAAAAGCCAGCTGACCAACATGTTACAGCAGCGGATGCAAGAGGGTTTAGCAGAGCTACATGCGCGGGTATTGCGTACGCCTTCTGATGGTACGGCAACTGTTTTATAAATAACATTACTACTTATTAGTTTGATAAAAAGGCGTTAATCATCGAGATTAACGCCTTTTTTAATTTCATTACTAGATTAGAAAATTAGAAGAATTTTGCTTTTATAAACAGCTAGTTTTATCTTATGGTGATGGGTTTGGCTGCTGCATTTGTACCGCTTCGATAGCCTCTAGCACTTCTGCGCTAAGGATCAGATTGATACTATCGATATTAGACTTTAGCTGCTCAAGGCTGGTCGCACCGATGATATCACTGGTTACAAAGGGTCGAGAATTAACAAAGGCTAATGCCATCTGCGCCATATCTAGTCCATTGTCTGCCGCAATTTTGGCATATTGTGCGGTTGCCCACTTTGCTTGCTCGTTGATATAGCGCTCATAACGGTCATATTCCGTTAGACGTGCGCCTACTGGACGTTTACCGCCTAGATATTTTCCTGATAACACGCCAAACCCAAGCGGTGAGTAGGCAAGTAGCCCGACATTTTCACGGTGTGATATTTCTGCAAGTCCGACTTCATAAAGTCGATTAAGCAAGCTATAAGGGTTTTGAATGGTAATCGGCGCAATTAAGTTGTGTTTATCAGCTTCCCACAAATAGCGCATAACGCCCCACGGCGTATCATTGGATAAACCATAAGCGCGAATACGTCCTTTTTTAATCTCATCATTTAACGCCTGAATAGTCTCTAAAAATGGCGTTAAATCATCTAATGATTGTGCTGCCATATTAGTATCATAACTACGCTGCCCAAAAAAATTGGCTTGACGCTCAGGCCAATGCAGCTGATAAATATCAATATAGTCGGTTTGCAAACGTTGTAGATTGTCATCAATTGCCGCGCTAATATGCTCTGCATTAAAACGCGTTTTACCATCGCGTAAAAAGCCCATTGGTGATATTTTACTGGCAAGTATGACTTTATCGCGTTGCTTATTTTTTGCAAACCAGCTACCCATAAAGCGCTCGGTATTGCCTTGCTTATCCTTATCAGGCGGTGACGGATACATCTCGGCCGTATCCCAAAAGTTGACACCTTCACTTAATGCCATGTCCATTTGCGCGTGCGCATCTTGTTCCGTATTTTGTTGTCCCCAAGTCATGGTGCCCAAACATATTTTGGAGACTTTTTCATTGAGTTGCGGCAAAGTTTGATACTGCATATGCGTGTCCTCTATGGTGCGAATTTTACCAGTTTACTACAGCGCTAAATTTTTATAATAAAGCTATTAGCCCAGCTGAATGCCTGTAACCCCAGGCGGTGTTACTTGAAAAATGGTCACCTTAAATAACACGGTTTGTCCTGCCAGTGGATGATTAAAATTCACGGTAATCTCATCTTCATTGACCGCACTAATGGTGCCGGGCAAGGTATTTTTACCTTTATCTTCAAATTCAATCAGCATGCCAACTTCAGGATTATCGGCGATAAGGGCAAATTGCGTGCGGCTAAAATGCTGAATGTTATCCGCATTCCAGTCACCAAATGCCTGTTCAGGTTCTAAGTGGGCGCTGCGTGTGTCGCCTGCGCGTAGGTTCATCAGTACCTGCTCGAATCCTGGTAGCAAACTCTCATCGCCAATCGTCAAGGTCACAGGCATATCGCGATGATAAGTCGAGTCAATAACCGTCCCATTTTCTAATGACACTTCAAAATGCAACTTTACAAGGCTGCCATAAGTGATGCGCGTGTCTTCATTGGGGTTGATAAATTGCGATTCGGTCATGGGTAACGTCACCTATTGCTAGAGTAAAAAAATGGGCGGATATCAATATAAGAACTGATAACAAGAAATGATAAACCATCTGAAAAAGTATGTAAGCGTTAATAGTGTAACGGAAATAAGGTAAGATATCTGGCGAATATAAATGAAGGTAGAAATATCAATGGCAGCCAGACAGCAAGGTCAAATTAAAAAATGGCAAGAGGATAAAGGTTTTGGTTTTATTGAAACCGAAGCGGGCGAGCAGGTTTTTTTTCATATTAGCGAGTTTAAAGCGCAGCGTCGTCCAAATGTTGGTGAAGCCGTGGTCTTTAGCATAGGACATGACAATCAAGGACGCATGCAGGCGAAACAAGTACAAGAGCTTGGTTTTGTACAGCAACAAATGGCGCAAAAAAACCAACAAATTCGCCAACGTAATCAAAAACGCAGTGTCCAAGCTGACTTCGAGGCGGGGCAAAAAAAGCGTTTATTTGTGGGCGTTGGCTTTTATATGGTACTCATATTACTGGCAGTTATGGATAAGCTTAGCTGGCTGGTCGTGGGTTGGTATGTCGCATTGGGGCTAATCACTTATCTGATGTATGCTAAAGACAAAGCAGCTGCGCAAAGTGGTGACTGGCGTACACCGGAATCGACTTTGCATCTATTAAGTGCGCTTGGTGGATGGGTTGGGGCGATGGTCGCGCAGACTTACCTACGGCATAAATCGCAAAAAGCGGATTTTCGGATGACGTATTATTTAACGGTATTGATTAATATGGCAGGATTATTGGTTGTTTTAGCCAATAAAGAGTTGTTACCGTTTTAAACTTTAGCCAATTTTTCTGAGTAGATAGTTATTTTTGAGCGTCTTTACGATTCATTATTGACATCTACCGTTATAAGCATTTCTTATTATAAAGTCATAGGTTATAAAAACGCATATCATAGAGAATTTCCATAAAAAAGCCCCGTAATAGTATTCTATTACGGGGCTTATACGATTACTAAACGACGTTAACTATGGCGCTTTTTTTCCAAAAATAACATATCAATAATAATCAGTGCTACCCCAATACAAATAGCTATATCAGCAATATTAAAAATAGGATAATGCCACGCATCTGCATAATGCACATGGATAAAGTCGATGACATGTCCATACAATACGCGGTCAATCAGGTTATTACCGATTGCGCCGCTGAGTACCAATGCTAAACCCGTAGATAGCAGTTTAGCTTGCCGTGGGACTTTAATGAGATAAATGATTAAGGCTATTGACATGACCAGTGCTAAACCGACAAAAAACCACTTTTGCCAGCCACCAGCATCCGCTAAAAAGCTAAACGCTGCGCCAGAGTTGTATGCCAGTGTCCAATTTAAAATCGGTTCAATAACGGATACCGGCTCATGAAAGGTAAGCTTGGTTTCAGCCAGCCATTTTGTCCATTGGTCAATGATGAGCACTAGTAACGAAAGCCCGTACCACTTAACTGCCTGATTGCCATTAGCAACCAATTTTGGTGATTTATTTAGGCGACTTCTAGGCGTCAGTGAGCTGCCCGTAGTCACGTGCGCAGGTTTGATGGTCTCAGCAGAACTGGCATTTTGACTGGAAATAGCACTACTAGCACTTTCATGATTTACGCTGTCCGAATTTGCGTTCTCATGACTGGCTTTAGTATTAGCATCAACATCAACATCAATACGAGCATTGTCGCTGATATTGACGTCTACTTTATCATCAGTAGGCTCAATCGAGTCATCGTTTAATGTCAGGATATCTACATCAAACTTACTATCGCTATCATCCTGAGTATTATCGTGCTCAGGCGTATCAGTAATCGAGTTAGGCGGCGCTTTATGCATAATGGCGCACCTCGCCATCACCGCTGACGTTGGTTACGCAGCGCGCGCACAGTTCAGGATGGGTAGCATCAACGCCGATATCGTCACGCACATGCCAGCAGCGGACGCATTTAGTCCCTTCTGCAGCTGTCACTTCAATACTCAAATCTGCTGATTCGTCTGTGCTGTTGTTTGTACTGCTGTCTGAATTAACCTCTGGAACGGCTGCGCTCATGGGTTGCAAAGTAGCCTTACTGGTAATTAATACAAAGCGTAATTCTTCACCAAGCTTCGCTAAGCTGTCATACATCTCACCATTGGCAGTTAACACCACATCAGCGGATAAGTTGGCGTTAATTAGCTTATTTTCACGCGCAGTTTCGATATGTTTATTGACCATATCTTTAGCACGCATAATATATTGCCAGTCATCAGCACTGATAGCGCTTAATTCAAACGCTGGGAAGTCATACCACGTTTGCGTAAATACATATCCTTCGGCATTGGTATCATCTTTATTCAGCACTTTCCACGCTTCTTGCGCGGTAAAGGTTAAAATCGGTGTAATCCAGCGAATTAACGCTTGGGCGATATGATAAATGGCGGTTTGCGCAGAGCGACGCGGCTTACCATCAAGTTGCGTGGTGTACTGGCGGTCTTTGATGATATCGAGATAAAATCCACCCAAATCTTGTGAGCAAAATGCCGTCACGTGCTGAGTGACTTGATGGAAATCCATCGCATCATAAGCGCTAACGATTTGAGCTTGCACGGTTTGCGCACGTTCCATAATAAATTTATCAAGGCTGACCAGCTCATTGATATCGACGCTATCGGTAGCAGGATTAAAGTCATCGGTATTGGCAAGTAAAAAGCGTAAGGTGTTACGAATGCGGCGATACATATCGACCGCACCTTTAAATGACGTTTTGCCTGCGCTCATCTCATAGCGATAGTCACTAGAAGCAATCCACAACCGCAGCATATCCGCGCCCGTTTTATTGATTTCCTCTTGCGGGGTGATAATATTACCAAGTGACTTACTCATTTTGCGACCATTGGCATCTACCACAAAGCCGTGGGTCAATACTTGCTTAAAGGGCGGGCGACCGTACATCGCCTCAGACGTTAATATCGAGGTTTGGAACCAACCGCGATGTTGGTCTGAGCCTTCTAAATATAAATCGGCAGGATTGGTCAATTCATCATGCTGCTCAAGAACGGCATAATGGGTCGTTCCAGAGTCAAACCACACATCTAGCGTATCGGTAGCTTTATCATAATCTGCCGCTTCCGCGCCCAAGAAATCTTCACAACTGGCATCAAACCAAGCTTCTACGCCGCCTGCTGCGATTTTCTGCGCGGCTATTTCCATCAATTCCAACGTATTAGGATGCAGCTCGCCCGTTTCTTTATGCGTAAAGAAAGCAATCGGCACGCCCCACGTACGCTGGCGTGAAATACACCAATCAGGGCGGTCGGTCATCATGGCTTCCATACGATTCTGTCCCCATGCTGGCGTCCAATTCACAGTTTTGATATCAGCAAGCGCCTGTTCACGCAAGCCCTTAGCTTCCATACTGATAAACCACTGCGGTGTGGCGCGGAAGATAATCGGTGACTTGTGACGCCAGCAATGCGGATAGCTGTGCTCAATTTTGGTATGGCTTAATAAATGACCGTTTTCATGTAACGCGGCAATGATTTTTGGATTGGCTTTATAAATGTGCTCGCCTGCAAATACCGCTGCGGTATCTAAATAGACGCCATTACCATTAACTGGATTTTCAACGGTTAAATTATATTTTAAGCCAACAATATAATCGTCTACACCGTGACCCGGAGCCGTATGCACCAAGCCAGTACCGTTATCGGTCGTCACGTGATCGCCCAAAATCAGTGGTACTTGACGCTCGCCAATGAGTGGATGCTGCGCTTGTAAGCCTTCAAGGGTGCGACCTGATACGGTTGCTAATACACCTTGATTGCTTAGCTCAAGCGCTGTTAGTGCTGTTTCGATAAGGTCAGTGGCTAATAATAAATTGCCTTTTTCAGTTGCAACGACTGAATAGTCATGTTTAGGATGCACAGAAATTGCTTGGTTAGCAGGCAGTGTCCACGGCGTTGTTGTCCAAATAACGGCAGCAATACCACCTTCAATTGCCGCCAATTCAGTGACTTTTTTAGTATCTAAAACATCAAAGCTCACATAAATGGCGTCTGATACTTTATCTTGATACTCGACTTCAGCTTCAGCCAATGCGGAGCTACAATCCAAGCACCAGTTAACCGGTTTCATACCACGGGTCACATGACCATTGTCATAAATTTTAGCCAGCGAGCGCACGATATTGGCTTCTTGGTCAAAGTTCATGGTCAAATAAGGATTGTCCCAATCGCCAAACACGCCCAAACGTTTAAAATCTGCCATTTGTAGCGCCACTTGGCTTTTGGCGTATTCACGGCATAACCCACGAAACTCAGTTGCCGATACTTTTTGTCCGACTTTACCGACTTTGGCTTCGACTTTTTGCTCGATAGGCAGACCATGACAGTCCCAACCCGGTACATAAGGCGCATCAAATCCTGATAAGGTCTTTGACTTTACAATAATGTCTTTTAGCACTTTATTCACTGCATGACCTAAGTGAATCTGACCGTTGGCGTATGGAGGACCATCATGCAAAATATACTTAGGTGCGCCTGCGCGCGCCTGACGAACCTTGCCATATACATCGTCCGCTTCCCAAGCGCTTAACCAATCTGGCTCGCGATTGGCTAAATTGGCACGCATCGGAAATACCGTGTCAGCAAGGTTTAACGTATCTTTATAATCAAGGCTTGGCTTATCAGTCATAGAGGGAGTTCTTTATTTGATGTAGGAGTGGTGAATAGTCGGTGAGGGTATTTATTATAAAACCAATAGAGATATAAAAATAAATCAGCAATAAAGCGCTAAAAACGCCTATCATTATATGACAAAAAGAGTGGGGTAAAAAGGACTGTTACTGCTGTTATCTATTTAAGTAAAACTTTAAGTCATCGATTAAGTGTTTTTTTAAATAAATTTTACAAGCAACAATAATGACAACCGTACTTAACAAGCTTCTAATATTGTGCTAACTTAACCGACAATAAATATAAAAATGTATTCTTAATAGTTATGATTGATGCTGAGTTATTTAGAGCCATCTTATCATTAAAAGATGACCAACGCTTATACAGAGCCTATACCATTAAAATATAAGAGATGATTATCAGAGACTTGCTAACGTTATGGGAAATTATCATTGTTATGACATTTAGTAAGCTTATTAGCTATAGGTATTATTCATCTGCTTAACAGTCATTTTGAACCCTTATCGTTAGCAGGATTGTCTCACCTATAGATTATCTCACCTATAATAGCTTCGCCAAAATTTTTAAGTATTTCTCGGCGCGCAATAAAACTTGCGTTGGCGCTCTGATGCCGTCAACAATTCGTCGCAGTCATAGATACTATCTACACTTTTTCTTTATATAATCATTCAAGGGCTTACCTGAATTTATCTTAGTACAGTATTTATTACGACCACTTTTAGAAGCAGCTTAAAGGCTTTATTTAGAGTAACACCACGCAAGGAGCAACAATGAAAGTAGGTATCCCAAGAGAAGTAAAAAATAACGAAAACCGTGTTGGCTTAACCCCAAGTGGCGTCAATGCGCTCGTTGACGCCGGTCACACCGTTTATGTTGAGACCAATGCCGGTATTGGTTCACAGTTTATGGATGCCGATTATAGCGCTGCAGGCGCGACGATTGTGAAGACGGCTGCTGAAGCATGGGATGTTGACTTATTGGTGAAAGTGAAGGAACCACAAGCAAGCGAGTATCCGTTCTTACGTGAAGGGTTAAGCTTGTTTACCTATCTGCATTTGGCAGCTGAGCCGAAGCTTGCCAAAGCATTAATTGATAGTAAAGTAAACGGTATTGCCTATGAAACGGTGCAATTAGCAGACCGCTCATTACCATTATTAACGCCAATGAGCGAAATTGCTGGACGTATGAGCACGCAAATTGGCGCACAATATTTGCAATCTTTTTATGGCGGTAAAGGTATCTTGCTTGGCGGCGTACCGGGCGTGCAAAAAGGCAAAGTAACGATCGTTGGTGGCGGTGTCTCGGGTACGGAAGCAGCAAAAATTGCCATTGGTCTGCGTGCTGATGTGACTATTTTGGACTTGAGCCCAACCCGTCTCAAAGAGCTGTCCGAGATGTTTGGTAGTGGTGTGCAGACGCTAATGTCAACCAAAGTGAACATTGCTGAAAGCGTTAAAAACAGCGATTTGGTCATCGGTGCAGTGCTGATTCCTGGTGCTGCGACGCCAAAATTGGTGACTGAAGAGATGATTAAATCAATGCAACCGGGCGGCGTTGTTATTGATATCGCGATTGACCAAGGCGGCATGTTTGAGACCACCGACCGTATCACCACCCATGATGATGCAACCTATGTTAAGCATGGCGTGATTCACTATGCCGTTGCCAATATTCCAGGCGCGGTACCACGCACATCAACCATGGCATTGTCTAACGTGACGCTACCGTACGTCATGGCGCTGGCAAATAAAGGTTTTGAAAAAGCGTGCAGTGATAATGAAGCGCTAGCAAAAGGCGTGAACACGGCACAAGGTCATGTGACTTATAAAGCCGTTGCCGATGCATTGGGCTACGATTTTGTTGAGTTAGGCTCACTTATTAACTAGTGTGCTGCATACAATTCAATGCTATTACTTTGATATCTCAGTGAAGTAAAAAAGCCTGTTAAATGATAGTTTATCTCTATAATAATTAGGATGACAACTGTTGATTCGCAGGCTTTTTTATGGTCTATTTTTTATGAAAAATGATGATAAGTTATAAAGAACTCAGCCACAATCTTAACTTAAGTGACCATAACGGTTGAATACCCGTTAAGCCTTGGCTCATCTCCCCATCTTTTAATATCACAAATGAGGGCGTTACTTGTCCTTGCCAATCGGCGAATATGTTGCTTTCTTCATCGTTGACTGTCGTGAAGTCGTATTTATGCTCGCTTAAATAATCATGCAACTCTTGGTTATTACCGGACTTAATGGCGACCGTAACCACCGGATAATTTCCTTGTTTGGCAAGCGTATTCACAGCAGGCGACGTGGTGCGACATATCGGGCACCACGTACCCCAAAAATAAACCAACGTTGGCTTATCAGCGCTTAAACTTGCCAAATCGACCGTTTGCCCTTGATAGTCGGTCAGCTGTAATTGCGGATTGGCAGGCATGACCGGCTGCCGCCACCAATTAATGGCAGTATAAATAACCAGAAATACGGTGCCGTAAAGTAGAACGCTCTTAAGCAGCGATAGCAGTCGCTTTTTTGGGCTTGGCTTTGAGTTTGCTTGGGGTTTAACTTTTTCAATATCGCTATTGTTAGTCATAATATTTGCTTTTTTAGCCTTATTATTTTAAGTGCAGAATTTGTATTCATTTGTTTTGACAGATAAAAATAAACGGCTGAATGGTCAGCCGTATTATTTAATCTTGAGAGTCTATTATCAGTTTTAAGAACAGATTTTTAAAGCCTTAAACTTAAGGCTTTAAAGCGCGACCTTGCAGGGGATCGCCATCTAACACGCTACCTGAATTTTCATGTCGCTCTTCTCCAGTTAATTTACTGGCTGAGATGGCAGATTTTCGTTTCCATTTAAGACTAAATAAGTCATCACGGCGGTCAATGAGGTTATGAACTGAGCCTTCGTTACGCACATGAATCAGTTTATCGAGGTCGAGATCAGAAAAGAAAACCATTTCGGTATTGGGCGTGGTTTCTGCCATAATCGCATCGTGCGGAAAAGCAAAGTCAGATGGTGAGAAAATAGACGATTGCGCGTACTGAATATCTAGGCTTTCGACTTGCGGTAAGTTACCAACTGAACCACAAATCATCACATAGCACTCATTTTCAACAGCACGGGCTTGGGCGCAAATACGCACGCGCAAATAACCATTTTTAGTATCGGTCCAAAACGGTACGAATAAAATATCCATGTCATCAAGTGCCATCAAACGGGCTAATTCTGGGAATTCAATATCGTAACAAACCAAAATACCAATGCGACCAGCATCGGTATCGAATACTTGAACTTTGTCACCGCCTTCAATGACCCATGCGCTACGTTCATGCGGGGTAATGTGGATTTTACGCTGTTCCTCAACCGTACCATCACGGCGACATAAATAGCTGACGTTATATAACACATCTTCTTCATCGAGTAACGGCATCGAACCGCAAATAACGTTGACGTTATAAGTCACTGCTAAATGAGAAATCTCATTTTTAAACCATTCGGTATAACCAGCTAAAAAGCGAATGGCAATATTCTGGTCGGTCGATTCACACAGCCCCATGAGCGGTGCATTAAAGAATTCAGGCAGGCAAGCAAAGTCCGAATTGTAGTCCGCCATAATATCGACGAAAAACTCGACTTGTTGCAGCAGCTCTTCAGGCGATTCAACCTCACGCATCTGCCACTGAATACCGCCAATGCGCACCTCAGATTTACGGGTATTGGGCTTATAATCTTGCGGCTCATAATAAATATTTGCCCACTCAAGCAAGGTAGCAAAGCCTTTTGACTGCTTATCATCCGGTAAATAGCCGGTCAAAATACGTTTGACGATAAAGCCATTAGACAGCTGAAATGACAATGCAGGGTCATGAATCTCACGCGCTTCAACCGCCTCGATATACTCACCTGGTGTTAAGTCTTGATGGTCATAGTATTTTGGAATACGACCGCCGGCAAGAATAGCGCGGAAGTTCAACTGTCGGCACAGCTCTTTACGGGCATCATAAAGCCTACGACCTAAGCGATAACCACGATAATCAGGATCAATCAGCGCATCTAAGCCATAAATGGCATCGCCTTTGGGATTATCACGGATAATTTCTTTTTGCCCGATTAAATCATCATAAGTATGCGGATTCGAAAACGTCGTATAATCAACGCGCATTGATAATACGATGCCAATCAATTGATCATGATCAAACAAGGCAATTTGCCCTTCTGGAAAGGCATCAATCAGCGTATTAATGGTGTTTTTTGACCATGAGCCACCCAAATTGGCATAAACACGATCCATCAAAGCTTTTAATTGCGGATAATCTTTTTTCTTAATTTCGGCGATTGTTAAATGAAAGTCGTCGATTTTTTCAATTTTACTCATAGTATTCCTGTTTAGCTGTTTTTCATCGGGCGTTACAAATTAGAATTACGAATTTAGATATCATCAGTAAAGTATTATTAATCAGGTATAACTTAGTGCGCGGTTCATATTTAGCGCATAAGTACTGAAAAATTTAAACCTATAATAAAGCAAAAAGTAGAGATGCAGAATAGACGTATTAGCAAGACTAGCGCTGTCAATGCATCGGCTATTGATGAATATAATGATTTAAAAGACCATAAAAAATCTCAGTCATTAGCTAAAACAAATATCAATAATAGGCTATTAAAGCTACAATATCGTAATGTTTACAATAGTTTGTAAAATCTTGCCATGTCAGAAGTGTGCGAAAAACAAGCGCCATTATCTTTACTTGGTTTTTATTTACGACCGCTATAATAACAAGCTTTGCTATCAATAAAAGCGCAACCTAGTAACTGTTTGCTACGACTTTGTATGCGCTAGCAATATTTGTTATCAGTATGGTTATCTTGCTTTACGCATTCTCGCGCTACTATGAGCGCATTTTTATATTATGTCATCTCGAATGGCTGCTAGGACTATAGATTTATGGCTTTAAGTCGTTTTGACACAGATAGTATTTTGGAAAAACTGGAGGATGACACTTTGATTCAGCTGGTTTATGTCAGTAGTTTGACACTGGCTGGGCGTTTAGATACCAGAGTATTTGAACAGGTGGAGGGTAGTGCACGCGCTTATAATGCAGAGCATGGTATCACGGGCGTTTTGTGCTACGGTAATGGACATTTTTTTCAGTGTATCGAAGGTAATAAGTCACATATCTTAGCGCTGCAACAGCGTATCTTTGCCGATAAGCGACATAAAAACATCAAGATACTGTTATTACAAGCGATAAATGAGCGCCACTTTATTGATTGGCGCATGCGATTACTCTTTTTAGAGCGCTGGCTATGGTCACCAGCAACCAAACAACAAGCGAGTCAGCTTTCACCCTTTCTACCTTTTGCCCCGCATGGCTGGTCAGCAAATCGTACCGAAGATTTTTTGCAGATTATCAAATATTTTGATACGCCGCCCCATATTAAAGCTGCTGGCATTACTTATAATGCGCTGGGCAATATGCTGCGTCATGTTGCAGCTCCGCACCAAGCTTTTTTGCTAGTTCAGGGCTGTTTAACCGTACTGATTATAGTGGCTATATTTTTACTGTTTTTATAACCTATCTCAATTATTAAAAATAAAAAAACGCCCACCTTAAACACTGAGCGTTTTTTTATTTAGCCTGTTAAAAAACACCTAATCCATATCAAAAATCTTGCCGCGATTCATAATATTATTCGGATCAAACACCTGTTTAATCTCTTTTAAGTATTCAATCTCCGTCTCGCTGCGGCTGTAGTGTAGATACGGCTTTTTCGTCATGCCCACTCCATGTTCCGCTGACACCGAACCACCATACTTTTGCACCGTTTCAAACACAAACTTATTGACCAACTGACAAGCGGCAAAGAAATCATCTTTACTCATAGCTTCTGGCTTAAGAATATTGAGATGCAAATTACCATCGCCAATGTGCCCAAACCAACACACCTCAAAATCTGGGTAGTTATTGCTAACAATGGTATCAATGTCATTGATAAAGTCCGGTACATGAGTAATTAATACCGACACATCATTCTTATAGGGTGTGAACACTGAAATGGTCTCTGAGATATGCTCACGCAGCTTCCATAACTCTTGCGCTTGGGCAATGCTTTGGCTCATCACCCCATCGACTACCCAGCCTTGTTCCATACACTCTTCAAAGATAGCCATGGCTTTATCCATAATCGGCTCATACGGCGCTTCAAACTCTAACAAGGTATAAAATTTGGGACGCGACTCAAACGGTTCTTGTACTTGACCATGCGCCATCAGCTTATCAATCGCCACGCTATCAAAGAACTCAAAGGCGGTGAGGTCAATCTTGGCTTGAAATGCCGACAATACATTCATCACATCAGAGAAGTTATCCATCCCCAGCACCATGACCGTTAAGTCTTGTGGTGGACGCTCTAGCTTAATCTGTGCATGAGTGACTAAACCTAAGGTGCCTTCACTACCGATAAATAAGTGACGTAAATCATATCCGGTGGCATTCTTCACCATACCTCGATTCAGATGCAGAATATCGCCTTTACCGGTCACGACAGTTAGCCCCATAATCCATTGTCGGGTCATGCCATAACGAATGACTTTAATACCACCCGCATTGGTGCCGATATTACCACCCATTTGACTGGACCCTGCTGAAGCAAAGTCGACGGGATAGTAGAGGTCTTTAGATTCCGCAAACTGTTGCAACTGCTGAGTAATAACACCGGCTTCAATTTCAACCATACGATCAGCAGGATAGAAGGTGCCGATGTTATTCATCTTGTCCATGCTAACGACAATCTCGCCATTGGCGGCAACGGCTCCAGCTGATAGTCCGGTACGTCCACCACTGGGTGTTAAGACAACAAGATGCTCATTTGCCAAGAGGACTAAGGCTTGAACTTGTTCAGTAGTCTTGGGAAAGACAATGGCACTTGGCGATGGCGCAAAGTGTTTAGTCCAGTCTTTACCCCAGTGCTCAAGGCTTTCAAGGTCGGTGCGGATTTGAGTGGGGTCAAATTGATATTGAGTCACCAAGCTATCGAGGATGGCTTGAACAGCGGTGGTATTATTAGCAGTAATGGGTGCAGTCATGATAGTCTCAGTGAGAAAGCTGAATTTTTAGATGCTGAGTAGCAATATACGTGATAAATATAACACTAATGGTCATTATTGTCTGAATACAGAATCGCGCACCCTTTACTTTATAAAATAAAATCGAGAAGCGCTATATGCTCCTAGCGAATAGAGCAGGCTAATTAATCTGTATATACGATGATAGTGATATAAAACGTATTATTATCACACCAAATAGTAAGTATTTATTTTTTAGGATATTCCCCATCTAGGCTAAATTTTGTGTAAGATAAAAAGCTCATTCTCGTTTTATTCATTGCAGGCTATTAATAAAATAGTTATAGGACAGATCTCATATGGCATTATCATTAGAAAAAGACAAAATCCGTTTTTTATTACTTGAAGGGCTGCATGAGAACGCTGCAAAAGTGTTGCAAGCTGCCGGTTATAATAATATTGAATCGCTTAGCCATGCCCTTGATCAAGATGAGCTTATCGAGAAATTAAAAGACGCTCATTTTGTTGGTATTCGTTCACGAACGCAACTGACCCGTGAAGTGCTCGAGCAGGCACCAAAGCTGATTGGTATTGGTTGTTTTTGTATTGGCACCAATCAAGTAGATCTTGATGCAGCGCGTGAGCTGGCGATTCCGGTTTTTAATGCCCCTTATTCTAATACGCGCTCGGTTGCCGAATTGGTACTCGCCGAAGCGATTATGCTATATCGCGGTATTCCTGAAAAAAGCGCCACCGTACATCGCGGCGGTTGGGGGAAATCGGCAAAAAATTCACATGAAGTACGCGGTAAAACCATCGGTATTGTCGGCTATGGTTCTATCGGCTCACAGCTGTCTGTCTTGGCGGAAAGCTTCGGTATGAAAGTCATTTATCATGATGTGATTACTAAATTGCCACTGGGTAATGCCAGTCAAGTGGGCAGCTTAGAGGAATTATTAAATAAAGCTGATATCGTCACCTTGCATGTGCCTGATGAGCCAAGCACGCGCTATATGATGAAAGCGGCGCAATTTGCGCAGATGAAAGAGGGCAGCTATTTTATTAATGCCGCTCGCGGAACGTGTGTTGAGATTAATGATTTAGCAGCAGCGCTTGAATCAGGTAAAATTTTGGGTGCTGCCATTGATGTATTCCCAAAAGAGCCAAAGTCTGCTGACGAAGAGTTTGAATCACCACTGCGTAAATTTGACAATGTCATCTTAACCCCGCATATCGGCGGCTCAACCCAAGAAGCACAGGCAAATATTGGCTTAGAGGTCGCAGAAAAATTCGTTCGTTATTCTGACCAAGGCGATACGGTAACGGCAGTGAATTTCCCAGAGATTTCTATCCCATTCAAAGAAGGGACGCATCGTCTTTTGCATATTCACCATAACGTGCCGGGCGTATTATCACAAGTGAATCGTCTATTTGCCGATGCTCATATCAATATTTTAGCGCAAAGCCTGATGACTGAAGGCAACATCGGTTACTTAATGATGGATGTCGACTATCATGACTCAAGTGCTGCGCTTGACCAGCTAAAAGACGTTAGTGAGACTATTCGCGTGCGTATTTTGTACTAATGACGAAAGCGATAATCTTAGTTTCAATATTAAATTTAGACAGATAAAGTAGCCCAGCATTATTTAATCTAGACTTACTAAATTTGTTAGTAATAGCAGGCGGTTTTTAGAATTGCCTGCTATTTTTTTGGCTAATTTTTTTAGGTTGTCGAAAGCTGATAGCTACTATTACATTCTTTGTACATTTAATAGGCTATGTTAACATTTTCTTTACTATGATATGACTTTGATAATTTATACTACAAAGCTGAAACCCGAATTAAGCTTATGTGCCTAGCAATGACAGCTAGGATAAATATGCTATTTTAATGTATATGCTATGTGTGCTCTGATAAACACGTAATCTATAACTTATGCATTTTTTATAACTCATTGAATAAAATAGAAGTTTAATAAAACAAAAGGACGCTTTATGAAAATGAAATTGCTCCAAGCAGCGGCATTCGGTGGCGTATTAGCCATGACTGCTACTGCCAGCTATGCTGCGGATCAACAGACTCATCAGTTATCAAGTCATATTCTTGATATCAGTACAGGCAAACCTGCGCCAAACGTTGATGTGCGCTTGATGAAACAAGTTAATGGTGTTTGGAAGTTACTTGATACTAAAAAAACCTCAGAAAATGGTCGTATTGGTGAGTTTTTATCGAACGAAGGTAATGTCAATAATGATGGCGTTTATAAGCTTATCTTTGAGACAACCCCTTATTTCCGTAGCCAAGGTCTAGAGTCTTTTTACCCGTATGTTGAAGTGAATTTCAATATTAAAGGTGATAATCATTACCATGTGCCAATTACTTTGTCACCGTACGGTTATAGCACTTATCGTGGTAGCTAAATAGTTGCCAGAATAATGAATAAAAAAGAGATGCCTAGGCATCTCTTTTTTATGGAGTATATATGAATTTCACAGTAGTAAGTTTGGTAAATTAAGGTTACTTAACCTTCACTTTATTAGCGGCATCTGCCAAACGTCGTGCTTCGACTTTAGCGGCTTTGCGTTTTTCAATGACGTCAATCACATCGCTACCAATATGCGTTTCGCCACGTTTTTTCGCCAGTTGCATCTGGTGCTCACGCTCACGAAAGCGTGCTTTTTGCTCATCGGTGGCTTTATCAATACAATGCGGACACGATTCACCTTTAATATAAGCAGGGCTTTGCTGATTCGCGACCGTAATCGGCATCCGGCAAGCAAAACATTGGTCGTATTCGCCTTTTTCTAGGTTATGATTGACCGAGACGCGATTATCAAAAACGAAGCAATCGCCTTCCCACATGGATTCGGTAACCGGTACTTCTTCTAGGTATTTTAAAATACCACCTTCTAAATGATATACCTCGTCAAAGCCTTGCTCGCGCATAAATGCCGTTGATTTTTCACAGCGGATGCCACCAGTACAGAACATGGCGACTTTTTTATGTTTGTTGGGGTCGAGCTCTTTTGCCACATATTCAGGGAATTCGCGAAAGGTTTCTGTTTTTGGATTGACCGCATTTTTAAAAGTGCCAATCTGCACTTCGTAATCATTTCGGGTATCAATCAAGATAACGTCTGGGTCAGAGATAAGCGCATTCCAGTCACTCGGCTTAACATAACGCCCAACCGATTGTAATGGGTCAATATTTTCAACGCCCATGGTGACGATTTCTTTTTTAAGCTTCACCTTAGTGCGATAAAACGGCTGCTCGCTGGTATAAGACTCTTTAAATACAAAGCTACCGATGGCTTCGATAGTACGTAGATAGTCAAGTACCGTATCAATGCCTTGGCGTGTGCCAGAAATTGTGCCATTGATACCTTCGGCGGCGATTAATAACGTGCCTTTAACTTCATTGTTGAGCATGGTATTTAATATTGGCTCGCGATACTGCTCAAAATCTGCAAAGCGGGTAAATTTATATAGAGCAGCGACGACGATATTATTGGTCGTGCTGTCGTATTCGCTGGCATGGCTTGGTGCTGCTTTATTGCTAGCAGCTTGGCTGTTATTTACAGAGGTAGTCATCGGATTCTCCTGCGAGCTAAGTCGTAAACCTAGTGCAATCGTTGGTTAGTTTAAGAACTGGGTTATAACATTGGTGCAATTGTGGAATTGGTAAAGTGCTTGTGCAGTGTAGCAAATTTTAGGTGATTTTTGGATATTTATATATAGATAGGAACTTTGCATACTGTTATAAAAATAAAAAAACCCAGCTGATTACTGAGTTTTTTATTAATCAAAAATAACTAGTTAGTTAATGACTGACTTATTTATTTTGGAACCAGCGATCCGCTTGAGTACGGGCGCTAATGATGTCTGAGTTTGATAAGTTAAGCGCTAATTGTCCGATTTTACCGCGTGCTTTACTGCGTACTTTATCGTCTAACATGCCATCACGTGCTGCTAAGTCATACCATTTATAGGCATCAACCAAGTTTCTTTGTTTCTCATCAAGCAGTGCTAGAGTATAACTGGCACGATTGTCACCGCGCATCGCCGCTTTTTCTAACCACTTACGGGCATTCTGAATATTTGGCTGTACACCTTCACCGCGCAAATACATGATACCAAGATTGAGCTGGGCAGGGGCAACGCCTTGTTCTGCTGCACGCGTATACCATTGAATGGCTTTTTGCGTGTCTTGAGTGATGCCTTGCCCTTTTTGCAGGCGTTTTGCCAAATAGAACTGGGCATGGTCATTACCTTGGTTGGCACGTGCCGTGAGCTCACTTACATTCATAATCTCAAAACGTGACGTATCCAATGGCACGTTTGCCACTAAGTCTGCATTTGCCAGACCGGCACAAGAAAAAACAGCTGTGAACAAGGCGGCTTTCAATAATTTCATAGTGGCTCCAAGAGTAGGGAGTAAATAAGCAAGGGGTAAAGGCAAGCAAGGCGATGTTAAGGTAATAAATTTTTAAGTCTATATTTAGGCGTACTAAAGCAAGACAATACAAATATTAAGCATAAAAAATTACCCAATCTGTAATATTCTTAAAGCAGCATAATGATTAAAACAAGAGCAAGCTGATTAAGAACACTAAATCAATGGATAAAAACAATCGTGTACTGAACACGATTTTGCTAGCTTACCACTCACACTTACCAAACTCAAATACTAATTACATCAGATAATAGAGAAATATACTTGAAAGTTCGTATTATTATCATACAGTTACTAACGTGTAAGAATAATAATACAAATGATGTAAAGTCAGCAAGCTGAAGTGCGAGGACGCTTAGTAACACGATAAATGGCAACATCAGCGAGCAGGTTAGGCGCTTGGCGTATTAAAGTATTCATAAGCGTTGAATGACCTCGAGGCGAATCGCTAACGGCAAAGCGATTAATAATATCAATATCATGCTGAGCGCATAGCTTCTCAAAATCTTTAAAGGTACACAGATGAATGTTGGGTGTGTCATACCATTCATATGGTAGGGCTTCTGAGACCGGCATCATGCCCTTTAATCCCAGATGCAGACGGTTTTGCCAATGTGCAAAGTTTGGAAAGGTGATAATCGCTTCACGCCCAACGCGCAACATATCAAGCAGCAAGGTATCGGGTGATTTAACCGCTTGTAGGGCGCGTGCCATCACTACCGTATCAAAGCTATTGTCAGCAAAGCGACTGAGTCCATCATTGAGGTCTTGTTCGATAATGGACAGACCATTGCCGATAGCTTCGTTGATTTTTTCTTCGTCAATCTCTAGTCCGTAGCCGCGAACGCCTAGTTTTTGTTGCAAATGCGCCAATAGCTCGCCATTACCACAGCCTAAATCAAGCACTTGCGTGTGCGGCGCAATCCAGCGTTCCGCTAGTTGATGATCCATTCTCACGAGCGTTCTCCTGTTACTGCTGTCTGTGCTGCGCGTTGCCCTTGACCATTATTTTGATAATTACCATTACTGCTATTCATAAAGGGCGCGGTTAAAAAGCCTTTTATTGCGCCCATATAGCGCGGAATATCAAACAAAAATGAGTCATGACCATGCGGTGCATCGACATTGATATAGCTGACCGGTTTATTAACTGCCATCAGTGCATCGACGATTTCTTCTGAGCGTTCAGGCGCAAAGCGCCAATCCGTGGTAAACGACACCACCAAATACTGACATTGAGTATGGGCAAAGGCAGCTTTTAACTCACTATGTGCATTAGCATTGCTACTATTATCATCATAAGTAGAATTTTCCGCATTGGCTAGAAGGTCAGCTTCTTGTTCTACTTTAGATGTTAATTCAATGTCTAGCTCAGGCGTTAACGCGCTATCACGCGTAGGGTCAAAGTAATCCAGCGCTTTGGTCATCAGTAAATAGGTATTGGCATCGAAGTTTTTACTAAAGCGCTCGCCTTGATAACGCAAGTAGCTTTCGACTTGAAACTCAGCATCATAGCCGTACATAAATTTGCCCGATTTTAAATCACGACCAAATTTAGCTTTCATCGCGCTATCGGTCAGATAAGTGATATGACCCACCATGCGCGCCAATATTAAACCGCGTCTTGGGTAAGTGCCGGCTTGCAAATAGCGTCCTTCTTTAAAGTCAGGATCGGATAAAATCGACTGGCGCGCTACCTCATTAAAGGCGATATTTTGTGCAGATAACTTAGGCGTACTGGCAATCACTACGCAGCGCTTTAGGCGTTCAGGATAATCAACCGACCATTGCAGTGCTTGCATACCGCCCATAGAGCCGCCCACAATCGCATGCCAAACTTCAATGCCTAAGCGGTCTGAAAGCATGGCTTGGGTTTTTACCCAGTCTTTAATGGTGACCAATGGAAAATCTGGACCATAAGCGCGTGGCGTACCGCCATTGGTGATACTGTCAGGATTGATGGTGGTTGGACCCGTTGAGCCAAAACAGCTGCCAATGTTATTGACACAAACTACAAAAAAACGCTTGGTATCAATGGCTTTATTAGGACCTATCATATTGTCCCACCAGCCTGCTTTTTTATCGTCAGCGTGATGAATACCAGCAGCATGATGGCTGCCTGAGAGGGCATGACATATCAAAATAGCGTTAGATTTGTCCGCATTTAACGTGCCATAGGTCTCTATTACCAAATCAAAGGTGGGCAAAACACGGTTGCACTCTAAGGTTAAGGGCTCGCTAAAATGAAAGGTTTGGGGAGTGACAATGCCCACTGAGCCGACGACAGAATCGACCACTATATCATTGTGGGATGGGTCACTGGTGATATCAGAACGTGAACTCAAAGCTACCTCGAAAGACGACAGTCATCAATAAAATATACGCAAAAAGGCAAGATGCCAATACGCTATGTTTGCCTATTGTAGGGCGATGCGTGGATGAGCACAACCTTCAGACCCGACTTTATCTCAAGGCAATTTTGCTATCAGATTTTTATATCGTATCAAATTGTATGAGCGCCACTTTAGCGCTGCGTGTCGCGTAGATAAAATGCTACACTAACGGGCTTTATGATAAAAAAACTTAGGAAATAGCAATTAATTTAAGTTAAAAGCTGTGAATAAAGACTTAATAACCAGCTCGCTATTTTTATCTGCCACCGCCTTTATATTTATATCCATCTATCCCATAACTTCCTATAAAATTTGCCACTATGAAACCTAAATTGCCCCCACGCATTGCCGTGTTATTAATTAATCTTGGTACGCCTGATGAGCCAACTGCGCCTGCGGTACGCCGTTATTTGCGCCAGTTTTTGTCAGATCCACGCGTTATTGAGATTCCGCAGTTTTTATGGGCGATTATTCTTAATTTATTTGTGCTGCCAAGCCGTCCAAAACGAGTAGCAGCCGCGTATGCCAGTATTTGGGATGGTGATTCACCCATGCGCAATATTTTGAATGGTCAAGTCGAGCTCTTGCAGTCGCGCCTTACCGAAACTGCTGCACCGTTTCGCGTTTCTGTGCATCCAGCGATGAGCTATGGCAATCCAGGTTTGCCTGACGTAATGGACAAACTGCGTAGCGAGGGCGTTGATCACTTTGTAATGTTGCCGCTATTTCCGCAATATTCTGCAACGTCAACAGGGGCGGTTTACGATGCCATCACCAAATGGTCATTAAAGCAGCGTAACTTGCCTAATATGACAGTGGTCAAAGATTACTTTGCCCATCCGCTATATATTAAAGCATTAGCCGATAGTATTCGCCGCTTTCAAGCCACACACGGTAAGCCTGAAAAACTCATGTTTAGCTTTCATGGTATTCCGCAACCGTATGCTGATAAAGGCGATCCATATCCGCAGCGTTGTAAATGTACGGCAGCCCAAGTTGCGCATGCGTTAGGTCTGAATGACGATGAATGGATTATCAGCTTTCAGTCGCGCTTTGGTAAGCAAGAATGGATTAAGCCGTATACCGATGTGGTATTAAAAGAGTGGGGCGAATCAGGGGTCAATTCTGTGCAAATTATCAGCCCAGCGTTCTCAGCGGATTGCTTAGAGACGTTAGAAGAATTGGCAATTGAAAACCGCGAAACCTTTATTCATGCAGGGGGCAAAGAATATCACTATATTCCAGCGCTAAATATGGATGAGGCGCATATTGATTTGATAGCAGCGTTGGCGACACCACTGGTCAAAGGCTGGGCAGGCACGCTTGATGGCTGGGTATAGTTGAGTACAAAATCTATCTGAAAAATATAAGCTGAAAATTAGCCATTAAAAAAGCACGATTATAATAAATAATCGTGCTTTTTTTTAAATTTTTACTCTGATAAATAAATTATAAATCATCATCATTGCTATATCTAGCCGCATCTCTATCGGCGATATCCACAATATCTGGATAGTCAATATCATCTAAATTGTCTTCTACTAAAATCTCATCAATACGTGACTCGTCGATATTTTGGCGATGCATTGGCGTCAGCCCATCTACCGCATCACTCCCAGCTTGCGAATTACTAAACCCTTCCGAATTATCTATATTGTCATTATCGTCGATAATGTGTAGCATCGGATTGTCTAAATCGATGGCTTGCTGATTATTTTCCTGCTCATCATTGTCGTCGATACGTTCCATCTCTTCTGGCAACGGGATTTCTGAATGATCCATGATATATTCCTTTGTTTTAATTATTAAGTGCAAACTAAACTGGCTTTTAGTTTGCATGGTTATGTGGCTGGTCACTAGTAGTAAGGTGTCACATCATGTTAAAAAAATGTAAGAGGCAGGTTCGTTCTATAAATAAAAAAACGGCTATCGATATAAGGTAGCCGTTTAAATAGTTGCTTAGCATTTTTTAATATTACTGGAAGCAATATCGTGTTTAATTAATTCGCTTACTTAGTACCGATTTTGCTATTGATAAAGCGCATGATTGGATCGGGAGAGATTTGTGATAAGCCTTGTAAAACCTTTGCTGGCATACCAACTGGGTAATGTGTGCCTGATATTTTACTATTCGGTCGACACGTTAATCTGCATATGGTTTTAGCAACATCATCAACCGTTAGATTAATGCCTAAACGATCAATACTGGTGACATGAAGGTCTTTGGTCATGTCTGATTTCACCCATAATGGCATGACATCAATGACTTTAATACCCAGCTCAGCGTACTCAATATTTAACCCTTCCGTTAAACCACGGACAAAGAATTTACTAGCGGCATAAGGCGCAACTTCAGACTGACCATAAATAGCCGAGGCTGACGATAGGTTAATAATTTTGCCGTTTTTGCTATCGGCAAGATACGGTGCCAGCTTATGACAGCCAATCAGCACGCCTTTACAGTTGATATCAATCAAAGATAATTGCTTATCTAAATCAGTCGTTGGTAATGCGCCACTGACCAAAACTCCAGCGTTATTAACCAGAGTATCAATACCACCAAAGGTATCAATCATGGTTTTAATCGCGTCATCCCATGCGTCAGGCTGAGTCACATCCAAATGACCGGTAACAATACGATTGTCTTTATTGGCTTTTTTTAATACCTTATCGTTAAGCGCGCGTTCAAGCCCAGCGCTATCAATATCGAACAGTCCAACGCTATGACCTTTTTCTAGTAGTCGCTTAGCCGTTGCCAAGCCAATACCGCGCGATGCGCCTGTGATTAATACATTCATCCTAATATCCTTATAGTAAGTGACAATTAATAAGTAACAATCATTGAGAGGGAAGAACAAAAGTTAAGTAGTCAGTATAGCGTTTTAATGCGGTCTGTCGAATAGCGCGCTGGTCAATATTAGCAATTATTAATGCGCTTCATCCCAGTTTTGTCCACTATCTGTTTCAACCAATAACGGTACGGCAAAATCCACTTGCCAGCCTTTATCAGCTGCAGTAGCCGTTAATACATTTTGCATTGCCTCGGTAATCAGCGCAGCTACGTCAGTAACTTTATCCGCATCCACTTCAAATACCAATTCATCATGAACTTGTAACAGCATTTTTGCGTGTGCTTTGGGCAACACCTTATCAACGGCAATCATCGCCAGCTTAATAATATCGGCAGCTGAGCCTTGTAATGGCGCATTAATGGCGGCACGTTCTGCTGCCTGTTTAACCATACGATTGCTATGATGAATATCAGGCGTATAGAGCTTACGACCAAGAATCGTCTCGACATAGCCCTTATCATACGCACTCGCCCTCGTATTTATCATATATACTTTGACGCTCGGGTAGCGATTAAAATACATATCGATATAATCTTGTGCGTCACCGCGGCTCATCTGCAATTGCTTCGCCAATCCAAAGGCACTCATACCGTAAAGTAGACCAAAGTTAATCGCTTTGGCATTGCGGCGCTCAGTAGGGGTGACTTCTTCAATAGTTTTGCCTAAGACTTCAGCTGCCGTCGCAGTATGAATATCAAGCCCTTCATTAAAGGCGCGGGTTAAATTGTTATCACCAGAAAAATGCGCCATCAAACGCAGCTCAATTTGTGAATAATCCGCTGCTAATATCACGCGACCTTCTGGTGCAATAAAGGCTTGGCGAATCAGACGCCCCGTTGCCGTACGAATCGGAATATTTTGTAAATTGGGATCAGTAGAAGACAATCTGCCCGTACTGGTCAATGCTTGATGATAGCTGGTATGCACGCGATTAGTGATAGGGTCTGCAACATTATCAAGCGCATCAGTATAAGTGTTTTTAAGCTTTGCCAAGCTGCGATATTCTAAAACAATATCGACCAGAGGATGGTCAATCTTGGACAGTACCGCTTCGCCGGTTGAATACTGACCGGTCTTGGTTTTTTTACCGCCCGGGACGCCCAGTTTATCAAAGAGCATCTCGCCCAGCTGCTTAGGCGACGCTAAGTTAAATTCTTCACCAGCAACCTCATAAGCACGTTGTTCCAGCACAATGATTTCTTCATCAAAACGCTTGGAGAGCTCATTTAAAAACGGACGCTTAATCAAAATACCTTCAGCTTCCATTTGGCAGAGAATCTCAGCCGTTGGAATTTCTAACTCATGGAGCAATTTCTGATTATTATCATCGTCGGCAAGTTTTTGACTAAACAGCTCGAATAATTGATAGGTAATATCAGCATCTTCACAAGCATAGTCGCTAGCGATATCAATCGCCACTTGATCAAAGCTGACCTGCTTCGCGCCTTTACCAGCCACATCTTCAAAACTAATGGTTTGGGTTTGCAAGTAATGGCGCGCCAAATCGTCCATACCATGACGGGTAATTGCGGCATTAATCACATAGCTGGCAAGCATGGTATCCATCGTCCAGTTATTCGGCTTATCATGGATATTACCTAAAAGGTTGATATCATAATGGCTCAGAATATGCGCGTCATACTTAAGATGTTGACCGATTTTTCCGATATTTGGATTTTCTAAAATAGGTTTTAGGCAGGCAAGTACCGTATTGCGGTCGAGCTGTTTTGCGGTCAGCTCGTCACTTTCTAGCTGATGAGTGAGTGGAATATAATAGGCTTCGTGCGCTTGCACAGCAAAAGACAATCCAACCAATTCAGCTTGACGCCAATGTACGCTCGTCGTTTCGGTATCAATGACAAAGTGCGCTGAGTTTTCTAATTGCTCAATTAAACTATCAAAGGCAGGCATATCGAGTACGGTATGCCATGCTTTATCTTGGTTCTGACTACTTTTTATAGCTTCTATTTTGCCAGCTTGCAGCGACTTTGCAATCTGCGCTTGTGATTCAGTATTCGCTTGACTGTCTTTAACGCTTTGCGCGCCATGCCCGTTACTATTAGCAGGATGATTAGGGTGGTCAAGGGACGTCAGCTCATTTCTAAATTCAAGCTCAGTATACAGCGCGCGCAGCTCGTCAATATAAGCACAAGGGTCGGTATTGATTTTCAAATCGTGCCAGTCTTGACCGATATCCAAGTCAGTCACAATGGTTGCCAGCTGTGCATTCAGCGGTATTTCATGCGCGTGCTCAATAAGACCTTTTGCCCCACGCCCTTTAATAAAGCCGATATGTTTGAGCATATTGTCGATATTGCCGTATTCGTTGAGCAATTCCATCGCAGTTTTTTTACCAATACCCGGCACTCCTTTGATACCGTCAGAGGAGTCGCCCATAAGGGTAAGAAAATCAATCATCTGCTCAGGCTTGATACCGAATTTGTCAATCACACCTTGTCTATCAGTAATTTTACCAGTAAAGCTGTCTTCCAATATGACGCAATCATTGACCAGCTGCGCCATGTCTTTATCACCGGTTGAGATGACCACATGATGACCTTCGGCAACGGCACGATGCGCTAAGGTGCCGATAATATCATCCGCTTCTGCGCCTTCGATACGTAGTAAGGGAATCCCTAAGGCGGCAACCAAACTGTGAATATACGGAATCTGCTCAGCAAGCTCAATATCCATTTTTGGACGATTGGCTTTATATTCTTCTGACATCGCATGACGAAAGGTCGGTGATTTGGTATCGAAACAGACCGCCATATGGGTCGGGTGGTAGCGGCGCATCAGCTTTAATAGCGCATTTAGCGTGCCACGTATCGCATTGGTTATCAGACCTTGAGAGTTTTGCATGGTTTTTGGTAAGGCATGATAAGTGCGAAACAGATAGTAAGAACCATCGACTAAAATAAAAGGCGGCTGGTTTTTGTCCACATGCGTGGTATCCATCGTTGCCACATTTGGCATAGAGTCAAAGTTTGGTAAGGTATGTGGATTAATAGGTGAGTGCGAGTTGTGGTCGTTAACAGTCATAAAAGGTCACTTATCGGATATTGAGCAGCAAGTATTAGGCAGCAAGTATGGGGTAAAAAGATACCCTCATTATAACGATAAAAGTGCCGTGTGCCGAATGGATGATGAACGAATAAAACGAATTAAGTATTGTGATGTATACCAATCCAAACGCTAGTCAATAAAAAAGAACCCAGATTAACTGAGTTCTTTTTATCATTGCAAATATCGTTGTTATTAAAGGCTTACTTAACTTCTGAAGTCACTTCAACATCGATATTGCCACGTGTGGCTTTAGAGTATGGGCAAACTTGATGGGCTTTTTCAACCAAAGCCTGAAATTCATCAGCAGATAAGTCAGTATTTTCAGCAATAACATGAATTTTTGCTGCTAATTTGAAGTCAAGACCATCACCTTTTAGGAGTTCTACTGATAATTCAGTAGTCGAATCAAACTTTGCTTTCTCTGCCCCTTTAACTGCGCCTAATGCACCATCAAAGCAAGCTGCGTAGCCCATAGCGAACAGTTGCTCTGGGTTATTACCTTCTTTACCAGAACCTGGTGCAACCATATTGATGGTCAAATCGCTGTCTTGTAGACTGGCATTACCTGCGCGTCCACCGGTAACAGTTGCTTTGGTTTCGTATAATGTATTCATAATAAATCCTTGATGATGGTTTTTGATTTTATAAGATACTAAACTGATAAATAAGGCGTGTGAAAAATTAATAAAGAGTAAGCCCAGCTAAGCAGCAATCACCGCTCAGCATTAAGCAGAACTTAGCCACCATAGCAAACGACACTATTAAGTCTAGATAGCGCCAGTAAATTCATGCTATTAATTTGTAAGTGCGCCTTCATTAGAGCATTTTAGCCTATAAAGCTAAATGCAGTTGTCATGATAATCGCTTGCAAAAATAGCATCTTAACCATAAATCCGCTACAATACGCCCATTAAAATGTACCCCTTCTACTGCCAAACTTTATACAAAATACTTGATAAAATCCTGCTATTTTCTTCCAAAATTTAACGATAAGTTATTCATTATGAGCGCAGATACCAAACTTTCAGCACCCAAGCTCTCGCAAGCTAAACTTGACCGTGAGGTTGCCAAACGCCGTACCTTTGCCATCATCTCTCATCCCGATGCCGGTAAAACCACCATGACCGAAAAGCTACTATTATGGGGTCAGGCCATTCAGGTCGTAGGCGAGGTTAAGGGTCGCAAAACCGACCGCCATGCGACGTCAGACTGGATGAGCATGGAGCAAGAGCGTGGTATTTCTATCACCACCTCTGTCATGCAATTCCCGTATCAAAAGCATATGGTTAATCTTCTTGATACCCCAGGTCACGCCGATTTCAGTGAAGATACCTATCGTACGTTGACTGCGGTTGATAGTGCGCTGATGATGGTCGATGGGGCAAAAGGCGTTGAAGAACGTACCATCAAGCTGATGGAAGTTTGCCGGATGCGTGATACGCCGATTATCTCGTTTGTAAATAAATTGGATCGCCAAATTCGCGAGCCGCTTGAACTATTAAGTGAGATTGAAGCGGTATTGAAGATTAAATGTATCCCTTTAACCTGGCCGATTGGCATGGGTCAAGACTTTGTTGGGGTTTATCATTTAACTGAAAATAAAACCTATTTCTATCAAAAAGGTCATGGTGGCGAGATTGTCGATATCGAAACCCGTGACGGCTATGATTATCCGGATATCCGTGAGCGTCTAGGTGCGTTGATGTTTGCCTCATTTGAAGAGTCGCTTGAACTGGTGCAAATGGCGCTCGAGGATTTTAGTATTGAAGCGTTTTTAGCTGGCGAGATGACGCCGGTATTATTCGGTACCGCGCTGGGTAACTTCGGGGTCAATATGGTGCTTGATACGTTAGTGAAGTATGCACCGCCGCCCAAAGCGCATCCGACTACGGAGCGAGAAGTAGCAGCGACAGAATTAGGATTTACAGGTTTCGTGTTTAAAATTCAGGCAAATATGGATCCGCGTCACCGTGACCGCATTGCCTTTTTGCGCGTGTGCTCAGGCAAATATGAGAAAGGCATGAAAATGAAACACGTACGTCTCGGTAAAGAGGTGCGTATTGCGGATGCTTTGACATTTTTGGCAGGTGACCGTTCCGCGTTAGAAGAAGCTTATCCGGGTGATATTATTGGTCTGCACAATCACGGGACTATCTCGATTGGTGACAGTTTCACCGAAGGCGAAGATTTAAACTTTACCGGTATTCCACATTTTGCCCCTGAATTGTTCCGCCGCGTGGTATTACGTGACCCACTTAAGTCTAAAGCTTTACAAAAAGGGTTGCAGCAGTTAAGTGAAGAGGGCGCAACACAGGTCTTCATGCCGCAGATTAACAATGATTTAGTCTTAGGTGCTGTGGGTGTACTTCAGTTTGAAGTAGTCGCCCATCGTCTCAAAGAAGAATACAAAGTACAATGCACCTTTGAATCTGTGTCTATCGCGACCGTACGCTGGATTCATTGTGATGATGAAGTGGTGCTGGCGAAGTTTAAACGTAAAGCCCATGATCAGCTATCAATTGATGGTGGTGGTTATTTAACTTATCTAGCGCCATCACGCGTTAACTTACAATTGATGCAAGAGCGCTATCCAGAGATTACCTTTAGTAATACTCGTGAGCATTAATATTTATGCTATATCAGTATTCCCTGCTTAACTGATATAACTTGCTTATCTTATATAGTTAAAGAAGACACGCTTACCGTGTCTTTTTTATTGTCTACTGTTTTTTACAGGAGAATTTTTTAAAAGACCTTTTTATAAGATTGTTTTTAAAGATCAGTTGCCAGTTTTATGACCATAACTAATGCCTTACAAGACAAACAGTGTTTCAACAATAAATATGAGCAGTTACGGTAGAATAATGAATATTCCAATCAGTTTGTCAGCGAGGATCTTATGCCAACCATCAAGCAGGTAGCGGTAACTGAATCCGTAACGCTGAAGAAGCCTTACGCTTCATATCAAGGTAAACGTTTATTAAGTATGTTGGTAAGCACTATGATATTAAGCGTAGTTAGTCTATCAGCCAGTGCTGCTACATTAATAAATAATCTCGAATATCTGGATTATGAATTGCCGAAGACCATTCAAGAGCGCTGTATTGAACGTGATAATTGTCCCAATATTGAAGTTAATTACCTTAAAACCAATCAGGATTGGATCAATAAAATTACCAATGCGCGTATTAATTATTTGGTTATCAATAGTAAGCCTTCCGAATCTGCACCAGTGAAAGCAACAAGTAATGCAAAAGTAATTAAGGCAGCTATTGACGCCTTTGTAACGGCGCAATTTGTTGAGTTGCCAGATGACAGTGTTCTTAGTTATGAGCTGATGGTTAAACCGCATTATATCGGGCATGTTAATAATTTTGAGCTATTCAAAATTGATAATTATATTTTTACTGGCGGCGCTCATGGCATGCCTTATAGCGAATATTTGATTTTTGATACCTTGACTAAAAAGCAAGTACGCCTAGATGATATGTTGCAAGCCGGTAAAAAACCACGCTTTAAAGCCTTAGCCTATGACGCGTATAAGACATGGGTCAAGACGGTCGATAAAGATGTGATTAATTATGAAAAAGACTGGCCTTTTACCTTGAGCGATAATATTACCTTGACGGATAAGGGTGTTGACATTCAATATCAGCATTATGCGATAGGGCCCTATGCGTATGGCATGCCAGTGCTGAGTATTTCTTATACTAAGCTGCGTACGGTTATCAAACCGAATTTTATACCTAAATAACAGCTAGGAAAAAAGAGTGATAACGTAAGATTTATAAAGCTAGAATAACAATACCAAAGCAAAGAAATAATCAGAGTTAGACTTTAAATAATTAAACCCTTAATCAACTATAACAACAAAAATTGTTATCATTTTAATAAAAATAGTAAATGGAATCCTTTTACTAATAATAAGGAGTATGACCGTAATGAATAATTCAAATAACCTTACAGGCACTGGCGATAACAATGGCAACGATAACAGCAGTGAGTTAGGAAAGAGCACGTGGCAACTCAATGCCCTAACTGAAGCGCTGGGTGATTTGCGCTTGACTGTGAATGACAGCTTATCTGTCGGGCGTGGTAGCGACAATGATGTGGTACTCGGCAGCAAGCAAGTTTCGCGCAATCATGCGCTACTAAGCGTATTAAATGGCGAACTATATGTCAAAGATTTAGACTCATCGAATGGCACATTTGTGAATGATAGTCGTATTGAAAACAATAAAACCAAACTGTTAAATAGTGATGATACCGTCACCTTTGCAAGCTTTGCCTTTAAAGTCAAAAAGGTAACAACGCCGTTAGCCGCTGTTGATAATAAGCAATCGCTAGCAGAAGACACTATTTTAGCGGCGGCGCCAAATACGTTAGATACATTGGCTGAGCCTGTCTCTAACGTTGATACTGATTTAGCTGACACGAAAACAGATGATACGGATTTGACGGACATCGGAGCTATTGATACGGGCATTATGGAAAATGAAGGACTGCACAAAGAAATAGTAGAGAGTGATTTAGTAAATAAGGAAGTATCAGATAGCAATTTTGTAGACAGTAACGTTGAAGATACTGACGTCGTAGAGTCTAGCGTGACAAATGCTACGCTATTCAATGACAATAACATTACTGATGCTGAAATCGTTGATGTTGAGGCGGTCGATAGTGTAAGCACGAATGATATTGAAAGTGCTAAAAAAGTCGAGATTGAACCTGTCGATACCAAATTCGCAGAAGAGATGACGCCTGTTGTAGATGCGATGAATAGTGAAGAGGATAAAGTATCGCCTACATTTGATGACACCTCTGATGTGACCGCTGTGGCCAATCCTACTACCAGTGCACCAGTTGAGCCATTGAACCGTGCAAATGCTATTGTTGCTTATAATGCCAACGCGCCTATCGTTAAACAAACCATTATTAACGATGTTTTGGCAGCAACAGGAAGTGCAAATCATGAGTCTTTTACTGCACCAGTACACACAGAGTCATTCTCACAGGATACGGATTTATTAACCTCTGAACCTGTTGTAGAAGCGCTGGAAGACAAGCCGCAACCTATGCATCAGCCAGAGCCATTAATGACGCCAGAGCATGATAAAACAACCACCACAGCGCTACAAGAAGAAGCTGACCCTGACGTATTACGTGCTAAGCAAGCAGCGACCGGACAATTTTCAGGAACCGCAAACTTAGGACAATCTCGTGATATCGGTACTGAGGGCAACAATGCACTCGACCAAGCCATTAATAATCCTGCAACTCACAATACTATTCAGAAAAAACCGAGCGGTAGCTGGTTTATTTGGGTGTTTATTGCCATCATTATCATTGGTTTGGCGTTATGGCTGTTCAATACAGGAACGGTGTAGACTTTACAGCACTATCCGTAACTATCGCGTCAACTTTGATGGATAACCGATAATCCTCGAGTTAACGCGCCAAGTAACCCTAATGTTAAATAAAGCCTGTCGGTTTTGTTATACTGGCAGGCTAAGTGCTGGGCGCTATTTTTTGCTCTATGAGCAATGAGAGTTCGAATCTCTATTTTTTTCACTTGTATTGATTTTTCTAACTATATTGACACCACTCAGCGGCTGCCAATATGGTGCTAAGAGACTGTTTACTATGATGACTTTTGAAGACTATCAAGCCTTTAAATCCAAGGGCTTTACCCATGCGCCACTGATTAAAAAGCGCTTGATGGACGCGCAAACACCGGTTTCGGTATTTTCTAAAGTACGAGATTTGAGTGGCTCTGCATATCTGTTCGAGTCGGTCGTTGGCGGTGAGCGCTGGGCACGATATTCAATGATTGGGCTAGGTAGTGACCTTATTTTGCAATATGCTGACGGTATAATGACGGTCAAAAGAGAGGATGGTATTCACATTGATGCTGTATGTGATCCTTTTGACTATCTGCGCAAACTGATGGCAGAGTATAAGATGCCAACGGTCACAGAAGTACCGGCATTACCCAGCTTTAGTGGGGGTCTGATTGGTTATTTTGGCTATGATATGGTGCGAATTATTGAGCCAAGTGTCGGTTTATCAGACGCCCCTAATCCCATGACATTGCCCGATATGTGGCTCATGTTATCTATGAGTGTGATTGTTTTTGATAATTTAGAAAACACCTTATCAATCATCGTTTATGCCGACTGTAACGCGGAAGATGGTTATAGTACAGCTATCCGTGAGCTACAAAAAATTGAGGATAAGCTGGCAGAAATGCCGGATTTGAGTGCGCCAATCATGCCAACGCCAAAGTTTGAATCACAAACTGGGCAAGATAAATACTGTAATGATGTCAATAAAATCAAGGATTATATTTTAGCAGGCGATGTCATGCAGGTCGTACCTGCACAGCGTTTGACTGCCAACTATACTGGTGATTCACTAGCAGTATATCGTGCCCTACGCTTTTTAAATCCGTCTCCTTATCTATTTTTAGTGCACGGCTACACCTTAAATGACCATAAGCGTTTTGATATTATCGGTGCTTCACCTGAGATTTTATCGCGTATAGAAGACGGTAAAGTAACCGTACGCCCCTTAGCAGGAACACGCAAGCGCGGACAGGATGAAGCAGAAGACTTGGCATTAGAGCAAGAATTACTCTCTGATACCAAAGAGATCGCTGAGCATCTGATGCTCATAGACTTAGGGCGTAATGATATCGGGCGCGTCTGTGAATATGGCAGCGTCAAAGTCACTGACAAAATGTTTATTGAGCGCTACTCGCAAGTGATGCATATCGCCTCGAATGTTGAAGGAAATATATTGCCTGATAAAGATGCTTTAGACGTCTTCTGCGCCACCTTTCCTGCAGGAACGCTCTCAGGTGCGCCTAAAATTAGGGCTATGCAAATTATTGATGAAGTCGAACCGGTGCGGCGAACTGTATTTGGCGGTGCCGTTGGTTATCTAGGGTGGCATGGCAATATGGATACGGCTATTGCTATTCGTACTGCGGTCATGCGCCGTGGCAAAATCCATATTCAAGCAGGCGCAGGCGTGGTTGCAGACTCTATACCTGAAGCGGAATGGGACGAAACCAATAAAAAAGCGTTGGCGCTGGTCAAAGCAGTAAAAATGGCTTGTGATGGATTGCGTATACGTTGAAATCCACGATGTTAAATCAATGATTTAGACGACCTTTAACATTGTGGACTATTTGAATACTTACACCTTATAAATTAATTGCCAGTATTATCAATAGGTTATAATTTTATTATAATATATGTGAATAAATTTAAAAATAAGGCTTGCATTCCACCAAATATTTGATAGAATAGCCACCACTTTGAGAGAACAAGCCGACTTAGCTCAGTTGGTAGAGCAACTGACTTGTAATCAGTAGGTCGCCAGTTCGATCCCGGCAGTCGGCACCATCTCTTTCAAAGTCGCTTTTTATGAATTTGCTTCAAATTAAAGTGATTTTATATCAAGCAATCTAGGTGGGGTTGGGGAGCGGTCAAACCCAACAGACTGTAACTCTGTCGCGAAAGCTTCGAAGGTTCGAATCCTTCCCCCACCACCATATTTTTCTAAGCTTGTCTTAGCGCCAAGCATACTCTTTATCAACTTATGACTTTTTATTAGAGTCAACCCAGATGAGAGTAAATGCGGGTGTGGTATAATGGTAACACCTTAGCCTTCCAAGCTAATGACGCGGGTTCGATTCCCGCCACCCGCTCCATATATGTACCATCGCACAAACCATCAATACTCATCACGACAGTCAGTTATTATTGCTGTATCGTGATATTTTTTTTAGTGCAATCAAGTGATTGTCTATTGTAGTTGTTAAAAGTATTGCTCATATAGCTCAGCGGTAGAGCACTCCCTTGGTAAGGGAGAGGTCTTGAGTTCAATTCTCAATATGAGCTCCATTTATATCTTAAGAACTTTATAACGTTTTATGCCATTATTGAAAACTATAAAGAATGCCAAACAGCAACAGATAAGTTAAGGGTGACACTGAGGTGTTGCCTTTTAGTGCTGCCAGTGAGTAACTCTTTACCTATGTTGTTTTGCTTATTTTGTATTGAAAAATAAAGTGCTATGCTCATATAGGGTAGCAGACTCATAGCTATTGTGTCAGTTAAGCCATAGCGCCAACGGTTGGATGGTTTGAATCTTATCCTAATCCATCAAACAGCTATTTACCAATCTTTGATTACTAAAGATTCACCCATAAAAAGGACATACTCATGGCAAAGGCCAAGTTTGAACGCTTAAAACCACACGTTAACGTCGGCACCATCGGACACGTTGACCATGGTAAAACCACCCTTACTGCTGCTATCGCAACTGTAGCTGCAATCACCTCTGGCGGCGAAGCCAAAGACTACGCGTCTATTGACTCAGCACCAGAAGAAAAAGCCCGTGGCATCACCATCAACACCTCACACGTAGAATATGACACCCCATCACGTCACTACGCCCACGTCGATTGCCCAGGTCACGCCGATTATGTTAAAAACATGATCACCGGTGCAGCCCAGATGGACGGCGCAATCTTAGTGGTATCAGCCACTGACGGCCCTATGCCACAAACGCGTGAACACATCTTGCTATCACGTCAGGTTGGCGTACCGTACATCGTCGTATTCATGAACAAATGTGACATGGTTGATGACGA